>JAXMJU010000248.1:0-21261 GCA_034376265.1 Sulfuritalea sp.
CGCAGTTCGTCACCAACCTGGGCGGCGACGACATCATCAGAGGCCTCACCGGCGACAAGCGCGCCTTCGGTGGTGACGGCAACGACCAGATCACCTTCACCACGGGCGATCACGTCGTCATCGGCGACAACGGCATGGTCACCTACGTTGCCATGGACCTGGTGGGCGAGGGCAAGGCCAGGCTGTACGAAACCACCGACGATCTGACCGGCACCGGCGGCATTGACGTCATCACCCTCGGCGACGGCAACAACACCGTGCTGGGCGGCATGGGTGGCGACACCATCGACAGCGCCAACGGCACCGACACCATCCTCGGCGACAACGGCTTCATCCAGCGCGACATCGAAGGCAACAACTTCGCGCTGATCGCCACCAAGTCGCAAAGCACCACCATCGGACCGCAGTTCGTCACCAACCTGGGCGGCGACGACATCATCAGAGGCCTCACCGGCGACAAGCGCGCCTTCGGTGGTGACGGCAACGACCAGATCACCTTCACCACGGGCGATCACGTCGTCTTTGGCGACAACGGCATGGTCACCTACGTCGCCATGGATCTGGTGGGCGAGGGCAAGGCGCTCTTGTACGAAACCACCGATATCCTGGCGGTTACCGCCGGCAACGATGCCATCACTCTGGGTGACGGCAACAACACCGTATTGGGTGGCTTGGGCGTAGATATCATCACCACGAGCGCCGGCAACGACACGATTTTGGGCGACAACGGCTTTGTGCAAATGGATGCGGAAGGCAACAACTTTGCCCAGGTCGTGACCAATTCGCAGACTACGACTGGCGGCACGATCACAGACCTGGGCGGGAACGACGTCATCATCGGCGGCACCGGCGACAAGACTGTGCTCGGCGGCGACGGGACCGACGCCGTCACGATGGGGACAGGCAACCACACAGTGCTTGGCGACAATGGTGCGGTGACTTACGTCGCGCTGGGTCAAACCGGCGCGGGCAACACACTGAGCTATACGACAACCGACACGGTGGCGACCACCGGTGGCGGCGATACCGTCACCTTGGGTGACGGCAACAACGTGGTACTGACCGGCACGGGTAGCGACACAATCACCACAGGAACCGGAACCGACACGATAGTTGGTGATGGCGGTACGGTGACGATGGACGCAAGCGGATCGGTGTTCCAATCCATTGACAGCACAATGCCGCTGCTCGGCGGTAACGATGTGATTACATCCGCCGACGGCACCAAGACGGTTCTTGGCGGTGTCGGTGCTGATACGGTTTCGGTTGCCACAGGAACCCACTACGTGACCGGCGATAACGCAAGCCTGACGTATTACACGAGCGGCGTTTTGGGCGGAATCGTAACGACCAATCCTGGCGTGGGCGACTCGGATGTCATAACTGCGGTGGGCGGTGACACAGTAGTCCTCGCCGGCGTAGGCAATGACAGCGTGACGACCGGAGAAGGCAAGGATGCGTTGCTTGGCGACAATGGCATTGTCGGCTTTGACGGAACCGGAATCCTGGCAAGTGCCGAAACCACGGATCCATTGATCGGCGGCGACGATTTCCTGTCTTCCGGGAACGGCAGCGGAGTATTGATCGGCGGCAGCGGTGCAGACAATCTCTTGGGCGGAACTGGACAGGATCTGATGATGGGGGATAGCGGATGGGTAAGCTACTCCGTTGGCGGTGTCCTCCGGCTCGTCGAGACCCTCGATCCGATGACCGGCACTGTTGATCAGATCGATGGCGGTGGTGGCCAGAACGTCATATTCGGCGGTGCCGAACTGGACATGATTGTCGGAAACCTGACCAACGACATCCTCGCTGGCGATTACGGCAGTGTCATGTTTGATCCTTCGGGCTTCGTAACCTCGTTCATTCGATACTCGCCGGGTACGGCAGACCTGATCGCCCAAGTGCAAGAGGAACTGTTTACTTACACCACCACCCCGAGCAACACCATCCCGGTGGGCACGGTCTATGTTGCCAGCGAGCCAAATCCGGCCGCCGTCGGTACTACCTCCGACTATACCGTGCGCCTGTCTGAATTCGTGACCCTGAGCAGCATATCGGGCTACGAATTCACTCACAACGGCGACAGTGTGCGCTCGACTGCAGAGGCGGCTGGGCAGACCGACGGCGCACCCGAAACTCAAGGTGGTGGTGCATTCGAAGGCGGTGCGCCGGAGGATCTGGACGGAACTTCTGGCGGCCGGCGCGGTACCGGCGGTCAGCGAGATGTACTCCAGGGTGAAGGCAGCACGACGGGCGAAAGCAGCGAGCAATCGCGTGGCCAGGGTCAAGGTGAGACGACCACCGAACCCGATGCCAATGCGACGCCGCCTGCCGAAGATCAGGGCAATCCGCAGCGGCCACGGCAGACTGCGCCGACCGGGTCAGACGAACTGCCTCCGGGCGCCGAACTGCCTGGCGAACTCGAAGGCGCGCCGCGTCCGCAGCAGTCAGGAGATCAGCGCCCTGCAGGCGTGGGGCTCATTTCATGGGACGTGCTGCCTGCTGCCACAGAGGCAGATCCCGCAGCAGGACGGGGCAAACCCATGGAAATGCTGCTGGCCGGGCTGCTCGGAGCCCAATCCTGGTATTCGCGTGTCCTGGAAAAGCGCGCGCAGCCGGGTACGGCGGAATCAGGGACTGAAATGACAAGTGGCGATGCACGCCGTGGGCAGTGGCTTCGTACTGCGCACGCCGATCAGGGCAGGCATGAGGTGCTGCTTGACCGCCGTGCCCGGCCTCGCCCCGAATCCGACCGCAAACTGCCGTCAGGCGCGATCGAAAAAACCGCACAAAAATGGATGGATAGCGGATACGGCTTGCATTCGAGCGTCCAAAACACCGACTATGGCGATAAGATAGCCAGCCGTGCTGTTATCGACTGGGGCGGCGAAGTCGAGTTACCGCCAATCATGGGCGAGGAAATAGTCAATACTGCTGAATTGCAGAAACCAAACTGAGGACGAAATATGAGCAAGAGCGACACCGGAGAAACAGCAGCTACCGAGACCACGAAGCAGGCTAACGACGTGCAGAAGGTTGTTTGGGATGATTCGCGCATGAACACGTCCTATTCGAACGTCTGCAACGTGCTTGGTTCACGCGAAGAAATTACCCTGCTGTTTGGCGCCAACCAGGCATGGCATTCGGCGCAAAAGGAAGTCAAAGTGTTGCTCTCCGATCGGATCGTGCTCAACCCCTACGCCGCGAAGCGTCTGGCGGGGCTGCTTGATCGCGTACTCAAGGAATATGAAGCGCGTTACGGGCAACTCAAGCACGACGCTTAAACATAGCCGCGTCCACCCGTAAATCAGGGGCCGACCCTTGCGCCGCGCTCCTGATCACCAAGCAAAAAATTCGTTGAACCCCCACCTGCCTTCCCCTGTGCTAGATGCAGCATCGTCTCCTGACGCCACGGCAAACGATGCGGATTCGCTTTGGCACGCCTGGTCGAACTGCACCACAGTTGAATCGGCTGGCCAGGCATGGTTGGCACTGCAGTGCTCGCAAATCAGTGGCGCATTGCACGGCGTTCTCGTTCTCGGCGCACCCGACACCGGTCCTTATGTGCCGGTAAGCGTCTGGCCTCCGGGCCAGGCCGCAACCGCGCTGATGGCCGAAGTGGCCGACAATGCCCTGGCACAGGGGCGTCCGCTGATCGTCAGCAAGCATCCTCACGCGGTTGTCGCGTCACCGGTGCTGGTGGGCGGTCATTTGCACGGATTGGTGGCTGTGGAAAGCTCGGCCCAGCAGGAATCCGAGTTGCGGCAACAGTTGCAGCAGTTGCGCTGGGGCTGTGGCGGCCTTGAAGCCGTTCTGCGCCGCGAGCAGTCGCTGGACGAACAGAAAACCCGTGAACGTCTTATGGCCACGCTTGACATGGTGGCATCGGCTCTGGCGGAAGACGGTTTTCAATCCGCTGCCCAGGCCCTGGCAACGGATCTCGCCATTCGTCTCGATTGCGACCGGGTCAGCATAGGTTTTGTACGGGAACGTAACACGCATGTCGTGGCGGTCTCGCACAGCGCCGAGTTCGGCGAAAGAATGAACTTGATTCGGGCCATCGGCATGGCCATGGACGAGGCGATCGATCAGCGTTCGATCATGGTGCTACCGGCGCGCGACGACGAAGTACTGGTCACCCGGGATCACACGACGCTGGCGCGGCAATTCGGTAGTGACTATGTATTGACCATCCCGTTTACCGCGGGTGAGCTGACAACGGGAGCCTTTACTTTCGAACGATCGGGTGACCAGGCTTTCGATCCTGCCACGGTAGAGCTCTGTCAGGCGGTAGTCGCACTGGGCTCGCGGGTGCTTGAGGCCAAGCGCCTGAACGAGCGTCATCTGGCAGCCCGCATCAAGGATGCGGCGCAGGGGGAACTGCGCAAGTTCATCGGTCCGCGACACTTCGGGCGCAAACTGGCCGCTTCCGTGGTGATGCTGCTTGCCGTCTTCTTCAGCTTTGCCAGCGGCGAACATCGCGTCGCGGCAAACGCCACTCTCGAGGGCGCAGTGCGGCGCGTACTGGTGGCACCCTTCGATGGCTATGTGGCAAGCGCAACGCATCGTGCCGGCGACGTGGTTGCCGCTGGCGACGTGCTGGCAACACTCGATGACCGTGACCTGCGACTGGAATACTACAAGTGGACCAGCCAGCGCTCGCAATACGCCAAGCAGTATCAGGAAGCCGTCGCCCAGCATGACCGGGCCCAGAGCAGCATCACCTTGTCGCAGGTGCAGCAAGCCGATGCCCAGATGAACCTGCTCGTGGAGCAGCTTTCGCGCACGCAAATCGCCGCGCCCTTCGCCGGCATTGTCGTCAGCGGCGATCTGCACCAGTCGCTCGGCAGCACGGTGCGTCGCGGTCAGGTGCTGTTCGAGGTCGCGCCGCTCAACGCTTATCGGGTAATCCTGGAGGTTGATGAAAGCGATATAACGTCGGTCATCGCCGGTCAGGCTGGCGCACTGGCACTTACCTCGATTCCCGGTGAAGTCTTCCCGCTGGCCGTCACCCAGATTACACCGGTGGCCGTGGCACGCGAAGGGCGCAGCTATTTTCGCGTCGAAGCCCTGCTGGCGCGCACTTCGGATCGCTTGCGTCCGGGCATGGAGGGGGTAGCCAAGGTAGATACCGGTAGCCGCAAGCTGATCTGGATCTGGACTCACAAGTTCGTCGATTGGCTGCGTCTGACGCTATGGTCCTGGTTCTAGCGCTCTTCCCGCCAGTGATGGCATGAGCCAATCCCTGTTCAGCACATCGTGGTACCGCGTTGCGTCGATCCGTCCGCGCCTGCGCAACCATGCGCAGATCCACCGCCACATCTACCGTGACAGCGTCTGGTATGTACTGCAAAACCATTCGACGGGCAAGTTTCATCGCTTCACCCCGGTGGCTAACCTGATCATCGGCCTGATGGACGGAAGGCGTACCCTTCAGGATATCTGGAGCATCGCCTGTGACCGGCTCGGTGACGAGGTGCCGACCCAGGATGAAGTCATCAAATTGCTGTCGGATCTGCATCGCGCCGACGTCCTGCAAAGCGATGCGCCGCCGGACCTCCAGGAACTGCAACAACGCCGCATCAAGCATGTGCGCATGCGCTGGAAGCAGTATCTCGGCAATCCGCTTTCGCTACGCTTCCCGCTATTCGATCCCGACCGCATGCTCAACCGGCTGATGCCATTCGTCAGGCCGCTGCTTGGTTGGCGGGGGGCAGTCCTTTGGTTGGCGGTCGTGGGTTGGGCTACGATTCTGATCGCCATGCATTGGACCGAATTGTCCGGCGATGTGATCGACCGGGTGTTCTCGGTGCAGAACCTGCTGCTCATATGGTTTGTGTTTCCGCTGATCAAGGCCCTTCATGAATTCGGCCACGCCATTGCGACCAAGATCGACGGTGGCGAGGTGCATGAGATGGGCATCATGTTGCTGGTGCTGATGCCAATCCCCTATGTCGATGCGTCCAGTGCCACTGCGTTTCGCGACAAACGCAGCCGCATGCTGGTCGGCGCTGCCGGCATGCTGCTGGAAATATTCATCGCTGCGCTCGCGGTCTTCGCCTGGGTGAACCTCGAACCGGGCATCGAGCGTGCCATCGCTTACGACGTGATTCTGGTCGCCGGTATTTCGACGCTGCTGTTCAACGCCAACCCCTTGCTGCGCTATGACGGCTACTACATTCTTGCCGACTGGCTGGAGATTCCCAATCTGGCGCAGCGCTCGAACGAGTACCTCGGCTATCTCGTCAATCGCTACTTGTTCGGGCTGGAAGGCGGACGCTCGCCGACGGCAGCTCGCGGCGAACCGGGATGGTTCGTGTCCTATGCGATAGGTTCGTTTGCCTACCGCATGTTCATGATGGTTTCCATCGCTCTGCTGGTGGCCAGCCAGTTTTTCTTTGTCGGCGTGGTATTGGCGCTATGGGCCTTTGCCACGATGCTGGTGATCCCTGCAGTCAAGAAGCTGCACTATCTTTTCGTCGGTCCTCAACTCGATGCCCACCGTCAACGTGCGCTGATATCGAGCGGCGTCATTGCACTTCTGGTGCTGGCGGTCTTCGCCTGGCTCCCGGCGCCATCCTCGACCCAGGCCGAAGGAGTCTTCTGGGCACCCGAGGAGGCCCAGGTGCGCAGCACCGTCGATGGCTTCATCACCCGCGTCGTCGCCAAGCCCGGCCAGCAGGTTAGCCGTGGCGATGTCCTCATCGAATGCGAGGATCCCGAGCTTGCCGCGCGTACCCGGGTCCTTCAGGCCCAACTCGACGAACTGGAAGCCCGCTACAACGCTTCGATCATTTCCAGGCGAGTCCAGGCCGACATGATCAACGAGCAAAAGGCCCACTTGCTCGCCGCGCTGGAGCTTGCCTACAAACGTCAGGGCGAGCTGCAGGTGCGCAGCCCGTCCGACGGCATCTTCGTCATGTCCGATGTGCCGAACGCCCCGGGGAAATTCACTCAGCGCGGCGAGATCCTCGCCTACGTCACCGACAGTGCCGCCAGCCACGTGCGCGTCGTGGTCGCGCAGTCCGCCGAGAATCTCGTCAGCCAGCGCACGCGCAAGGTCGAGATTCGCCCGGCGGGGAGCGTGTGGCAATCGTTCGAGGCACAGATCAAGCGCGAGGTGCCGGCCGCGACCGATGAATTGCCCAGCATGACCCTGAGTCTTCAGGGGGGCGGCAAGATCGGTCTCGACCCGACCAAACCGGGCGACGGCAAGGCGCTGGAAAAGCTCTTCGTGCTGGACCTCGATCTTTCCGCCGGTGCGCCGACAAACTATATCGGCGGACGCATTTACGTGCGTTTCGAGCATCAGCCGGAACCGCTGGCTGAGCAGTGGTACCGTGAGGCCCGGCGTGTCTTTCTCAAGCGTTTCAATGTTTGACGCCGTGGCGCCAGCGCCAACTTTTGACCAGATCTACCCCGAGCAGGGCGAGATCGGCAACGACGAGTGGCTCGATCGCCTCGGCGTCGCTGCGACCGGACGCATCCAGCGCGCCCTGCGCGCCCGCCCCGAGCGCATCAATTCCATTCTTGGCCGCGTTGCGCTGGTTGCCGAGCCCTACCAAAACCTGGATCAGCATGGGTTGCGCGAGGCGGCCCGCGAACTCAAGCGACAACTGCGGCGCGACGGACTGCGCGACGAACTTGTGGCCAAGACGTTTGCCCTGGTGCGGGAAACAGCGGGCCTGCTGCTGAGCATGCGCCACTTCGATGTCCAGTTGATCGGCGGCTGGGTGTTGATCAACGGCATGATCGCCGAAATGCATACGGGGGAGGGCAAGACGCTCACAGCCACTCTGCCGGCCTGCACGGCAGCGCTGGCGGGGATTCCGGTACACGTCATCACGGTGAATGATTACCTGGTCACCCGCGATTGCGAACTGATGCGGCCCATCTACGAGACACTCGGCGTCAGCGTCGCGGCGGCTACTGCCGACATGGACCATCAGGCGCGGCAGCGCGCCTATCGGGCCGATGTGGTCTATTGCACCAACAAGACCGTGGTCTTCGATTACCTGCGCGATCGAATCCTGCTTGGATCAAGTTCGAGTTCGCTGCACCTCAAGCTGGAAAAGATATATGGCGCCGATGCCCGTATCCGGCGCTTGCTGCTGCGGGGACTGAATTTCGCCATCGTCGACGAGGCCGACAGCGTGCTGGCCGACGAGGCGCGTACGCCGCTGATCATCTCCGCCGAGGTGAAGACCGACGATGAAGCGCTGGTGGCGCGCCAGGCGCTCGACCTGGCCGGGCAACTCGTCGTCGGTGACGACTATCTGATCATCAAGGCCGAACGTCGAATCGCCCTGACGCAAGCCGGACACCAGCGCATCATCGATCTCTGCAAATCCTTTGGGGGCGTCTGGGCCGGCGCCATGCGCCGCGAGGAGCTTGTGACCCAGGCATTGACGGCACTCAGGCTTTTTGTCCGCGACGAGCACTATCTGGTGCGCGATGGAAAAATCCAGGTGGTCGACGAATTCACCGGACGCGTGATGGCCGACAGGTCGTGGGGGCAAGGGCTGCATCAACTGATCGAAACCAAGGAAGGCTGCGAGGTCACTTCGCGCAAGGAACCCCTGGCGCGCATCAGCTACCAGCGCTTCTTTCGGCGTTACCTGCATTTGTCAGGCATGACCGGAACCGCGCGGGAAGTGGCCGGCGAACTCGGCACCGTGTACGGTCTCGCCGTGGTGCCGGTGCCGACGCATCGTCCAAGCAAGCGGATCTACGTGCCGGATCGGATTTTCGACACTGAAGAGGAAAAATGGCGCTGCATAGCCGATCGGGTCGCCGAACTCAACGCCATGGGTACGCCGGTACTGCTGGGTACCCGTTCCGTGGCGGCGTCCGAGGTGGCGAGCCGACTCCTTGGCGAGCGCGGAATCGAACATAAAGTGCTGAGCGCCAAGCAGGACCACGAGGAAGCGGACATCGTCGCCGCGGCAGGTGATCTCGGCCGCATCACGATCGCCACCAACATGGCCGGACGCGGCACCGACATCAAGCTTGGACCGGGCGTGGAGGAACTGGGCGGTCTGCATGTAATATTATCCGAACGGCATGAAGCAGGGCGCATCGACCGCCAGTTGGGTGGACGTTGCGCGCGCCAGGGCGATCCGGGTCACTTCGAGGCCATCCTGTCGCTGGAAGATCCGGTGGTGCTGCCATTCAAGGGCGGCCTGCTGGAATGGCTTCTGCGCCGCTTTGTCGGCCAGGGCGGCCCGAAGGCCGATGCTGCGAAGAAACGCTTCATCGATTTCGCGCAATGGCGCACCGAAAGGGCGCAATCCGGAGTCCGGCGCAAACTGCTCAAGTCCGACAAGCAACAAGGCGATATTCTGTCCTTCTCGGGCAGACCCGAATAGCACATGAGGAAATGCACATGCAGCAGTTATCAATCGCGGTTCTGACGGCGGCACTAGTGCAGCTCAGCCTGCCAGCGGCCCACGCCGCCGACCTACTGCAACAGCCGCGGCTAGGCGCCGTGCCTATCGTCGCGCCACGGCCGGTGATCGCCGTGCAGAGCGGCAATGCCGGGAAGAGGCTCGGCGACGAGATGGAATGCATGCTCGAACCGCACTTGGTAACCAATGTCGGCAGCCCGGTCGAAGGCACCCTGAATCAGGTGCTGGTCGATCGCGGATCTGCGGTTGGCAAGGGGCAAGTGGTGGCGCGCCTGAATTCTTCCGTGGAGGCGGCCAATCTCGAATTGCGCATGGCCCAGGAAGAATTCGGCAAGCGCAAGGTCGAACGCAACAAGGAACTCTTCAGCAAGGAACTGATTTCGGCCAACGAAAAGGACGAGATCGAAACCCAGACGCGGATTGCCGGGCTCGAGGTGAAGCAGCAGCAGCAGGTGCTCGAACAGCGCTCGATACGCAGCCCGCTCAACGGCGTGGTGGTCGAACGCTTCCTCGGACCGGGCGAGCGCGTCGCCAACGAAAAGCCGATACTCAGGATCGCCCAGATCGATCCCCTCAATGTCGAAGTCATCGCGCCGGTGGAACTGTTCGGCGCCATTCGGCCGGGCATGGCAGCCGAAGTCAGACTCGATCCGCTGCTGAGCGGCGTGTACAAGGCCAAGGTGGTGGTGGTCGACCGGGTCATCGACGCCGCCAGCGGAACCTTCGGCGTTCGTCTCGAACTTTCCAATCCCGGCAACAAAGTCCCGGCCGGCATCAAATGCAGGGCGCGCTTTCCGGCCCGATGAGCGCACCCGGCCGCGAGGCGGCAGCAGTGACGGTGTCGGCGGCAAGGGCAGGGCGCCTGCTCGCCCGCCTGCTGACCGAGCCGCTCGAAGGCTACGAAAAGTCCTTCAAGATGAGCGCAGGGCGGCTGCTCGGCAACCGCTTCCTGGTCGGCATACCGGCCGCGCAGATGGCGCCGTCGAAGCTGTTTGCCATCTGCGACGAACTCGACATGCCCGGCGATTTTCATTCGCGCCTGCTGCAAGATCTGAGCGGTGCCGACACGATCCATTTCGGTTTCGAGGAAGGTCAGGGCAGCGGGTTGTTCAAGCTTTACCTGGAGTACTGGAACCGGCTGGATCGGGCACGGGCCGGCGGCGAGGAATCGGTGCTGCTGCATCGGGCCTTCAAGTGGGATGCGCTGGACCATAGCCGGCGCGCCGTGGCCGACTATCGCTGCTTTCTGCGCCTGTCGCGCGAGCAGACGCTGCAGCGGATTGCCGGCATCTACCGCGACGACGCTCATCCCGCATTCGGGCTGGCGCGGCAACTGGTCGGGCTGGCGGCAGCGCAAACCAACGAGAAATTGATGTATCTGGAGGTCAGCGAGGAAGGCAATCCGCGCGCGTCCTTCGACCTCAATTTCCATGCCGCCGATTTCAAACTGCGGGAGATCGAGGCGCAACTGATCGCAATGTCCCGCCACTACGCGCTCCCCGCGGCGCAGTTCGCCGGCTTGTGGAGCGGCATCGCGGAGCGAACCCTGGGGCACCTGTCGGGCGGCCTGAGTCGCGACGGAAGCGACTTCATGACGATTTACTATGATCCGCGCGCCTGATTCGCTGCTGCGGATCGCGCGGCCTAAGCCGGCCAGACGCGAACCGGAGCAAGCCGGATGACGTTCATCGTCGCCGTCGCGGCACCCATCGGCGGTGGCAAGACTGCCCTGGTCAAGGGCCTCGCGCAGGCCTTGAACGCCGCGTCGACGCTGCATTTCGATCACTACGAACTCGCCACCCGGAAAACACCGGAGGAACTGGCGCGTTGGCTGGCGGCGGGCGCCGATTTCAACGAACTGAGCGCGCCGGGCCTGCTGTCCGCGCTGCAGGCCCTGAAGCGCGGTGAGCCGGTGACCAATCCCGCCAGCGGCCAGGCGATCCTGCCCGGCGACTACCTGATCCTGGAAATGCCGCTCGGACGTGCCTATGCCGCGACGGCCGAGCTGATCGACGTGGTGATCCGGCTCGACATCCCGCTCGACGTCGCCCTGGCGCGCAAACTGCGGGAACTCACCGCGCAGGCGCTCGCCGACGACCATGAAGATCCGGGCGGATTCCTGCGCTGGCTGGATGCCTACTTGGACCAATACACGGAACAGGTGCGCGCCATCCTGCAGTTGCAGCAGCAGCGTGTGGCCGCCGGCGCGGATATCGTCCTCGACGGCCTGCGGCCGCCGCACACCCTGATCGCCGAGGCCCGTAGGGCGCTAGACGGCATCCGGGCCTTGCGGGGCCGGGGCTAGCCGGGATGTCCGCAACAACTCCAGGCAAACTGCCGCGCCTGTCCTTCCTGGCGGGCCTGCTGCCCTTCCTGCTGCCTTATCGGGCGCGCATCGCGCTTGCCTTCGTGCTGCTTTGCCTGGGTTCCGCGACCATCCTGCTGGTGCCGCTGGCCTTTCGCGATCTGCTCGATTTCGGCTTCGGCGCAGGGCAGCGGCCGGCGGGCGGGCTGTTCGGCGCGTTGAGCCTGAATGGGCATTTCATCGCCCTGTTCGGCCTGGCGGCATTCTGGGCCCTGGTCGTGTCGGCGCGTTTTTACACCGTATCCTGGGTCGGCGAGCGGGTCACCGCAGACCTGCGCAGTGCCGTCTATGCGCGCGTGCTGGCGCAGTCGCCGCAATTCTTCGAGACCCTGCAGACCGGGGAGGTGTTGTCGCGGCTGACCGGCGACACGACGCTGATCCAGACCGTCGTCGGCAGTTCGATTTCCATGGGTCTGCGCAGCCTGTTCCAGTTCATCGGCGGAATGGTCATGCTGGCCGTCACGAGTTTCTACCTGTTTTCGCTCAACCTGGGACTGATGGCCTTGCTGACGCTGCCCATCATCGCCATCGGGCGCAAGGTAAAGAAGCTTTCGCGCGAATCCCAGGACCGGATCGCCGATGCCTCGGCGCTGGCCGGCGAGATCCTCAACGCCATGCCGACGGTGCAGGCCTATACCCAGGAAAAGCAGGAAACCCGGCGCTTCGCCGAGCGCACGGAACAAAGTTTCCTGACCGCGATCCGCCGCAGCCGCGTGCGCGCGGCGTTGACCGTGCTGATCATCACGGCGGTGATGGGCACCATCATTTTCGTGCTCTGGATAGGTGCGCGGCAGGTGCACGAAGGCAGCATGAGCGGCGGCCAACTGGCGTCCTTCGTCCTCTATGCGGCGCTGGTCGCCGGCGGCGTGGGCACCATGGCCGAGGTCTGGGGCGACGTGATGCGCGCCGCCGGGGCGACCGAGCGCCTGCTGGAACTGCTGCACGCCGAATCCGCCATCCGCGAAGTGCTTGCGCCACTGCAGCCGGCGCATCCGGCGCAAGCGGCGATCAGCTTCGACCATGTCTGCTTTTCCTATCCGGCAAGGCCGCAGACGCGCGCGCTGGACGACATCTGCCTGGAGATTGCGCCGGGCGAGAGCGTCGCCCTGGTCGGTCCCTCCGGTGCCGGCAAGACCAGCATGTTCCAGATCCTGCTGCGCTATTACGAGGTGTCGGCCGGTTGGGTCCGACTCAATGGGCAGGATCTGCGGCAGTTGAGCCTGCACGACCTGCGCCGCGGCATTGCCATCGTGCCGCAGGACCCGGTGATATTTTCCGACAATGCGCTGGAGAACATCCGCTACGGCCGCGCCGACGCGAGCGATGCCGAGGTCATGCAGGCGGCGCGGGCGGCCCGGGTGGACGAATTCATCGAGCGACTGCCGGACGGTTATCAGACCTTTCTCGGGGAGCGCGGCACGCGCTTGTCCGGCGGTCAGCGCCAGCGCATCGCCATTGCCCGCGCCATCCTGAAGGGCGCGCCCCTGCTGTTGCTCGACGAAGCCACCAGCGCCCTCGATGCGGAATCGGAAATTCTGGTGCAGCGCGGCCTCAACGCGGCGATGGAGGGCCGCACCACGCTGGTCATCGCCCATCGACTCGCCACGGTGCAAAAGGTCGACCGTATCGTGGTGATGGAGCGCGGGCGCATTGTCGAAATCGGCACGCCGGAGGATCTGCGCAGCCAGGGCGGGCTGTATGCCCGATTGGCGGCGTTGCAGCTGGACCTTTGACCGGCAGATTTCCTCGACTCGGATGCACGGGAATCGAGTACCAGCAGCGGTAAAACACCACGCTGCCTTAGCGAATAGTTGCGGGCGGATGTGACAACTCGAAGATGGACTTGGTCGGGGCGACTCGGGGTCGCATCTTCAAAGGATCGTAAAAGGGAATTCTCGCCACCTCGGCAGTGCGGCGATTCGACAGCGTTACCAGGGTACCTGGATGGCGATCCTCTTCGACGACGAATCCAAGCGCGATATCACGACCCAATACGGGTGAGACGCAGGCACAGTGGAGTTGTGCCATGCCGCGTTGCAAGGAGTGCAGTTGGCCGGGGGCGTCGGTGGCGACGACCTGTTCGAAGCATGGCGCATCGTCCCGGTCTAGCCACTTGGGCAGCAATCCGACCAGTCGCCATCGGGGTGCGGCGAAGCGTTGCGCCGCGAGGGCCTCGGCGCCAATGAAATTCAGGTCGCTGCGTCTGAGCAGGCGGCCGAGACCCAATTCATAAGGCGTTGCCGCCAGCGGCCTGGAGAAGAGAATATGGCCCGCTTCGATCCTGAGGGTGTCCGCGGCGGCGAAACCGCATTCGAGGAGACCGCGGCGCGCACCCACGCTCATCAGGTGCTGCCACAGCACAGGTCCGCATTCCGCATTCACCACGAGCTCGTAGCCGAGTTCACCGCCATCGCCGAGGCGAGCCGCCCAAAGGGCGTTGCCGGACCAATCCATCCTGCAAAAGCGGTAATAGCCCAGCGCAGCGAAACTGCCGCCCGGCAACGCTTCCTGAAGGATGCGGAAACTCGCAGGGCCCTGGATGGACAAAATGCACTGCCGTGTGCTGCGTACGACCACGTCTACTGCATAGGCCGCAGCGATGCGGTCTATTTGATTCCGGTCGATGCCAAGTCCGACGAACAGCCAGTAATCGTCGGCCCCATGACGCCAGAGGGTGGCGTCGTCGATGACCGTACCGTCCTCACGGCACAGGATCGTATACGCGATTTGTCCCGGCGGCAGATTCCGCGCACTGCGGACCTGGATGCGTTCGAGGAAGTCGGCACTCTGTGCCCCCCGGATCGACAGGCAGGTCATGAAGGAGAAATCGAACAAGCCCGCCGCTCGCCTGGTTGCCAAGTGCTCCGCACAAGGATCGCCGAACCGCAACGGCGTCGCCATGGCGGGCGCTATCGAATGCGGGGCGATCTGCCGATCGGCGAAATAGCGGCCCAATGCCACGAATCACTGTCCAAGGGCACGGATACTGAGCAGCGTGCCGACAACGACGCAAAGCACACCAACAAATAGGCGCAGGGACCTGCTGTCGACTGCATGTACGATCCGCACGCCCATGACTACGCCGACCAGTTCCACCGTGGCCACGAGTGCCGCCAGCGGATAGTCGATCGAACCGAAACGAATGTTCCCGAGCGTGCCGGAAACCGCCGCAAGAATTTGTATGACCTGACTGGCCCCAATGGCCGTCAGCGCAGGAAATCCGAACAAGACCATGATCGGGACCGATACAGCGGGTCCTCCGACGCCGGTCAGGCCGGAGCCGAAACCGGCCAAGGCGCCAATGGCGAAGAGGGCCCCCTGCTGCCTTCTCGGGCTGTCGTGAAAGATCGGTCGGCGGGATGCGCCGTTACCCAACAAGGTGTAGACGCCGGCCAGGACGATCAGCGAGGAAAGGACGAGCGACAGCAGTGGCGCTCTCATCTGGGAGTTCGCCCACGCGCCGATGAAGCCAAAGATGGCGCCGCCGAGGCAGACCGGCAGGGTGATGCGCCATTCGATCGTGCCGCGGCGCTGAAACATGATGGTGCCCAGTACGCCGGTGAACATGAACGTGAACAGTGCTGTCGCCATTGCCTGGTGAATCGTCAAGCCGGCCAGGACGTTGAGCGCAGGGATCAGCAGGATCCCACCCACGCCGACCGCGCCAATCAGCATGCCGACGCCCAACGATGCCATCACCACGAGAGCCATCGTCAGCACCGGCCGCTCCCGAACACCCGGGGCATCGCCTGCCTTGCGACGCCCCGAAGGGAGCAACCCGGGAAGCGCATCCGCTAGCCTGCCGAAAACGCCAGCAGCGTTCCGGTGATCAGCAGATTGATCTGCTTCATGAGGAGGTAGCCCAGGGTGTGATCCTGTTCCATCAGCTCGATCAGGCCCTTGCCGTCGATGGCCAGGACCGTGCACGGCGTCATGCACGATGCGGTAGCGATCCGGTGGTTGGCCGTTGGAGTCAGCGCCGCCCATCCGAACACGCTGCCGCGCCGCAGGGTGTTGCCCGCGGAGGCATTGCGTTCGCCGAACCCGACTGCAACCATCACCGTCCCGTCGACAAGGACGTACAGATCCTCGGCTTCGTCGCCGTGACGGTAGATGTCGCAGTGCGGGTTATAGTGCTTCAGTTGGCAGATGTCGGCCACCGTCTCCAGCTGCAGGCGCGAGAGGGCGTCGAAGAACTCCGTCCTGTCGAGGATGGTGACAGGCGACAGCGACCGCAAAGCCAACCCCGCGTTCATTGCGCGAGTTGCTTCCAACCGACGATTTCCGCAAACCGCTTCAACTCGTCTTCCTTCATGAACACCGAGTGCTCCTTGCCCGGATAGATGCGTCCTTTGACATCGGACATATAGTCTTTGTAGACCGACTCCAGGACCGGAACGAGGTCGTGATAGATCTTGGAATGCCGCGGCACATGTTTCTCATATAGATGAAAGAGGTCCGACCCGATTATATGGACTCCGTCGCCGCGATTTCCAGCACCCAGGCTGATCACCGGAACCGGCAGGGTTTCGGTAAGGTATTCGCATACCTCCGATGTCGTGACTTCGCACATGATGGAGAAGCAGCCGGCATCGACCATCGCGAGGGCGTCATCGATCAGTTCTTTGGCGCGTTCCGCGGTTTTTCCCTGGGCCTGGAATCCTCCCAGCTGCGCCATGCGCATTGGCGTTACGCCGATGTGACCCTGCACCGGAATGCCAGCCTTGATGATGGCCTCGATGTGCTTCGCATGGTGCTGGTTTCCCTCGCATTTCATCACCTCCGCGCCGCCACGGGCAACAAACTTCGCGGCGTTGTCGACTGCCTGCTGTGGGGAGATATGGAAGCTCATGTAGGGCATGTCCACCATCCGCAAGCCGTATTGCGAGCCGCGCTTGACCGCCTGCGCCATGAACATCACTTCCTCGAACGAAACGGAAGTGGTGTCCTCGTGGCCGAACAGAACCATTCCGCCCGTGTCGCTGACGCAGAGGATATCGACACCGACGCGGTCTGCGACGATGGCATTTTCATAATCATATACGGCTAGTTGGACGATCGGTTCACCGCGCTGCTTCTTTGCCATCAACTGCGGAATGGTGACTTTCTTGCGCTTCGCAACCTGGGCTACGTTTGTGGCTTCGGACATGTTCGTCATGCTTGTCTCCTATCGGGGTATGAAATGGATGAACCGACATTCCGGTGGTGCTCATCTACCCGATGGCTTAAGCAATTCCGATGCCTAATGTTTTTCGCTTTAAATCAGGGCACTTACTTCGCGTTTCGAAAATCCGGCTGCGATGGGTTTCCTAAGGAAACAATGAATGGGGCGAAAAGAAACTCGACAGTGATCGTGGCAAAGGGTCGCACGACTGCGCGCCGCAAACGACTATTCGATGTCCACGTCGTCGAGTTCGAGCGCTTCGCTCTTCGCTTCGGCAGCGTTGCGAAACAATCCCCAACGATGCCGGCGCACCCACAAGGCCTTGCGTCCGATTCCCAGCATGGCGGCCAATTCAATTTCACTGTGAGTATTCTGGTGCTGCTTGACGAAGTCCTTGATATAGTCCTCGATCGACAATGGCGTGCCGTCGGCGCGCGTAGCGCGCGAATCCTGCGGCTTCGTCGGCAGCATGTCCATCAGGTCATCGCAACCGAGGATATCGGACTGGGCGAGGATCACGGCCCGCTCGATCACATTTTGGAGTTCGCGGACGTTCCCCGGCCAGTCGTACGTGTACAGGAATTCCAACAAGTCCTTGCCGATGCCCCTGATTCGCTTACCCATCCGTTTGCTGTGCTCTTCGACGAATGCCTCCGCCAGTATCTCGATATCCTTGTCGCGTTCGCGCAAGGGTGGAATGTTGATGCTGATGACATTGAGGCGATAGTAGAGGTCGGCGCGAAATGTGCCTTTTTCCGTCTCCGTCTTCAGGTCCCGGTTGCAGGCCGCCAGGAACCGCGTGGTGGTGACATAGTTGTGGGACGACCCCAACGGCCTGACCTGCCGCTCCTGGATTACGCGAAGCAGCTTGACCTGCAGGTTCAAGGGCAATTCCGCGATTTCATCGAGAAAAAGCGTTCCGCCGTTGGCTTCGCGGATCAGGCCTTCGCTCGCGGTCACGGCCCCGGTGAATGCCCCCTTCGTGTGGCCGAAGAGTTCCGATTCCAGAAGTTCGGCAGGTATCGCGCCGCAATTGATGGCCACGAACGGGCCATCCGAGCACCGGCTGGAATAGTGGATCGCCTGTGCCACGAGTTCCTTGCCCGTGCCGCTCTCGCCTTGGATAAGGATATTCGCGTCCGACGACGCGACCCGCTGAACCAGTGCCAGGACGCGCTTGATGCTGTCGCTCTGGCCGACGATCTTGTGGCTCGTAAACGCTTTCTTGAGGTTCCGCTTCAGAACTGCGTTTTCCCTTCGCATCCGTCGTTCGGACATGGCCCGTTCGATCGCGAACGCGAACTCGTCGTTGGCGAAAGGCTTGATGATGTAGTCGGTTGCTCCGATCCGCAGCGCCTCGACGGCGCTTTCGACCGAGGAATAGCTGGTCATCATGATTACCGGGACGTCGACGCCCAACTGCTTCACTTCCCGGATGATCTCGAGGCCGTCGGTATCTCCCAGTTTCAGGTCGGTAATGACGAGATCGAAGTCTTCGTTGCGAAACTTTTCGATCCCGGTCTTGCCGGAAGTAGTGAATACGGCTTGGTAGCCGGCAATCTGCAGGATGCACTCGACACATTGACCAATGCTCGGGTCGTCGTCGATGACCAGGACGCGTTCATTGACCCGGGCATCTTTCTGGCGGGAATCTGGATTGTAGATCGTCATCGGCGTGTCTCGCAAAATGGAATCTCGACGATGAAGCAGGCGCCTTGCGTCGCGTTGTTCTCGACGCGAATCGTTCCGCCGTGCTCGCGCGCGATTTCGCTGCTGATTGCCAATCCGAGACCGGTGCCCTGGCCCACGGCCTTGGTGGTGAAGAATGGCTCAAATAGTTTGCCCAGGTACTGCGGCGGAATTCCCGGGCCGCTATCCCGGATCGCGACTTCGACCTTCCCGGTGCCGAGTCGCCGGGTCACCACGGCGATGCGTCCGCTGCCTTCCATCGCCTGGACCGCGTTGAACAGGATGTTGGTGAAAACCTCTTCGATCGCGATCTGGCTTCCGTCGATGGTGGCATCAACATCCGACAGATGGTCGAAGACGACACGCTGCCCCATCGGGTCCCGACGCACAATCTCGATCGCGTCGGTCAGTGCCTCGTCGACGTGGAACACCCGCTTTGGGCGATCGTCAACGCGACAGTAACCCACCAGCCGCCGGGAAAGCTCGAGTATCCGCTTGATGTTGGCGGCGATATTGGCGAGCCCGTTGGTCATCAGTTCCCCGGATGCATTTCTGGTCGTCTGGAGAATCTGCACCATGGAATGCACCGCCGCGAGGGGGTTGCTGACCTCGTGGCAGACGCTTGCCACCATGAAACCCAGGCTTGCCAATCGCGCGCTCTGCGCGCTGGCGGCTTCCAGCGCTCGCATCCTGGTGTCGTCGATGACCAGAATGAAATGGACGTCGTTCGGCAATCCGCGGACCCAGAGCCGCTCGTAGGCGAGCGACCCGTCTACGAGTTTTCGCGTGATTTCGACTTCCCGGTCCTTGTGCCAGCCGCGCGGCCCGCCGAGAGCGAAATAGTAGTCGGGGAAGAGTTGCGCGAAAGTGCCTCTGCCATCTGGATTTCGCTTGGCCGCCTTGTGCATCATGGCGTCGTTGCTACAGATCACCGTGCCTTGGCGGTCGACCGCAAATGCCGGACCGGGGAGGCACTGGAGATATGACTCGAGCGCGTCTGCGCCGAATTCAAGCACGGGTGGCAAAGCCCGTTGAGCGTTCATCATGTCGGCTCTCCACCGATGACTGTCGGCGCACGCATCGGATCCAGCAGGCGTTGCGGGGCGACCGATTTGGTGTATAGATTGTGAGCGAGGCATAGCAGCGGGATGGGGGGCGGCATCCCAGTCGCGCTTCGGCGCTCGCGAGCATGCTCCTGCAACGGGAGGATGGCGCACGGCATTCGTGGAGGTGGGCGATATTCGTGTGTACAGCAGCGCTCGAATAGGTTGCCGAGAGGCCCTTCCTCCCGCCCTCCTCGCAAGGGATTGCCCCGCTGTGTCGCCAGCATGGTTCCTCCGCTATCTGTTCAGGCCGTAGTTTCCGCAAGCCGAGACTCGCCGCGATGGACGCTCTTTTCGACGGGCGTTCCGCCAACGTGGCGACTTGCCGGGATACGCACCACAACAACAAGTGATAACACTTTAGGCCTAAAGATATCAAATTACAATAGCCTCAACAATAATGTTGCTAATTGGTCGTGCTCATGTTCCAGCGCCAACCGAATCGGATGGCCGATGCCGTTCACAATCCGCGCCGATTGTGCGAACTCGGCACCGCAAATGTGCATGTTGAATCCGCCGATGAATGCGCGGTTCTTGATTTTTCGCAAAAAGCTCTCGATTGGAATCGCATAGACTTAAAACCTCATTCTTGAGGTCATTGAGGGAGTATTGACAATGTCGCAACTTACGAAGTTTCGCTTTGGCTGGGACACGCCCGTCATCGGGGGGTACAGTTTGTCGTCCCTGGCGCAGAGACTGGGCCACATCGACAAGGAATCGTGCAACGCCCGCAAGCAGGGGAGTTGTCCCGGCAAAGATCAGTGCTCGGACTGCGCATGGTCTGAAGGACCGTCGCGCAAGGCACGCTGACGCGGTGAATCGTTCCCGGCGGACTACCCGCTTTTGCGACGGGCGCGTCCGCATGAGGCAGACGCAGGTCCAGATGGGCGAGGCCAAGCGGGTGCCCGTGTGACGCCCCGATTTCTTTCGATTCCGCGGATTTTGCCGATGTCCATCATGGCGAGTTGACCTCGTCGGATCGACCGCCTTTACCACCGGCCTTTGCTCAAATTCCGCCTCACCCATCGGGTGACTCTCCCTGTTCGCCTGTATCCCGCATCAGCACTCAGTTTGCGCCAATTTCAGGGCGGCCGACTGAGAAAAATAGGTTCATGCAATGCGAGGAAGCAAGGGCTTTGCCCGGGAATGGATCAGTGTTCCGATTTTACCTGGACGGAGGGATCCTCGCGGGAACCGAAGTGACGGGCTAACGGTCGATCCCATATACGACCGCCTTTGCCCCTTCGCCGGGAATGAAGGCCTTGTTCCAGACAGTGTCGCCCCATCTCTCAACGCTAAGGTCAGTAGGTTTTGCCGGCCATACGCATAGTTCAGGTCGCCTCGACCCGCCAACCGCTTGACACGCCCCACTGAAGCCCATGGGCGATGCGACTACCTCACCCGAGGGGCCTCAGTGTCTTCGACCGGACTTCAGTCAGAAAGGGATGTGATGACCGCAACCCATGTCGCGGGTGTCGAGTTTGACATGGCGCTTGACCAACGTCGGCTTCCCACCTTTTAACGATACGG
>JAXMJU010000249.1:0-7690 GCA_034376265.1 Sulfuritalea sp.
GAATCCCTGTCCGAATACGAGGCCATGGACGCTGGCCATCAGGCGGTACCTCCAGATTTCCCTGCGGCTCGCCTGGCGCAACCGGTCGCCGGCGAGATACCAGGGAGCATTGCCAGGCACAGGATCGGCACGGCCTTGTTCGGGCAGGGTGAAGGCCTCTTGCCACGCCCGGGACCAGGAGGCCCGGTCGCTGCAAAGATCTGCCAGTTCCGCCACATGCACGCGAAGCGCGGTCAGCTTCGCCGCGGAATGAATGGCGGTCAGTTGAACGCCCGCGTAGCCGATCTGCTGCAAACCGATCACCTGCAGGGCGAGTCGGCGCAAGACGCGCGAGTCGCCTTTGTCCGAAAGGAGGCGCTCCTCCGCTTCGAGCAGCGCCAGAAAAGAGTCGGTGACCGTCACGCCGGCAAGCTGGTGCTTGCGGATGTAGCGTGCGCGAGCGGCGGTCATGGGCATCACGTTGGCGACCAGTGGTACCCGATAGCCTCTGGCGTTAACCCAGTACAGTGCCTCCTCGTACTTCAGCATGTCGAAGCCGATTTGCGTCACGATGAAATCGGCGCCTGCGGCTACTTTCTTGCCGAGCTTCAGATACTGGGCCATCGCGTCCTCTTCACGATACTTGAAGGGGTTGACGACGGCACCGACGAACATATCCGGACCGAGCCTCTTTGCGACCTGAATTGCGGCGACCGATTCAAGGTAGCGTACGCGCCGCCCGGAAGGCTGTTCCTTGACGCGGTCACCGGTGACGGCGAGCATGTTCTGAAGGCCGCTCAGTCGCATGCGCCCGAGCGCCTCGACGAGATCCTCGATTTCGCGATCCTTGCCGGAAAGATGCACCAGCGGTTGTCGGCCGCTGTGATGGAGCAGGTGCGATGCGGCGGCGACGGGGTCGGGATCGCGGTCCGAATGGACGCGGTCGGTGACCGTGAACCCGGCCAGCGAAGGATCCTGTCGCATCAGGTGGGACACGTCGCCGAGCTTCTGCAGCTGGTCGCGCAACACCTTGTCGCGCGACGGAATGAACTCGACGCTCCAGAAGAACCTTCCATTCCGGATCGACTCGCGGAAGACGTTGATCCCCGTAGGGCAGGGTGTCACCAAGGGATCGACCGACCCCGCCGCGTCCCCGGGTACGTCGGACGCCAGTTGGCGTTCGGCGATGGCGGTCGCGGTTGCAGGTGTCGAGCTGGCGCGACGATCCGGGACGGGGGGCGTCCCGTCGGCGAAGGTGGCTCGGATCTGTGTGGCCACCGACGGTTCGACGATATCGTGAGGGACGATCTGACCTGAGTGAGGATCGAGGATCAGCACCCGCTCGGTCCATTGCCGCGCTTCATCGACGCTCTCACTGGTAAAAACGATCGTCCGGTCACGCTCGAGTCGCAGCAGGTCGGCGATGAATAGGTGCACGAAGCGTCGCCCATGGTCGTCCAGGCCGCCGCACGGGTTGTCGACGATCATAATCCGCGGCGCCTGAACGAGCCCATGAAGAATTTGAACGCAGCGAACGGTCGAGGGCAGCAGTTCGCCCGGCAGCGATTCCGCGACTGCAGACAAATGGAAGCGTTCCAGCAGCGTCGCAACGGTCGTTGCCGCGGTGCCGGCACGTGAGGGATCGTGCTGCCGCAAGACGTGATCGAGGTTTCGAGCCACGGTCAGGCGCCGCTTCAGCAGAGCTTTCGAGGAGACCACCGGCGCATTGAGGGTCCGTTTGGGCGCGACCCCCGGCCAATTGAGCAACTCCCCGTCCAAATAGATCGCGCCGCTGGCGACTCGTTTCTCGCCGGCGATCGCGTCGACGAAGGCGGTCAATCCGAGGCTCGGGGCGCCGACTATGGCGCAGCATTCGCCGGCGCGAATTTCCAGGGAACAATCGTTGATGCCGAAGGGCTGCGGCTGATCTTCCGCGCTGCCGATGCCGGCATTCCGCAGCGAAATCCAGCCTGGCCGGCCAAGGGTCGCCCGTTCGTAGCCGGCATGGGTCCGGATCAATTCCTGCAGCAGCACGTATCCTGAGGAGCCGAAGCTTTCGCAGTATTTCTGAAACCACGGGCCAGCAATGCGCAGGGCTCTGGCCGGGGTGGCGCAAAGAGCGGAAGCGACCCGTACCGGCTGACCAGGCACGACGGCCGCGAAGCCGAAAATCTGACCAGTGGTGGAAAACCGGTTGACGCCTGCAGCATCGACGCAGCTGGTCCGGATCTCGGGATGTTCGATCGCCCCGTCGATCAGAACGAAGAAGTCGGTCGCAGCTTCATTTTTTGCGAAGACGAATTCGCCGGCCTGATAGCTCACTTCGGTCGCCACGTTCGCCACGCCGCAAAGGAAATCGGGCGATGCAATGCCGAGGAAAGAGTTGAGCCGCAGCAGATTGATTCTTTCGTTGGCGGACAAGGTCTCGGTCATCGTGGCACCTGCTCAAAGTTGGTGCTGACGCCCCGCCGACATCCGATTTGCCGCGACTCGGTCACTATGGTATCGATCGGCACGTCGTGGGGTTCCACCGGGACGAAGGGAACGACCTGATGATCGAATGCGCCAGCGACGAGCGCGAACTTTCCTCCCTGCGCCGAACAGGACGCCAGCAGCCGGTCGTAATAGCCCTTGCCGTAGCCGATCCGCCCGCCGCGCTGATCGAAGGCGACCCCCGGGGACAGGACGAATTCGAGCATCCCTGGTGCCAGTTCGTCGCAACGTGCGGGATTCGGCTCGCGTATTCCCCAGACGCCGTCGAGGAGCTGGCTGGCCGGGTCGTTCACCAGATACAGGCGAAGACATCCGAGCGCGCGGTCGATCCGCGGCAGCACCAGATTCTTGCCCTGTGCCAGCGCGGCCTCCGTGAAGCCATCGGTTTCGACTTCGCTGCCGAAGCTACAGTAGCCCATGACCGTCGAGGCCTGGCGAAACGCCTCCAGTGCGACGACGCCGGTGACGATCCTGCGGCTGCGCGCGCTCCGATCGTCGGGGCTCAGCAGATTGCGCGCGGAAAGCACCGTCTTCCGGATTCGGGCCTTCCGCTCGCCGATCGAAAACGTCTTTTCGGCCTCGACCATAATCGCCGCCTGGAGCCTGCGCTGTCGTTAGAAAAGTCCGACGACGAGGCCTTCCTCGGTCAGGTCGATCTTGTCGGCCGACGGCACCTTTGGCAGTCCCGGCATCGTCATGATGTCGCCGCAAACCATGACGATGAATTCCGCCCCCGCCGCCAGGCGCACTTCGCGGATGTTGATCACGTGCCCCGAGGGCGCGCCGCGCAACTTCGGATCGGTGGAGAAGGAATACTGGGTCTTCGCGACGCAGACCGGATAGTGGCCGTAACCATCCTCCTGCAGCTTCTTGATCTGGGCCCGGATCTTCGAATCCGCCGTGACTTCGGCTGCGCCGTAGATCCGTGTCGCGACCGCGGTGATCTTGTCCCACAGCGGCAGCTCGTCCGGATAGATGAAGCGGAAGTCGCTGGGAACCGTCTCGGCCAGGCGGACAACCTCCCGGGCGACATCGACGGCGCCGCGGCCACCTTCCGCCCAGTGGTTGGCGACGATCACCTTGACCTGATGGTGGGCCATCTTCTTCTTGAGCAGCTCCAGCTCGGCCTCGGTGTCGAAGGTGAAGCGATTGACCGACACGACGCAGGGCAGGCCGAACTCGTTGCGAATGTTGTTCACATGGCGTTCGAGGTTGGTGATGCCGTTCTCCAGGGCCGTGAGGTTCTCGCGGTTGAGATCCTTGACATCTACGCCACCGTGATACTTGAGGGCGCGGATCGTGGCGACGATGACGACTGCGGCAGGCCGCAGCCCGGACTTGCGGCACTTGATGTCCATGAACTTTTCGGCGCCCAGGTCGGCACCGAATCCCGCCTCGGTAATCACGTAGTCGGCAAGCTTCAAGGCAGTCTGGGTCGCGATCACCGAGTTGCAGCCGTGAGCGATGTTGGCGAACGGCCCGCCGTGAATCAATGCCGGATTGTTTTCGAGGGTCTGGACCAGGTTCGGTTTGAGGGCATCCTTAAGCAGGACGGCCATGGACCCGTGGGCATTCAACTGACGCGCAACTATCGGCTGCTGGCCGCTGGTATATCCGACCACGATATTGCCGAGACGAGTCTTGAGATCCTCGAGCGACTTCGATAGGCAGAAGATGGCCATCACCTCGCTCGCCACCACGATGTCGAAACCATCCTGGCGTGGGTAGCCGTTGCCGGGACCGCCGAGCGAAACGGTAATTTCCCGCAGCGCCCGGTCGTTCATGTCCATCACCCGCTTCCAGGTAATGCGTCGAACATCGAAGCCAAGCTGGTTGCCGTGGTGGATGTGATTGTCGATCATTGCCGCAAGCAGATTGTTGGCGAGTGCGATCGCGCTGAAATCGCCGGTGAAGTGAAGATTGATGTCCTCCATCGGGACGACCTGCGCGTAGCCGCCGCCGGCTGCTCCGCCTTTCATGCCGAACACAGGGCCCAGCGACGGTTCGCGCAGACACACGATCGAATTCTTGCCGATCAGGTTCATTGCATCGCCGAGGCCGACCGTCGTCGTCGTCTTGCCTTCGCCTGCCGGTGTTGGGGAAATCGCCGTGACGAGGATCAGCTTGCCGTCGGGTCTGTCGGCGAGGTTGTTGACAAAGTCCAGTGAGATCTTCGCCTTGTAGTGGCCGTACGGTTCTATGAATTCATCAGGGATGCCGAGTCGCTTGGCGACTTTCATGATCGGGTCCATTTGGGATGCCTGGGCGATTTCGATGTCGCTCAAATCCGTCCTGCGCATGATCTCTGAAATGGGCGCTACGCGCGCCGGAACCGCCTGGGTCAGGTGGGGCATGATCTTGTCCTCTCGATAATCGGGTTGGTGGTGGTGACTGAATTCTGGTGCCGGGATTTGCCGCTGCCGGGTCGGGCGCTCATCGAACCATCACGCCGGCGCGACTTCGGCCGGCAGCGATCTGGTCCGGGTGAGGCTGGTCGTCCCCTTGCCATCCTGGCCGATGCGTCTGGCCGAACGGGTGATGCGCACACCGACGAACTGGGCACCGGGGACGATGCCTTCCTTCGCGACGCTGATCCTCACCCACGCTGCACCGAAGTGCCCGAGGACCAGTTCGGCGACTCCTTCGGAAAGGGCCTCCAGCAGATGGAACTGACCATGCTCGAGAAGCGTTCTCATCGCGGCGACGACCTCGGCATAGTCGATGGTGTCCGAGAGACAGTCCGTGACGCCGGCCGGGTTCGTCGCAATTCCGATCTCGAGATCGAATTCGAGCATCTGCGGCTTGGCTCGTTCTTCGGCATAGGCGCCGATGTGGGTAGGCAGACGCAGCCGGCGGATGAAGATCACGTTGTCTTCGCTGCGATCGTCGGATCTCGGGCGCTGCCGCTCGGGAAGCCCATCCATCGCGCCGTAGTAGTGAGGGCGGAAGTCGGCATTCATGTGCGGCTACCGCGGCGACCGTAGCGAGGGGATGCGCCATCGTTGCCGCGCCCAGGTTCCCCGGCAGCGACGGCGGTGGATAACTCATCGGCCGAATGCATCGATCGGCATCGGGCGACGGCGGATCTCGCAGGCTGATTCATAGATTGTGATCTCCAGTAGGTGCATCAAGTCCGATTCGGCTCGACACGGGAGGATTTCCAAAGGAAACGTTTCGAACTTCCGCCGGCCGTGCTCGATGCATTCCTCGCAAGTTTGGTGCCACGGGATCTACACGACGAATGCATTCGTCCGCCGGCCCCCGACCGAATGACGCCGACTTGCACAATAGAAGCGACAGCATGGTGATTTGCCGATTGCGCGGCGCCGACCGTCGTCGTCGGGCGTCCCGGCACATTTGCGTCCGCGGGATGAATGGCGTCGCACACGTTTCCGCGGCATTCGCGGTGCGGTGGGTACCCCTCGGGCGCCAGGTCGCGCCGCGGAACCCGGCCGCCGTCGACGGCGCATGCGGAGAAACCACAGTGTCGGAATGTTTCGAATAGGCGCGTGAGTACGTTTCAGATAGAAACAAAACAGGATGGCAGAGCGGCTTCTCACCCGGCTGCGAAACCGTTAAAACAGCAAACGTTTAAAAGTCAAGTGGTTACCGGTAATGCCCTCAGGGTGGCATGGACTGTGCTCAAGCTCGGGTGTTCGACGCTGCTTCAATCCGGTACTGCAAGGGGATTGGTCGAGTGCGGGAACTCGTCGCACGAGGAGCACCGGGTCATCGGGGCCGCGCGGCAAAGGGCGAATCGGTTGGGCTGAAGCCCGCGATTCTTTGGGCAGGAAAGTTGTCACGGGACAGGTCATGAAGATCCAGGTCAACGCGAAGAACCGAACATACTCGTTCGATGGGAACGACAAGGAAGCGCTGCTGTATTCGGCTTTACGCAGTGGTGTCGATATTCCATACGAATGCGCCACCGGAACGTGTGGCTCCTGCAAGGCCAGACTGGTCGAGGGGAAGGTGCACAATCCGTGGCCCGAGGCGCCGGGGCAGAAGTACCTCAAGGCGGAGCAGGGCGAATTCCTGATGTGTCAGTGCATTCCGAGGACGGACCTGTGCATCGAAGTCGGCAATTTCGTATATCCCGCCAATCCCGGCGCCAACCTGCCGGAAACGTTCTTCGGGGTAATCCGCAAGAGCAGACTGCTGACCCGGGACGTGATGCTACTCGAGATCGAGCCGGACAAGCCCCAAGACTTTGATGCCGGGCAGTTCGTGGGACTGCGCGTGCCCGGGATATCGGGCTACCGCGCTTATTCGATGGTCAACTTCACGCGGGCTGCCAAGGCGTTGCAGTTCGTCATCAAGAAGAAGCCGGGCGGCGGCTGTTCCGAGTGGCTGTTCAACCCGGAGAACCGTATCGAAGGGACCACCGTCGATCTGGTCGGTCCGCTGGGGCGCTCGACGTTTCTGCCGAACATCGCCCGGAACATCCTGTGCATCGCCGGCGGCAGCGGGATCGCCGGCATGATGTCGATTCTCGCCCGGGGCGCGCAGGAACGCTATTTCGATCACTACAAGGGTTACGTGTTCTTCGGCGTGCGCACGATCGAGGACGCATTTTTCCTCGATGAGTTGAGCGGGTTCAAGAACCAGTTCCCGGACTCGCTCAAGGTCGTCGTGGCCCTCTCCGATCAGGAAGTGCCGGAGTCGGCGCGCGATCGCTTTCCCGACCTCGAGTTCGATCGCGGGTTCGTGCATGAAGTCGCCGCGCGCCACATGAAATCGAACTACCAGAACGTGCGGGCCTATCTGGCCGGTCCGCCGCCGTCCGTCGATGCCGCGATCCGGACTTTGATCGTCGAAGCGAAGCTCAGCGCGGACAACATCGTCTATGACAAATTCAGCTGATCCAACGGGGACTGAAATGACTCGAAAACTGGTGTGCCGAACAACCGACATTCCCCCCAACGGAATGAAGCAGTGCGTTGCCGACGGCGGACTCGAACTCCTCGTTGCCAATTCCGGCGACGAGTATTTCGCCTACCAAGCCATTTGCCCGCATCTCGATGTCCCCCTTTGCGAGGGCCTCTATGACGGAGCCATCCTGACCTGTCACCAGCATCTTTGGCAATGGGATGTCCGTACCGGCGCTGCCATGGGTATCGCGGAAGCCCCGCTGGAGTATTACGACGTGAAGATCGACGATGGAAATATCTACATTGTCGCGCCGCACCCGCTGCGCATGGCCGAGCTATTCGCCGGG
>JAXMJU010000250.1:0-13485 GCA_034376265.1 Sulfuritalea sp.
GGCGATTGGCCTGGCCAATCGCCAGCGCCTCCTCGGCGCCGACCGGCCTGCCGGTGAGGATCAGGTCGAGCGCGCGCGAATGGCCGATCAGGCGCGACAGGCGGATGGTGCCGCCGTCGATCAGCGGCACGCCCCAGCGCCGGCAGAAAACGCCGAAGGTCGCCGATTGCTCGACCACGCGCAAGTCGCACCAGAGCGCGAGTTCGAGGCCGCCGGCCACGGCGTAGCCGGACACCGCCGCGATCACCGGCTTCGACAGCAGCATCCGGGTGGGGCCGAGCGGCGCATCGCCTGCTTCGCTGAGTTGCCATTCGCCGGGATTGGCGACGAAGGATTTCAGGTCGGCGCCGGCGCAGAAGTGGCCGCCCGCGCCGCAGAGCACGGCAACCGAGGCTTGCGGATCGGCATCGAAGGCACGGAAGGCGTCGGCCAGCGCCTGCGCCGTGGCGCGGTCGATGGCATTGCGCGCTTCGGGGCGGTCGATCACTACCGTAGTCACCGCGCCGTTTCGCTGGATGTGTATTGTCATTGGGGAAAAAGTGATCTATCCGCAGATTACGCAGATTTCCGCAGATTCAGACCCGGCAACTCCATGCAGTTCAATCTGCGCGAATCTGCGAAATCTGCGGACGAATTGAATTTCCTGGCTCACGTCGGCCTCAGCACCGATTCGTGGTCGAAGTCGCCGGCCTTGCCTTCGCTGACGGCGACCAGTTGCGGGTACATGCGCAGCATGTCGGCCACCAGTTCGTCGTAGGGCAGGTCGTCGAACTCGCCGCGCTGCTTGACGTATTCCATGTGGCGCTGGTTGGACGAGTTGTAGGGATGCATCTGCGAGTCGTGTTCGCCGTCGAAGTCGAGCGGCTTCACGCCGAAGCGCTGGCACATTTCCAGGTTGAAGGCCGGCGTCGCCTTGACCCACTTGCCGTCGAGCAGCAGGCTGACATAGCCGTGCCAGGCGTAGATGTCGGTGCCCATCAGGCGATCGAGCTTTTCGGTGGACAGATGGTTCCTCACGTCGGCGAAACCCGGCCGCGCCGGTATGCCGACCGCGCGCAGGCAGGCCGCATACAGCAAGGCCTTGGGCACGCAGTAGCCGACGCGCTTTATCAAGGTCGTGCTGGCGCGCATCGCTTCGCGCTGCATGCTGGCGCTGTAGGGGTCGTAGCGAATGCCGTCGCGTACAGCGTAGTAAAGGCTCAAAGCCTGGGTCTTCGCCGTGTCGCCAGCGCCAACTCTTGCGGCGACGAATTCGCGGATCGCCGGATGCTCGTGGTCGATGAATTCGGTGGCGGCCAGCCAGGCCGGATCGATCGCCGTCATCAGGCTTGACCCGGCCAGGCGCGATCGAGCAGCGCCTTGAAATCCGTCGCCGCCGGCAGCGTGCCGAACACCGTGCCCCAATGGTTCGGCGTCAGGCGCGAGGCGCAGAAGGCTTCGCTCACAAAGCTCGGGGCATGGCGCAGCAGCAACGCGCCCTGCATCGCCAGCGCGATGCCTTGCGTGAGTTCGCGGCCGCGCATTTCGATGTCCTGCGGGTTGGCCAGGCCATCCTTGAGCTTCGCCGCGAAGCTGTCGAAATCGCGATTCTTCCCCAGCGCCGGCGCGAGTTCAGCGGCCAGCACTTCGACGCTGCGCGGACTGCGTCCCATCGCGCGCAGCGTGTCGAGGCACATGACGTTGCCCGAGCCTTCCCAGATGGAGTTCAAGGGGCTTTGCCGGAACAGGCGCGGCATCGGCCCTTCGTCGACGTAGCCATTGCCGCCATGCACCTCCATGGCCTCCGCCACCAGAGTCGGACAGCGCTTGCAGATCCAGAACTTGGCCACCGGCGTCAATATCCGCCGCAGCAAAGATTCGGCTTCATCCTCCTGCGCATCGAAGGCGCGCGCGAGGCGCAGCGACAGCGCCGTGGCGGCTTCGGTTTCCAGCGCCATGTCGGCCAGCGTGTTCATCATCAGCGGCTGGTCGCGCAGCAATTTGCCGAAGGCTGAACGCAAGCCGGCGTGATGCATGGCCTGCGACAGCGCGCCGCGCATGATGCCGGTGCTGCCGATGGCGCAGTCGAGTCGGGTATAGACCCCCATCTCCAGCACGGTCGGGATGCCGCGGCCTTCCTCGCCGACCAGCCAGCCCTGCGAACCCCAGAACTCCATTTCGGTGCCGGCGTTGGAGCGGTCGCCCAGCTTGTCCTTGAAGCGCTGGATGCGCAGCTCGTTGAGCCGCCCTTCCGGTGTCCAGCGCGGCACGAAGAAACAGGACAGGCCCTTGGGCGATTGCGCGGTGACCAGGAAGGCGTCGCACATCGGCGCCGAGAGGAACCACTTGTGGCCGGTGATGCGCCAGCTTCCGTCGTCCATGCGTTCCGCGCGCGTGGTGTTGGCGCGCACGTCGGAGCCGCCCTGCTTTTCGGTGAGGCCCATGCCGATCAGCACGCCCTTCTTCTGCGCCGCCGGAATGAAGCGCTGGTCGTAGTCGCGCGAGAGCAGCTTCGGCATCCACTCGCGGGCGATTTCCGGCACATGCTTGAGCACCGGCACGGCACCGTAGGTCATGGTGGTGGGGCAAAGCGAGCCATCCTCGATCTCGGCGAACATGACGTAGGCGGCGGCGCGGGCGACATGGGCGCCGGGCTTGGGTTCGGCCCAGGGTCCGGTGTCGCAGCCGTGGCGCTTGAGCCAGCCGAGGCATTCGTGCCAGGAGGGATGGAACTCGACCTCGTCGCGGCGGTTGCCGTAGCGGTCGAACAGCCGCAGTTGCGGGATATTCACGTTGGCCAGGCGGCCGTGCTCGATCCATTCCGCGCTGCCGACCTCGGCGCCGCGCGCCAGTAGCCAGTCCTGCGCCCAGCCGGCGCCTTGCGTCTTCACGGCCTCCTGCAGCGGAATGTTGTTGGCGTAGGCGTTGTAGTTCTCCAGGGCATGGGCCTGATTCAGCACTTCATGCGTGGCGGTCATTATGGGTGGGGTAGGAATCATGGCCTGTCCTCCGATGCGAGTCGGCCATTTTTGCCCCGGCCCCATTCCTTGTCAAGCAAGCGCTTGCTTGGTAGCATGGCTGCCCCTCTGGAGCAAGATGGAGAAGCCGTCATGATGTCGATTCCGCGCACCCTGTTCGATGCCGACCACGAAGCTTTTCGCGACACCGCGCGGCGCTTCATGGAACAGGAAGTCGCGCCCCACCACGCGCGCTGGGAGGAGCAATCCCACGTCGATCGCGAGATCTGGACCAAGGCCGGCGCCGCCGGCTTCCTCTGCGCGACCATGCCGGACGAATACGGCGGGGTCGGCGTGGACAAGCGCTTCTCGGTCATCGTCATGGAAGAAGCGGCGCGCATCAATGCCACCGGCCTGGGCTGGGGCCTGCATTCGGAGATCGTCGCGCCCTACCTGTTGCATTACGGCAGCGAGACGCTGAAGCAGAAATACCTGCCGAAGATGGCCAGCGGCGAAATGATCGCGGCGATTGCCATGACCGAGCCGGCCGCCGGCTCCGACCTGCAGGGGGTGCGCACCACGGCAGTGAAGGACGGCGACCACTACATCGTCAACGGCTCGAAGATCTTCATCACCAACGGCTATCTCTGCGACCTGGTCATCGTCGTCGCCAAGACCGACCCGGCCAAGGGCGCGAAGGGCACCAGTCTGCTGGTGGTCGATACCTCGATGCCCGGTTTCACCAAGGCCAAGCCGCTGCACAAGGCCGGCATGAAGGCGCAGGACACCTGCGAACTGTTCTTCGACAACGTCAAAGTGCCGGCGGAAAACCTGCTCGGCGAGGAGAACAGCGGCTTCATCTACCTGATGCAGGAACTGCCCTGGGAGCGCCTGCAGATCGCCGTGATCGCGATGGCCTCGGCCGAAGCGGCGCTGGGCTGGACCATTCAATACACCAACGAGCGCAAGGCCTTCGGCCAGGAGATCGCCAAGTTCCAGAACACGCGTTTCAAGCTCGCCGAACTCAAGACCGAAATTCAGATCGGTCGCGTCTTCGTCGACCGCTGCATCGAACTGCTGCTGGAAAACAAGCTCGACCCGGCGACGGCCTCGATGGCCAAGTACTGGTGCAGCGACCTGCAATTCAAGGTCATGGACGAATGCGTGCAACTCTTCGGCGGCTACGGCTACATGTGGGAATATCCGATCACCCGCGCCTGGGCCGATGCCCGCGTGCAGCGCATCTACGGCGGCACCAATGAAATCATGAAAGAACTCATCAGCAGGAGCCTGTAATGACCGAAGCCTACATTTTCGACGCCCTGCGCACGCCGCGCGGCAAGGGCAAACAGGGCGGTGCGCTGAACCAGGCGACACCGATCCATCTGGCCGCGACGGCGCTGCGCGCCCTGCGCGACCGCAACGGGCTCGACACCTCGAAGGTGGACGACGTGATCCTCGGCTGCGTCGAGCCAGTCGGCGAGCAGGGCGCCGACATCGCCCGCGTCGCCGCCTTGTATGCCGACTACGCGACCAGCGCGCCGGGCGTCACCGTCAGCCGCTTCTGCGCCTCGGGCCTCGAAGCCTGCAACCAGGCCGCGGCGCAGATCATGTCCGGCCAGGCCGACCTGGTGGTCGGCGGCGGCGTCGAGTCGATGTCGCGCGTGCCGATGTTTTCCTCCGGCGGCGCCTGGCCGATCGATCCGCAAGTCGCGGCGAAAACCGGCTTCGTGCCGCAGGGCATCTCGGCCGACCTGATCGCGACCAAGTGGGGCTTCTCGCGCCATGACGTCGACAGCTACGCCCTCGAATCGCAGCGCCGCGCCAAGGCCGCCTGGGACGACAAGCGTTTCGCGAAATCCATCGTGCCGGTCAAGGACATCAACGGTCTGATCATGCTCGACCGCGACGAATACATGCGGCCCGAAACCACCATGGAATCGCTGACCGCGCTGAAGCCGGCCTTCCAGGAGCAGGGCGAGAAGTACGGCTTCAACAGCGTGATGCTGCAACGCTATCCGGAAGTCGAACGCATCGAGCACGTGCATCACGCCGGCAACAGTTCCGGCATCGTCGATGGCGCCGCGGCGGTGCTGTTCGGCACCAAGGAGATGGGCGCGGCGCTGGGTCTCAAGCCGCGTGCACGGATTCGTTCCTTCGCCTCGATCGGTTCCGAGCCTTCGATCATGCTCACCGGCCCTTCGTATGCGGCCGAAAAAGCGCTCAAGCGCGCCGGCATGAAAATCGGCGACATCGACCTGTTCGAACTCAACGAGGCCTTTGCCGCGGTGGTGCTGCGCTTCATGCAGGTGCTGAACGTGTCGCACGAGCGGATGAACGTCAATGGCGGTGCGATTGCCATGGGCCATCCGCTAGGTGCGACGGGTGCCATGATCCTCGGCACTCTGCTCGACGAGCTGGAACGGCGGAATCTATCCACCGGCCTCGCGACCTTGTGCGTCGGTGCGGGCATGGGCACTGCCACGATCATCGAGCGAGTTTGAAATGAAAACCGGCACGGAATTTCAGCTGACGCGAGATCGGGAGGGCGGGGCATTCTGCTTCGCTCATGTCACCCGTCGGCGCCCTGCGGGCGCCTCTGCCCACGGCTTGCCCTGCATGGCAAGCCGGCTGCGGCAGCGCGGAGCAGTGCTCCGCGAAACCCTGCCTACGCCCTTCTTTACTTCGCTGCGCAGAACGCCCCACCCTCCCGATCAGGTGAGGCCGTCGCAGTGCGACGGTCGCAAAGCAGAAGCGTATCCCGCCATCCTTGGCGCCCCCCTACCCGCAAACAATTACCGCCTTTCATCCATCGCAAAGACACACGGCACCATGGAGCAATTGACATGCTGAACTATTCCGTCGATGCAGAAGGCATCGCCACCGTCGAATTCGATTACCCCGACAAATCGCAGAACATCCTCAACGCCACCTCCATGGGCGCCTATGCCAGGGCCATGCAGCAGGCGCTGGCCGACCCCGCGGTGAAAGGCATCGTCGTCGCCTCGGCGAAGAAGGATTTCATCGCCGGCGGCGATCTCGCCGAACTCGGCGCCGCCACCGATGCGCAGGCTTTCCATGCCGCGATCAACGACTGGCACAAGCTGATGCGCGCCATCGAGTTGGGCGGCAAGCCCGTCGCCGCCGCGCTCAACGGCAGCGCGCTGGGCGGCGGCATGGAGATCGCGCTGAGTTGTCATCATCGCGTCGCGGCCGACAATCCGAAGGCGCGCTTCGGCTTCCCCGAAGTCACGCTGGGCCTCTTGCCCGGCGCCGGCGGCACGCAGCGCCTGCCGCGCCTGACCGGCATGATGGCCGCCGCGCCGCTACTCATGGAGGGCAAGCGCATCAAGGCCGCCGAAGCGCAGAAGATCGGCATGATCCACGCCGTGGTGAAAGTCGGCGAAGAGCGCCAGGCGGCGCGCAAGTGGGTGCTGGATGCCATCGCGTCGGGTGCCAAGCCGCTGCAGCCTTGGGATGCCAAGGGTTTCAAGATTCCCGGCGGCGGGCCGAACACGCCGGGCGGCATGCAGATGCTGATGGCGGCCAACGCCATGCTGCGCGAGAAGACCTACGACAACTACCCGGCGCCCAAGCACATCCTGTCCTGCGTCTATGAAGGCCTGTCGACCAACCTCGACACCGGGCTCGCGATCGAGGCGCGCTACTTCACCAACCTGGTGATGTCGCCGGTGTCGAAGAACATGATCCGCAGCCTGTTCTTCGGCATGCAGGACGCGAACAAGCTGAGTTCGCGTCCTGCGAGTTTGACAAACCCCGTGCCGCAGCAGAAATACACGAAGATCGGCATGCTCGGCGCCGGCATGATGGGCGCCGGCATCGCGATGTCCACCGCTACGGCCGGCATCGACATCGTGTTGCTCGATACCTCCGTCGAAGCAGCGGAAAAGGGCAAGGCCTACGCCGCCAAGCAGTGGGCCAAGCAGGTCGCCAGGGGACGCATGACCCAGCAGGCGGTCGACGCATTGCTCGCGCGCATCCATCCCACGGCCGACTATGCCGAGCTCAAGGGCTGCGAGCTGGTGATCGAAGCCGTGTTCGAAAAACGCGAGATCAAGGCGGCGGTGACGAAGCAGGCCGAAGCGGTGATTGCAGCGGATGCGATCTTCGCCTCCAACACCTCGACCCTGCCGATCACCGGTCTGGCCGAAGCCAGCGTGCGCCCGGCCAATTTCATCGGCCTGCATTTCTTCTCGCCCGCGGAAAAGATGCCTCTGGTCGAGATCATCGTCGGCAAGGCCACCAGCGACGCGACCTTGGCACGATCGATGGACTACGTGCGCGCCATCGGCAAGACGCCGATCGTGGTCAATGACTCGCGCGGCTTCTATACCAGCCGCGTCTTCGGCACCTATGTGTCGGAAGGCATGGCGCTGCTCGAAGAGGGCGTGCCACCGGCGCTGATCGACAAGGCCGGGCTGATCGCCGGCATGCCGGTCGGGCCGCTGGCGCTGGCCGACGAGGTGTCGATCGAACTGGTGCACAAGATCGCGCAGCAGACCCGCGCCGATCTCGGCAAGGCCTACGTCGAGCGCGCCGCTGATCGCGTCGCGGCGAAAATGGTGGCGGAACTGGGCCGCCTCGGCCGCAAGTCCGGCGCCGGCTTCTACGACTATCCGGCGGACGGGCCGAAGCATTTGTGGCCGGGACTGGCCGCACAGTTCCCCGTGAAAGTTGGCGCTGACTCGCCTTGCGTACCTGGAATTCCGCTTCGCGGGCAGGTAACGGCGATGATCTCGCTCGACGAGATCGTCGAACGCCTGATCCTGGTGCAATCGGTGGAAACCGTGCGCTGCCTCGACGAAAAGGTGCTGCGCGCGGCTATCGACGCCGATGTCGGCGCCATCCTCGGCTGGGGCTACCCGCCCTTCCGCGGCGGCCCGATCGGCTGGCTGCACACGCTGGGCGCGGCGCAGGCGGTGGCGGCGCTGGATCGCCTGGCGGCCAGGTGCGGGCCGCGTTTCGCGGTGCCGCAAAGCCTGCGCGACATGGCGGCAAAGGGGGAACGCTTCTACGCTTGATTCTCAGTATTAAAGAAATTGTCAGATTTCTTTGATAAGCTTCCGGCTAATTAAAGCTGGCTTGAACAGGGAGCTTGTCGAATGAACCGGAGCGCAAGCGGCCGTTACGAAGTCACGACCACCGCCGGAGAGGCGGTGCGTGCCTTCGTGCCCCATTCCTTGCCGCCCGAGCCGCCTCTGGATCTGACCGGCGCGCGCCAGCGCTTGCTGGAGCAGGCGCTCCTGGCTTGCGGGCGTCTGGACGGTGTCTCGGCCTTGCTGCCGGATCCGGATTTGTTTCTCTACGGCTATGTGCGACGCGAGGCCGTGTTGTCCTCGCAGATCGAAGGCACCCAGTCGTCCTTGTCCGACCTGCTGCTGTTCGAACTCGACGAAGCGCCCGGTGCACCCTTCGACGATGTCATCGAAATTTCCAATTATGTGGCCGCCATGGATCACGCCATGGGGCGCCTGCGCGAAGGCTTCCCTCTGTCGAATCGCCTGTTGCGCGAAAGTCACGCCAAGCTCCTCGCGCGCGGTCGCGGCGCGGACAAACTGCCCGGCGAATTTCGCCGTTCGCAGAACTGGATTGGCGGTACGCGACCGGGCAATGCGCGCTATGTACCGCCGCCGCCCGCGCTGGTCGAAGACTGCATGGCTGCCCTGGAGCGCTTCATCCACGACGAGAAAACGCCGCTGCCCGATCTGGTCAAGGCTGCGGTCGCCCACGTCCAGTTCGAAACCATTCACCCCTTCCTCGACGGCAACGGCCGGGTGGGCCGGCTACTGATCGCCTTGATGCTGCATCAATCGTGCATCCTGCGCCAGCCGTTGCTGTATCTGAGCCTGTACTTCAAGCAGCACCGGGACGAGTATTACCGCCTGCTCGATGCCGTTCGCCGCGAGGGTGACTGGGAAGCGTGGCTCGATTTCTTCTTCGAGGGAGTGGTGCAGACCGCCGGTGCAGCGGTGGATACGGCGCACCGGCTGCTTGCCATGTTCCGCGACGACGAGCGCCGAATCGCTGCGCTGGGGCGCAATACCGCCAGCGTGCTGAAGGTCTATGCCGTATTCCGCACTCGGCCGGTAGCCGGCATCAACGACATCGCCATGCGCGCGGCCGTATCGTTTCCAACCGCATCGCGGGCCGTCGAAACCCTGGTCGGCGCCGGCATCGCGCGCGAGCTGACAGGCGGCAGGCGCAACCGGATATACGCCTACGACCGCTATCTCGCCATGCTCAATGAAGGAACCGAGCCCTTGTGAGTTCGCAAGGCAGGCGCTTGACGAACGAGACAGGGATCAGCGCGCACGGGCTTTGGCCGCAGCGGCCCTTGGAAATGGACGCACCCTGCGTGAAAGGGCGGTACGGATGCCATGCCGGTCGATGGGTTTCCTATCTGTCCTGCATGTAGCGGGCGAACAGCACGGGATGTGCTTCGCGCAGTTTACGACGACCCTCGACCAGCTCGGCATGACGCCCCTGGCGTTCGAGCGCGAGCAGGCCCAGGATGATGCGGGCGCACGCTTCGGGCCGCGTATGCGCGCCGTCCTGCGCCTGCCGCAGGCCCGCCGCCCGGCGCCGGTCGGCGATCAACACCCAGGCCGGAAACCAGGCGAAATCCTCCGCCGCACCCTCACCCTCGAACTCGGCATCGAAGCCACGCACCAAGCGGTCGAGTTCGGGCAGCTCCAGCCGTGGTGCCAGCGCTTGCGCACGTCGCGGCGCCATCCAGGCCAGTTCGGCCAGCAGCGGCCAGATCGCATCGAAATCACCCGACCGGCCGCGGGCTTCGATCATCCAGGCCAGCGGCGCCGGCTGTCGCCGCCACGAGGCGATGCTCTCGATCATCGCGTCAGCATCCGACCAGCGTCCGGCGCGCAGCAGCAAAGGCGCTGCGTGCAGTTCCTCGTTATCGGAATCCAAGGGATAACGGACGATGGCCGCCGCCAGCTCGGCCCATAGCGGCGCGAGCCACGCTTGCGCCGGTTTGCCGAACACCTCATGCGCCGCGGCCGCCACGGCACCCCCGGTTTCCCGCAGAAGCGCAACGGCCGCTTCGCGTGCAAGCGGTGTTGAAATCGGCGACTGCAATTTCTCGCAGAGCAAGCCGAACGCCGGCAACAATGGGTCCGCAGGGTATTCGGCAAGCAACGCCGCCAGCGCTCGCGCACCAGCACCGACGTCGCGCAGGCGCAAGGCATCGATGGTCGCGTTACGCAAGACCACGTCGCGGCTGTGCTCGAAGATGTCCAGTTGCATGGGCGTGTGGAAGGGGAAGACAGGGTGATCGTTTGTCGCGGCATTGCGCTACTTCCGGTGCCGCGAAGCCCGGTCGAACCGGGAGATTATGCCATTCCAGGCAGTTGGCCATTTCGTTGCGGCGGATGGGTGCGTCGCAGCAGCCTAGGGCGTTGAAAGTTGGCGCTGGCGACACGGCGTCCGCGCAGATCGAGGGCACGCAACCGTCTCTGTCGGACCTGCTGCCGCGCGTTCTCGACAAAGCCCCCGGTGCGCCCATCGACGATGGTGCTGGCAACACGGCGAAGCGGCGCCCGAACTACCCCGCTTGATGCATAATTGACGTCTGAAGCAGGCACAAAAACAACGCTAATACCGCAGTTTTCCCCGGGAGGAGATATCGGGTGTTGCAGCTCCTGCAATTGATCGTCAGCGGGGCAGCGATCGGTTGCATCTACGCGCTGATCGCCCTCGGCTTCGTGCTGATCTACAAGGCCACCGAAACCGTCAATTTCGCCCAGGGCGACCTGATGATGATCGGCGGCTTCATCGGCCTCTCCGCGATGACGGTGATCGGCCTGCCCTTCGCCCTGGCCTTCATCGCCACCATCGCCGCCATGGCGCTGGTCGGCATGGGCACCGAACGCCTGGTGCTGCGCCCCTTGCTCGGCCAGCCGGCCTTCACCGTGGTGATGATCACCATCGGCCTGGGCTACCTGGCGCGCGGCGTGGTGACCATGATTCCCTACTGGGGCACCGAAACCCACACGCTGCCGGTGCCCTGGAAGGACGAGGTGATCTGGATCGGCGGCGAGGGCAGCGGCCTGGTGGTCTCGGTCGAGCACCTGGTGATCATCCTGGCGACGGTGGCGCTGGTCGCGCTGCTGTATGTCTTCTTCCGCTACACGCGGCTGGGCATCGCGATGCAGGCGACTTCGCAGAACCAGCTCGCGGCCTTCTACATGGGCATCCCGGTGCGTCGCGTGAACATGCTGGTCTGGGGCCTGTCGTCGGCGATCTGCGGCGTCGCCGGCCTGCTGCTGGCGCCGATCACCTTCGTCCATGCCAACATGGGTTTCGTCGGCCTCAAGGCCTTTCCGGCGGCGGTGGTCGGCGGCTTCGGCAGCATCCCCGGCGCGCTGGTCGGCGGCCTGGTGATCGGCATCGTCGAATCGCTGGCCGGCTTCTACCTGCCCGAAGGCGTCAAGGACATCGCGGCCTACGTGGTGGTACTGGTGATGCTGGTGATCAAGCCCAACGGCCTGTTCGGCGAAAACCTGACCAAGAAGGTGTGACCGGGACCGCGCATGCACTTCCTCTTCAAGACCCGTTACGAGCAGGACATCGCGCTGTTCAAGCATGGCGGCCAGCGCTTCTGGTACGCCGCCCTGGCCGTGGCGCTGGTCGCCGCGCCGTGGCTGCTGTCGGAATACACGCTGTCGCAGATCACCTTCATCGGCATCTACGCCATCGTCTGCCTCGGCCTGATGCTGCTGGCCGGCTTCACCGGCCAGATTTCGCTGGGCCATGCCGGCTTCCTCGCCATGGGCGCCTACACCGAGGCGTACTTGCAGGCCAACGGCTGGCCTTTCGTGATTTCCCTGCCGCTGGCGGCGCTGGTGGCGGGCATCACCGGGGTCATGATCGGCCTGCCGGCGCTGCGCGTGAAGGGCCTCTACCTGTCGATCGCCACCCTGGCCTTCGGCTTCATCCTCGAGCAGGCGGTGGTCAGCGCCGAAGCCATCACCGGCGGCAATGCCGGACTCCAGTTGGACAAGCTGGTCATCGCCGGCATCGACTTCGACGACGGCAGCAACTTCTACTACCTCGTCACTTTCATCGCCGTGCTCTGCGTGCTCGGCGTCGTCAACCTGCTGCGCAGCCCGACCGGCCGCGCCTTCGTCGCGATCCGCGATTCCGAGGTGTCGGCGCAGAGCATGGGCATCAACCTGGCGCACTACAAGACCGTCGCCTTCGCGCTCTCGGCGGCGCTGGCCGGCATCGCCGGCGCGCTCTACGCGCACAAGATCCGCTTCATCACGCCCGACCAGTTCGGCTTCCTGCAGTCGATCGAGCTGCTGATGATGGTGGTGATCGGCGGCCTCGGTTCGATCCAGGGCGCGATCTTCGGCCCGGCCTTCTGGTTCCTCGTGCAACAGCTGATCGTCACCGGCAAGGACTGGCTGCCGGAGGCGCTGGGCCAGCAGACGGGATTGCAGCCGACCATCTTCGGCATCATCCTGGTCGCCATCGTGCTGTTCGAGCCGCTGGGCCTGTACGGGCGCTGGCTGAAGTTCCGCACCTTCCTCGAAATCTTTCCCTTCTATCGCAAGGGCATGTTCAGGCGGCAGAAGAGCTACATGAAATCCGAAAGAATGAAATGACGACCCCGATGCTGCAGGCGGTCAATCTGTCGGTGCAGTTCGGCGGTCTCAAGGCGGTGAACGACGTTTCCTTCGATGTCTGGCCGAACGAGGTGTTCTCGCTGATCGGGCCCAACGGCGCCGGCAAGACCACCATCTTCAACCTGATCTCGGCGCTCTACCGACCCACCTCGGGCGAGGTGCGCTTCGAGGGCGAGGTGATTTCGCGCATGCCGCCGCATGTCGTGGCGCGCCACGGCATCGCCCGCACCTTCCAGAACATCGAGCTGTTCGAGCATGCCACCGTATTGCAGAACCTGCTGGTCGGCCGCCATTGCCATCGCCACACGGGCTGGTGGCAGGACCTGCTGTTCACCGGCTCGGTGCGCCGCGCCGAGTTGGAATTCCGCCGCCAGGTGGAGGAAGTCATCGAGTTTCTCGACCTCCAGCATTACCGAGACAGCATGGTGGTCGGCCTGCCCTACGGCGTGCGCAAGGTGGTCGAACTGGCGCGCGCGCTGTCGATGCGGCCGCGCCTGCTGCTGCTCGACGAACCCTCCTCGGGCCTCAACACCGAAGAGACCGAGGACATGGGTTTCTGGATCGAGGACATCAAGCAGGATCTGGGCATCACCGTGGTCATGGTCGAGCACGACATGAGCCTGGTCTCGCACGTCTCCGACCGTGTGCTGGCGCTGAACCTGGGCGAGGTGCTGACGCTGGGTACGCCCGAGGAAGTCCAGGCGCATCCGGGTGTAATCGAGGCCTATCTCGGCGGAACCGCTGACGACCTTCCCCCCAGCCCCCTTCCCAAGGAAGGGGGTGACCTTGGTTCGCAGGCTGCGCCTGCTCCGGGTGCTGACGGTCGCCCCTTGGGGCGGCCCGGCGGTGCGACATGATGTCTGACGCCGCCCCCATCCTCC
>JAXMJU010000251.1:0-4948 GCA_034376265.1 Sulfuritalea sp.
CTGTCGCGCTGGGCCGCGACGACCGCATGCAGGCGGCGGTTTTCCAGCACCAGGCGGCGCTTCTCCAGCGCGCGGCGCACCACCTCGACCAGGCGTTCCGAGGAAAACGGCTTTTCGAGGAAGTCGTAGGCGCCGTCGCGCATCGCGTCCACCGCCATGCGGATGTCGCCATGGCCGGTCATCAGGATTACCGGCAGTTCGCTGTCGGCCTCGCGCAGTCGGTGCAGCAGTTCGAAGCCGTCGATGCCCGGCAGGCGCACGTCGCTGAGCACGGCGTCCGGCGCCGGTTCGGCCGCCGGCGCCAGCGCGCTCTCGGCGTCGGCGCAGGCGCGGACCTCGATGCCGCCAAGGCGCAGCGCCTGCTCCGCGCCGAGGCGGACAGCAGGATCGTCTTCAATCAGCAGGACGTTCATGGTCGGCAAGATGGCCTCGCGGCAGGCGCAGTTCGAACACCGCGCCCGGTTCGACGTTGCGGGCCGACAGCGTAGCATTCATCTCGGTGACGATGGCGCGCGACAGCGCGAGGCCGAGGCCGAGGCCCTTGCCGCTCGGCTTGGTGGTGAAGAAGGGCTCGAACAGGTGCGCCTGCGCCGCGGCGTCGAGCCCCGGCCCGTGGTCGCGGATGGCGATGGTGACACTGGCGGCGTCCGCCGCGAGGCGGATTTCGACGCGCCGCACGGCGCTGTCTTCCATCGCGTCGATGCCGTTGCGCACCAGGTTCACCAACACCTGTTCGAGGCGCACCAGGTCGGCGATCACCGCCAGGTCGGGGGCCGCCGCGTCGGCCTCGATCAGCGTCGCGCTCTCGCGCCGGCGCGGCTCGATCAGCATCAGGGTATCGGCGATGACGCGGCTCAGCGGCACCGCGCGCAGCGTCGCCGCTTCCTTGCGGGCGAAAGCCTTGAGCTGGCCGACGATACTGCCCATGTGCCGGCACAGGGCGCCGATGCGGGAGAGATTGTCGCTGGCCGTGGCCGGATCCTGGCGCGCCAGGAAAGTCGCGGCATTGTCGGCCAGCGTGGACAGGGCGGTCAGCGGTTGCGCCAGTTCGTGGCTGATGCCGGCAGCCATCTGGCCGAGCACGGCGAGCTTGCCGGTCTGGATCGCGGCATCCTGCGTCGCGCGCAGCAGTTCGTTGGCGGCGGTCAGTTCGGCCGTGCGCGTCGCGATGCCTTGTTCCAGCTCGGCCGAGATGCGCGCCAGCTCGCGCTGCGCCGCGATCCGCTCGGCCAGCCCGCGCCGGTGCTGCCAGCCCAGGCCCAGCGCGGCCAGAACCAGGGCCGCGGCGAGGCCGGCGATGGCCGCGACGACCAGGCCCTGCCGGATCGCCGCGCGCCGGTCGGAAAACAGCAGCAGGCGCCAGCCGAGGCGGCCCAGCGGACGCGCCTGAAGCAGTTCCTGCGGGCCCGGCGCCAACACCTCGAACACCGCATCGCCGTATTGCCGCGTGTGGCGCAGGCGTTCGCGCATGGCGGCGGGCAGCGCTTCCAGCGTGCGATAACGGCGTGTCTCTTCGCTGGCGAGGAAGATCACGCCGCCGCCATCGGCGACGGCCAGGTTCTCGCCGCTTTGGCGCCAGCCGGCTTCGATGCCGGAGAGGCTGAGCTTGATCGCGGCGACGCCGATCACGTCGGCGCCGACGGCAATCGGCGCGGCGATGAACGCGCCGGGCTGGCCGGTGGTGACGCCGACGCCATAGAAACGTCCGGTGCGCCCGGACAGGGCTTCCTGAACATACGGCCGAAAGGCGTAGTTGTGGCCGACGAAGCTGGTCGCCTGGTCCCAGTTGCTCGACGCCAGCGTGGTGCCGCCGGCGTCCATCAGGTAGGCGGCGGCGATGCCGGAGCGGCTCTGGACAAAGCCGAGGTAGCGGTTGGCGGCATTGACGCGGACCGTTTCGCTCGGCGAGTAGAGCAGTTCGACCAGGGTCGTCTCGATGCCGATCAGGTAGGGCAGATGTTCGAACTTCTCCAGTGCGCCGTCGAGTTCGCGGGCGTGATAGTCGATGCGGGCGCTGCCGCGCGCCTCCAGTTCGCCCAGCGCCGCATCGTGCGCCAGCCGGTAAGCCAGCCAGGCCGCCGCGATGACGATCAGCAGGGCCAGGCCGAGGAAGCCCGCCGGGGAGCGCACGGCCGGGGCTGTGGCCGGGGTTGTGGCAAGTGTCGCGGCGCCTGGCATGTCGCTGTCCGCCTTAAGTGTCGCCGGCGGGTTGCGGCCCGGCGCCGGGTGCGGCCAGTGCGGGCGGGGCCGCGGTCGGCGGCAGGGCATGGCTGCGGTGCATCGATCTGCCTCCCTCGGGGCGGTTCGTGGGCTGCCATGATAGCGGCCGGACCGGCGCTTGGGTTGCGCATGTCGCGGCGGTCGAATGCGAAGATATGACAGGAGCCGGCGCTTCATGACAGAATCGGCGCTGACTCAATTCCGGGGGAGTGAGAATGAAACTGCCCAGACTGGAAAACCCTGCCGGCGATTTCTGGGGCGGCTTCGCCGCGATGCTGGTTGCATTGCCCTCGGCGATTGCTTTCGGCGTCACGATTTATTCTGTCCTCGGCAGCACTCATGCCGCTCTCGGTGCGTTGGCCGGGATACTCGGCGCCACGGCGATCGGCATCGTGGCGGCGAGTTTCGGCGGCACCAACCGGCTGATTTCGGCGCCTTGCGCGCCGGCCGCGGCCGTGGTGTCCGCCTTTGCCATCGAGGCCCTGGCCAGCGGCACGCCGATCGACACCACGCTGTTGCTGCTGACCCTGCTCGGCCTGCTCGCCGGCCTGATGCAGGTGGGATTCGGCGTGCTGCGCCTGGGGCGGCTGATCAAGTACATGCCTTACACGGTGGTCAGCGGCTATCTTTCCGGGGTCGGCCTGATCATCATCGGCAGCCAGGTACCGAAGCTGCTCGGCACGCCCAAGGATCTGCATTTCTGGGCGGCGCTGGGGGCGCCGACGCAGTGGCGCTGGCAGGCAATCGTGGTCGGCATCGTCACCATCGCCGTGATGATCGGCGCGCCGCGCCTGACCAAGGCCGTGCCGGGCGCCGTGCTCGGTCTGGTGGCCGGTATCGCGGCCTACTTCGGGCTGGCCCTGCTGGAGCCGGCGCTGTTCAGCCTGGCCGACAACACGCTGGTGGTCGGCGCGCTCGATGGCGGCGGCGGCGGCAGCTTCTTCGCCGGTCTGGCGCTGCGCTGGACCGCGATTACCGACGTCAGCCTGCGGCAACTGCAGATGCTGGCGATACCGGCGCTGACGCTGGCCGTGCTGCTGTCGATCGACACGCTGAAAACCTGCGTGGTACTCGACGCGCTGACCCGCTCGCGCCACGATTCGAACCGCGAGCTGATCGGCCAGGGCCTGGGCAACCTCGCCTCGGGTGCGATCGGCGGCATACCCGGCGCCGGCACCATGGGCGCGACGCTGGTGAATATTTCCGGCGGCGCCAGCAGCCGCTTCTCCGGCCTGATCGAAGGCGTGCTGGCGCTGCTCGCCTTCCTCTTGCTGGCGAACTTCATCTCCTGGATTCCGGTGGCCGGGCTGGCCGGCATCCTGATCGTGATCGGCGTGCGCATGATCGACCGCAACAGCCTGCATTACCTGAAGTCGCGCTCGACCATGCTCGACTTCGCGGTGATCGCCGCGGTGATCGGCACCGCCCTGACGGTGAGCCTGATCGCCGCCTCCGGCGTCGGCATCGTGCTGGCCGTGATGCTGTTCATCCGCGAACAGATCGGCGGTTCCGTGATCCGCCGCAAGCTGCTCGGCAACGAAACCTTTTCCAAGCGCGTGCGCACCCACGAGGAGATGGAAATTCTCACCACCCACGGTGCTCGCGCCGCGATCGTCGAACTGCAGGGCAGCCTGTTCTTCGGCACCGCGGACCAGCTCTACCTGAGCCTGGAGCCGGAACTCAAGACGCGCGATTTCCTGATTCTCGACATGCGCCGCATCCAGACCGTCGATGTCACCGCGGCCCATCTGCTGGAGCAGATCAAGGACATGCTGGCGGAGCGCCACGGCTTCCTGATCTTCAGCCAGATTCCGCCCAACCTGCCGTCCGGGCGCGACCTGCGGCAGTACTTCGACCAAGTCGGCCTGTTGCACGCCGACAGCCCGGTGAAGGTGTTTCCGGCCCTCGACGACGCGCTGGAATGGGTCGAGGACCGCATCATCCGCGACGCGGCGCTGCTGAAGGACGAGGAAATCGCGCTGGAACTGCATGAGGTCGAACTTTTCGCCGGGCGCAAGGAACAGACCCTGGCGGCACTCGAGCAATGCATGGAGAAGCGCAGCGTGACCAAGGGCGAGACCATTTTCTCGCGCGGCGATGCCGGCGACGAACTGTTCCTGATCCGGCGCGGCGCGGTACGCATCGTGCTGCCGCTGTCGGATCGCGTCTCGCATCACCTGGGCACTTTCGGCCGCGGCGCCTTCTTCGGTGAAATGGCTTTCCTCGACGGCGAGGTGCGCTCGGCGGATGCCGTGGCCTTCACCGATACCGAGCTCTATGTACTGTCGCGCCGCGCCTTCGACAAGTTCGCCGAGGAGCACAAGAAGCTCGGGCTGCGGCTGATGGAAGGCATCGCCAGTGTGCTGGCCAGCCGCCTGCGCTACACCAACGCCGAACTACGCGTGCTGGAATCCTGAGCGCATTGCCGCAAGGCGGAATCCTCGGCGTCCAGGAGCGAAGCCCTTGTCGTGCAAGGGTTTATACCGGCACATCTACCGCCTTGGCCTTAGCAAGATTACTTCGGTCGTAGTATTTCAACGACACGTGATCGGGAGTATGGTGTAGTCATTCAAGCTGATTTCCCTGACCATGAAGATCGCTGCCCCCTGGCACCGCATGCTGCTCGCCGTTGTGCTCGGCGGAGTGTTTCTTGCGGCTGGCGCCGACGAGGCGCGGTGGACGACTCCGGAGCGTTTGGTGGACAGCTTTGTCGAGTTGGCGCTGAAGA
>JAXMJU010000252.1:0-4384 GCA_034376265.1 Sulfuritalea sp.
TATAGAAGGCCGCGCTCGGCAAGGCCAGTTCCAGCGCCGGGTCGTCGAGCTTGGGATCGTGCGACAGCGCCACCAACGCCGTTGCGGCGTCGAGACCCAGACGCGCCAGCGCTTCGTCGGGCCATTCGTCGCTGAGTTGCACGCCGGGAAAGCGCTCGGCCGAGGCGAAGGCGCCACGCGGATCGATCACCACCACCTCGAAACCGGCGGCAGCCGCCATCGGCGCCAGGGCCTGGGCGATATGCACGGCGCCGACGATCAGCAGACGCGGCGACGGCACGTAAGCACGCGCGAAGAGCCCTGCCGCGCTGGACAGAGATGAGCTGCGCCCGGAACTCAGGAGCCCGCGCGCCTCGGCGAATTGCTCCGCCGACAGCGGCAGTTCGCCCTCGCAACTTGCGGCATCGAGCAGGCATTGCGCACCGTCGACCAGCCGCGTCACCACCATCAGCGGCTGCCGCCGCTGTTCCGCCGCGGCGATCCGGGCCAACGTCGTGCGCTTCATTCGACCGGCTCGACGAAGACCTGGACGCGGCCGCCGCAGGCCAGGCCGACCTGCCAGGCCTGCTCGTCGCTGACGCCGAATTCGAGCAATTGCGGCCGGCCGTTGGCCATCACCTGGGCCGCGGCATCGATCACGGCGCCTTCGATGCAACCGCCGGACACCGAGCCGAGGAAATGCCCCGCATCATCGACCACCAGATGACTGCCCTCGGGGCGTGGCGACGAGCCCCAGGTGCTGACCACAGTGGCCAGCGCCGCCGATTTTCCGGCTGCCCGCCACTGCTGCAGGGTTTCAAACAGGGATACGCAGTCGGTCTGCATGTTTCGCTTTCTCTCTCGCGGCGGCCCGCATCGACGGCAGGCGACGCCCACTGTGAATGCCGGATTGTGCCGCAATGCGCGGGGCGCAATGGCCCCCGGCGCACAGCCCGGAACTATTGCTTTAAGCAGTACATATTGCGGCAAACGGCCGGCGGAAAAAACCATCTCAAAAAAGTTGACATAGCGCCAATTGTTTGCATACAGTGTACCGTATCCCGAATTGGACATGGCGACCAAGGGCGAAACAAACCTTCACCCGCCTTTGCCCCGTCCCTGATCCAGGATTGAAGCGCAGAAAACCAGGCAGTCCCGGCAGCCCAAAACAAACATCGAGGAGACTAGACATGCTACACACCCGCATTATGCTGGATGAGAGCGAGATACCGACCCACTGGTACAACGTCGTGGCCGACATGCCCAATCCGCCCCTGCCGCCCCTGGCGCCGGACGGCAACCCGGTGGCGCCGGAACAGATGCTGGCGATCTTCCCCGGCAACCTGCTGGAACAGGAAATGAGCGCCCAGCGCTGGATCGAAATCCCGGAACCGGTGCGCGAAATCTACCAGTTGTGGCGCCCAACGCCCCTGGTGCGCGCGCACCGTCTGGAAAAGGCCCTCGGCACGCCGTGCAAGATCTTCTTCAAATACGAAGGCGTCAGCCCCTCCGGTTCGCACAAGACCAACACCTCGGTGCCGCAGGCCTATTACAACAAGCAGGCCGGCTTCTCCCGCCTGACCACCGAGACCGGCGCCGGTCAATGGGGCTCCGCGCTGGCGTTTGCCGGACAGATGTTCGATATCGACGTGCGCATCTACATGGTCAAGATCAGCTACGAGCAGAAGCCCTACCGCCGCTCGATGATGCAGACCTGGGGCGCCAACGTCTTCCCCAGCCCGACCGACATGACGAATGCGGGCCGCGCCGCGCTGGCCGCCGATCCGAGCAACCAGGGCAGCCTGGGCCTGGCAATTTCGGAAGCGGTCGAGGAAGCCGCCTCGCGCCCCGACACCAACTATGCGCTGGGCTCGGTGCTCAACCATGTGCTGCTGCACCAGACCGTCATCGGCCAGGAAGCCAAGAAGCAACTGGAGAAAGTCGGCGAGTATCCCGACATGGTGTTCGCGCCCTGCGGCGGCGGATCGAACTTTGCCGGCATCGCCTTCCCCTTCCTCGCCGACAAGGCCGCGGGCAAGAAGGTGCGCCTGGTCGGTGTCGAGCCGACCTCCTGTCCGTCGATGACCAAGGGCGTGTATGCCTACGACTACGGCGACGTTTCCGGCTACACGCCGCTGATGAAGATGTACACGCTGGGCCACAACTTCATGCCGCCGGGCATCCATGCCGGCGGCCTGCGCTACCACGGCGAATCGCCGCTGGTTTCGCAGCTGTATCACGAGAAGCTGATCGAGGCGGTGGCCGTGCCGCAAGTGGCGACCTTTGCCGCCGGCGTGCAGTTCGCCAAGGCGGAAGGCATCATCCCGGCGCCGGAATCCTGCCACGCGATTCGCGCGGTGATCGACGAGGCGCTGCGCTGCAAGGAATCCGGCGAGCCGAAGACGCTGCTGTTCTGTCTCTCGGGCCACGGTCACTTCGACATGGCGTCCTATGACCGCTACCTGTCCGGCAAGCTCGAGGACTTCGACTATCCGGTCGAACTGGTGCAAGAGGCGCTCAAGGGACTGCCCGACGTCGACTGGCCGAAGAAGGTCGCCTGATTCGCCGACACGGCGCGAATTATTCGGGAAGATTCGGGAAAATTCGGGAATGGAAGGGGGCGCAAGCCCTCTTCCTGTTTCCGGCGCGGCGCCGGAAACGCTACGGAATGCCGTGCTTGGCCTGGGCGGCGGCGAAATCCTTGAGCGCCTGCTGGAATTCCTCGATCGCGGCAGCGGCGATTTCTTCGCCGCATTCGTAGCAGTGCGCGCCATGGGTACGATCGACCCAGCGGCAGCCGCAATGATCGCAGGCCAGTTCCGGCGCCCCTTTGGGATTGCGGAAAATCACCGGCAGGCTCCGAGAAAAGCCAGGCCGAGGGATTCGAGGAAGTCCTCGTAGCCGGCATCCTGCAACTGGGCCTTGTTCTTGAACAGGAAGAACATGATGTTGCCGCGCCGGATCAGGCGCTTGATGGTCTTCAGCATGTCGCTACCCAACTCGGCCAGCATCGTGTCCATGGCCTCCTGGTCAGCCACCAGCAGGACGTCCACTTGGGTCGAGGAGATCCCGGCAAAGCGCTCTATGCGCGCCGACATGCCGCCGTTCTCGATTTCCCACGCCATCATCGGCACTTCGTTCACCACCCGCACGCCTTCGCGGTGTTTGCCGGGCAGGATGCCGGACGCCTCGCGCGAAACGAAGCCGAGCCGCGAACCGTCCTCCATCTCGACAAACAGTTCGCGCTGGCGATCGAGCATCGACTGCCACAGGTTCATGTCGCCGAACATGTCGCCGAGCATTGGGTCGGTAGCGGTATTCATCAGTGTTTGGGCGTCGCCAGTTCAAGTGATTCGATGAAGTCAAGGATACCGCCGGCTTCCAGCGCCTGCCGCTGCTGCAGCAGGAAGGGCTTGATCTGCAGGCGGCGCACGAGGCCCGCCAGGCTCGATTCACCTTCGGCGCAGACGGTGTCCAGCGCGGCTTCGCTCATGACCAGCAGCATGCCCCACTCTGCGGGAAACCGTCCGTCGAAGTCGCAACGTGCGGGCGGCCGGCTACCGTCGGGCCACCACAGCCACGCCGAACCGCTCTTTGCCGCGTAATCGTCGGCATCGACGAAAGCGACTGCCAGCGCCTTGCCTACTTCGCATTCCGCGGCAGGCAATGCTGCCAGCACTTGCCGCCAGGAAGCGTCATCCAGCCTCATGCATGCGGCAGCACGGCCGTCGCCTCGATTTCGACCTTGGCGCCTTCCTCGACGAATCCCGCGACCTGCACCGCGGTCATCGCCGCGCCATAGCTGCCGATGATCCTGCGAAAGACCGCGCCGAGTTCCTTCTGCTTGGCCCAGTATTCCTCCTTGCTGCCCAGATACCAGGTCATGCGCACGATGTGCTCGGGCTTCGCGCCGGCCTCGGCGAGGATGGCAACGATGTTCTTCAGCGCCTGCTCGGCCTGGGTGACGATGTCATCGCCGGGAAACTGGCAATTCTCGTCCCAGCCGACCTGGCCGGCGACGAACACCATTTCACCGCGCGCCACCACGCCATGGGCGTAGCCCTTGGCCAGCGTCCAGCCTTTCGGCAATAAGGTCTTCAATGCATTTCTCCTCAGGAAGCCTGTCGCAGGCGGAAGCGCTGCAGCTTGCCGGTTTCGGTGCGCGGCAAGGATGTCGCGAATTCGATCTGGCGCGGGTACTTATACGGAGCGATGGTCTGCTTGACGAAGTCCTGCAGCTCCTTCGCCGTCTCGGGTGTCGGATCGACGCCGGGACGCAGCACCACGATGGCCTTGACGATCTGGCCGCGCTCCGCGTCGGCGATGCCGATGACGCCGCATTCGGCCACCTTGGGATGGCGCAGCAGGGCGTCCTCGACTTCGGGACCGGCGATGTTGTAGCCCG
>JAXMJU010000253.1:0-6281 GCA_034376265.1 Sulfuritalea sp.
GAATACCGACGAAGCGTTGCGGTGACAGGCTGTGTTCGTTAATAGCATCGCCGACTGGATAGCCCGCAATGCCGGGCTGACGCCCGACAAGGCGGCCATTCGTTTTCCCGGCCGCGATGTTTCCTATGCACAACTGGCGGCGCTGATCGAACATCTCGCGGCGGCGCTGGCTGCCTCCGGCGTCAGGCGCGGCGGCTGTGTCGCCTACCTCGGCTTCAACAGCCCGGAAATGCTCGCGCTGCTGTTTGCCTGTGCGCGCCTCGGCGCCATGTTCATGCCGCTCAACTGGCGCCTGGCCGCGCCCGAACACCGGCAGATGCTGGAAGACTGCCCGCCCACGCTGCTGTTTGTCGAGCCGCAGTACGTCGCCCAGACCGACGCCTTCCGCAACGCCTTGGGCGCCATGACGCTGGTCAGCTTCGGCGCGGCCGGCACCGGCTGGATTTCCTGGGTGGACTTCTGTGGGCGCGCCGCCGGCCCGGCGCCCGGCGTTCCATTTGACCCGCGGATCGGCGCCGACGCCCCGCAGGAAGTCCCCCGCCCCGAAGGAAGTCCCCTGGCGGGATTGGGGGACGACACGCTGCTGATCTGCTACACCTCGGGCTCCACCGGCAAGCCCAAGGGCGTGCTGCTGACGCAGCGCGCAATCGAATGCAACGCCGCCAACAGCGCCGACATGCATGAGCTGACGGTGGACGACGTGATCCTCACCACCTTGCCGCTGTTCCATGTCGGCGGGCTCAACAACCAGACCACGCCGGCGCTGCAGGCCGGCTGCACGGTGGTGCTGCATCCCAAGTTCGATGCCGACGCCACTTTCGATGCCGTCGAACAGGACGGCGTCACGCTGACCGTGCTGGTGCCGGCGCAGCTCGACATGATGATGGCGCATCGCCGCTGGGCCAGCGCCAACTTTTCCGGCCTGCGCATGATCACCACCGGCTCGACCATCGTGCCGCGCCACGTGATCCACGCCGTCCATGCCAAGGGCGTGCCGCTGGTGCAGGTCTACGGCTCCACCGAGACCTGCCCGATCGCCGTGTATCTGAAGGCCGAGGATGCGCTGCGCAAGGTCGGCTCCACCGGCAAGGTCGCGGCGCACTGCCGGCTGCGCATCGTCGAGAGATTCGGCGCCGACGTGGTGCCCGGCGCCACCGGCGAAATCGTGGTGCAAGGCGACAACGTCATGTCCGGCTACTGGAAGGCGCCGCAGACCACCGCCGCGGTGCTGGTCGATGGCTGGTTCCACACCGGCGACATGGGGCATCAGGATGAGGAAGGCTATCTCTACGTCGATGGCCGCAGCAAGGACATGATCATTTCGGGCGGCGAGAACATTTATCCCGCCGAGATCGAGAACCTGCTGATCGAATCGCCCGACATCGCCGAAGCCTCGGTGATCGGCCGGCCAGACGCGCGCTGGGGCGAGATCGTGGTCGCCGTGGTGGTGCCCAGGGCCGATTGCCGGCTCAGCGGCGAGCAGGTGCTGAAACTGCTCGACGGCCGCATCGCGCGCTACAAGCATCCCAAGGAAGTCGTCGTGGTCGACGCCTTGCCGAAAACCGCGCTGGGCAAGATACGCAAGGAAGACGTGCGGCAGATGGTCGCGCGCACAAGCAGTCCCCAATCAACATAGTCCAGCAATGACGGAGAAAACTTCATGGCGCTAAAGATCGGAATCGACGTCGGCGGCACTTTCACCGACTTCGTCGTCACCCGCGACGACGCCGAGCCGGCGATCTACAAGACGCTGTCGACGCCGTCCGACCCGTCGATCGCCGTGGTCAATGGCCTTACCGACATCGCCGCGAGCATGAGCCCTCCCATGTCGCTGGAAGCCTTCGCGCCGACCATCGACACCATCGTGCACGGCACCACGGTGACCACCAATGCCACCCTGACCGGCACCGGCGCCAAGTGCGCCCTGCTGACCACCGAAGGCGTGCGTGACGCCCTGGAAATGCGCCGCGGCATCCGCGAAGAGCAGTACAACAACCGCTACACCAACGTCAAACCCCTGGTGCCGCGCTACCTGCGTGCCGGCATCCGCGGCCGCCTCGACCGCCACGGCGCCGAGACCGCGGCGCTCGATCTGGCGCAGATCCAGCAGGCCGTCGATCTGTTCAAGCAGGAAGGCGTGCAGGCGGTCTCGATCTGCTTCATGAACTCCTTCGCCAACCCGGCCCACGAACAGGCGGCAGCGGAACTGGTCAGGAAGGAAATGCCGGGCGCCTATCTCTCGGTGTCGACCGACCTGCTGCCCTCGATCCGCTTCTACGAGCGCGTCAGCACCACGGCGCTGAATTCCTACGTCGGCCCCAAGCTCAACCATTACCTCGACCAGCTGGTCGGCCGCCTCAAAGGCATCGGCTTCAAGAACCTGCTGTTGATCATGCAATCCAACGGCGGCGTCATCACGCCGCAACTGGCGCGCGAGAAAGCCGCCCTGACCCTCCTCTCCGGCCCCGCCGGCGGCCCCGGCGCCGGGCTGTTCTATGTGCGCCTGCATGGCCAGAACAAGTGCATCACCACCGACATGGGCGGCACCAGTTTCGAAGCATCGGTCGCCGTGGATGCGCCGATGATCAAGAACGACGGCGAGATCGCCCGCCACAAGATCGCCCTGCCGATGCTCGACATCCACACCATCGGCGCCGGCGGCGGCTCGATCGGCTGGCTCGATGAAGGCGGCATGCTGCGCATGGGCCCGCAAAGCGCCGGCGCCGATCCCGGCCCGGCCTGCTACAGCAAGGGCGGCAAGCTGCCGGCCACCACCGACGCCAACGTGGTGCTGGGCTATCTCGACCCCGGCTTCTTCGCCGGCGGCAAGATGAAGCTCGATGCCGCCGCGGCGCGCGCCGCAATCGACGAACACATCGCCAAACCGATGGGCCTGTCCGTCGAAGAGGCGGCGGCCGGCATGTACCGCGTCGCCTGCAACAACATGGCCCAGGGCGTGCGCGAAGTCACCATCAAGCGCGGCTTCGATCCGCGCGAATTTCCCTTCATTCCCGCCGGTGGCGCCGGCCCGATCCACTCCTGCCTGATCTGCAGCGAACTCGAAATCCCGCTGCAGATCGTGCCGCGCGAATCCTCGGTGCTGTGCGCCTTCGGCATGCTGATGAGCGAACTCAAGCATGACTTCGTGCGTACCTTCGTCGCCCGCCTCGAAGCCATCGACTGGGTGAAACTGACCGCGATGATCGACGAGATGTCGGCCGACGGCACCCGGCAACTGATCGAGGAGCGCATCAGCGAAGAGCGCCGCCGCTACCAGGTCAGGTTCGACTGCCGCTACATCAAGCAGTACCACGAGGTGTCCTTCAGCGTGCCGCGCGAACTGATCGATGCCCGCGACACCGCCGCCATCGCCCATGCCTTCAATGACGAGCACAACCGGCTCTACGGCTATTCGCTGGAAGCCGAGAAGACGCCGATCGAAATCATCAACGTCCGCGTCCAGGCCATCGGCATCACCGACAAGCCGACCTACCGCCAGGAGTCCTGGAGTGGTGTGGACGCGTCAGGCGCGCTGAAAGGCAAACGCAGCATGTACATCCCCGAAACCAAGACCTTTCGCGAAACCCCGGTCTACGACGGCCACCAGATGCATTACGGCAACCGCATCACCGGGCCGGCCATGATCGAGCAGGAAACCACGGCGATCTTCGTCAGCGATTCCTACGACTGCGCGGTCGATGCCCTGGGTTCCTTCGTCATCTGGCAGAAGGGCCGCGAGGACCTTGCCCAAGGATGCCTGAAGCAAGAAGCGGAGGTAACGGCATGAGCACCAGGATCGATCCCATCCTGCTGTCGGTGTACGCGCGGACCTTCAAGTCGATCACCGACGAGATGAGCATTTCGATGGAGCAGACCACGCGCTCGCCGATTCTGTGCGAGGCCAAGGACTACGTCACCGGCCTCTACGATGCCGACGGCAACATGCTGGAGCAGACCGAGAACCTGCCGATCCTGGCCTTCTCGCTGGCGCCGGTGTGCAAGTACATCAAGGAGTATTTCGGCGACGAAATCTATCCCGGCGACGTGATCTTCCACAACGACGTGTTCAGCCTGGGCAACCAGAACAACGACGTCGCCGCCTTCAAGCCGGTGTTCTTCGGCGACGAGCTGGTGGCGTGGACGGCGGTCAAGGGCCATCAGGCCGACATCGGCGGCAATGTCGCCGGCGGCTACAACCCGAACGCGGTCGAGGTCTGGCAGGAAGCCCTGCGCATCCCGCCGGTCAAGGTGGTCGAACGCGGCAAGCTGCGCAAGGACGTCTGGAACCTGATCTTCGCCAACGTGCGGCTGGACATCGTGCAGCACGACATGAAGGCTGAAATGGGCGCCTGCACCGTCGGCGAACGGCGCCTGCTGGAACTGCTGAAGAAATACGGCGTCGAGAGTTACGAGAGCCACAAGCAGGCCCTGTTCGAAGCCACGCGCAAGATGATGGAAGCCGAGATCGCCAAGATCCCCAACGGCAACTACTCGGGCGAAGGCTATGTGTATTACGACGGCCGCTTTGTCGGCTCGAAGTACACCATCCGCGTCGACATCGAGGTCAAGGACAAGAGCATCAAGTTCGACTACTCGCGTACCGATCCGCAGACCAACGGTTTCGTAAACGGCACCTTCACCTCGAGCGCCTCGGCCACGATACTCACCCTGCTGCAGATGGTGAACCCCGACATCCCGCACAACGAGGGCATGGTGCAGCCGATCGAAATCATCATCCCGAGCGGCACCATCCTGAATGCCGCCTACCCCAAGGCCACCACCTTCGGCAACCACCTCTGCCCGCCCAACGCCGACGCCATCCAGCGCGCGCTGGCCCCGGTGATGCCCGACCGCGTCACCGCCGGCTGGAACAACCTGCTGGCCTCGCTGACCACCGGCATCGATCCGAAGAACAACGAAAAGTACGTCGACATCGGCTTCATGGGCTTGAAGGGCGGTTCCGGCGCCATGCTCGGCACCGACGGCTACGACCATATCGGCATGATCGACGCCTCGGGCGGCGTGCTCGACCAGGACTACGAAATGTTCGAGCAGCAGACGCCGCACACCCTGATCAAACACGAACTGCTGACCGATTCGGCCGGCGCCGGCCAATGGCGCGGCGGCCTCGGCGTCGAAACCATTTTCAAGATCGGTTCCGACGACACGCAACTGGTGACCTTCGGCGACGGCGATTTCGAACCGGCCTTCGGCCTCTTCGGCGGCGGCCAGGGTGGCCTCAACTTCATCCGCCTGCACTACCCCGACGGCCAGACCGTGGTGCCGAAGAACAAGGACCTGATCACCGGCGTGCCCAAGGGCACCACCTACCACCAGGTCGCCAGCGGCGGCGGCGGCTACGGCGATCCGAAAAAGCGCGACCGCAAACTGCTGGCCGAGGAAATCCGTAACGGCGTGATCACGCCCGAAGCGGCCAAGCGCGACTACGGCTACGAGCCCGCCTGACAGATGCAACAAGCGATGAAAAGCCCCTCCCACGCCAGCACCGCACCTCTCCCTCCCCCTTCACGGGGGAGGGCCGGGGAGGGGGTGTCGCGCACCCAATTCGCCCGCAAACTCCGCCATAACCTGACGGACGCCGAACGCAAACTCTGGAGCCGGATGAGCGCCCACCAACTCGGCGCTCATTTCCGCCGCCAGGCGCCGCTGGGCTCGTATGTGCTCGATTTCGCCTGCTTCGCCGCGCGCGTAGTGGTCGAAGTTGACGGCGGCCAGCATGCGGACAGCGAGAAAGACCGCGTGCGCGATGCATGGCTGAAGGCGCAGGGATTTAAGGTGCTGCGCTTTTGGAACAACGAAGTGCTGCAGAACATCGATGGGGTGCTGGAAACGATCGTGGCCGAATTGAACAAGGCGCTCCCTCGCCAGCCCAAGGCGCCCCCTCCCCGGCCCTCCCCCATGAAGGGGGAGGGAGAAAACCGGTTGGCGCCGCCTGCTCCCTCCCCACTGATGGGAGATGACCGATCAGCACCGCCTGCTCCCTCCCCCCTCGTGGGGGAGGGCTGGGGAGGGGGAAAATGAACTTCGACCTCACCGACGAACAGCAGCAGATCCGCGACACCTTCGCCCGCTTCTGCGACGAACGCATCGCGCCTCAAGCCGCCGCGCTGGACGAAGCGAAGCAATATCCGCACGCCTTGTTCCAGGAACTGGCGGCACTCGGCTTCTTCGGCATGCGCTATCCCGAAGAAGTTGGCGGTAGCGGTACGGCGCTGACCGAGTTCTGCCTCGCCCTGCAGGAAATCGCCCGCGGCTCGATG
>JAXMJU010000254.1:0-35886 GCA_034376265.1 Sulfuritalea sp.
CCTTGTGTCCATCCAGCGAAATCACGGCATCGAGGCGGCCGCCGGCCACGCCGACAGTGAGCGGATCGAGCCTCAGCACGGAATCGCGCAGGCTCAGATGGGTCACCAGGTCTTCCAGTGGCAATTCCTTGGCGTGGCGGAAGGTCTTGGCTTTCAGCGTCACCTCGGCGTCGACACTGTCCCAGCGATCGGTCTTGAACGGCAGGTCGGGCAGCACGCGCGCCAGTGCCGGCGTCGGCGTGGCCTTGGGTACAGGCGCGAGCGCTGCCTGCGTGGCGGCTTGCACGCTGCCGGGCCGGGCGCCGATCAGGGGGCCCAGGTCGGCGATATCGAGGACCTTGGACACCAGGTCGGCTTTCAACGCCGGGCGCTTGCCGCCGGTGTCGACCTGGAGCGATCCGGCGATGTCGCTGCCGCCGATGCGCCCAGAGAATTTCTCGTAGCGCCAGTTATTCGCCTGATGCAGCAAGTGCCCTTCGGTGGCGTAGGCGCGGGTCTCGGGAAAGGCGATGCCGAGCAGCGGGAAAAGCTGAGCCAGGCTATCGCCGCGAAGGGCGAGACGCATGTCCACCGCGGAAAACTTCAGCAGGCTGGTGATCGTGCCGGCAGCCTTGACGGCGGTATGTCCCACGCTGAACTCGGCTTGCAGCGGATAGGCGGTGGCTTCGTCGCGCAGGCCAAGCACCGGCCCACCCTTGCCGCTGCCCTTGAGCCGCATGCCCTTGTACTGCCCTTGCGCGCTGAAGCTGACTCCGGCGGCATCCGCCTGGCTGCTTGAAGTCGACAGCTCGGCGCGGATGCTGGTCTTCTGCCCGACATCGTCGTAGCCGAGCCGGCCCTGGTCGAGGGTCAGGCGGTCGATGCGGACACGGGCTTCCTCATCCTGTTGATCCAGGTCCAACAACCAGTTGCGGCGACCGTCGCTGGCTTGTTCCAGGAAAACCACGGGGTGTTCGAGACGCACTTCGGGCAGCACGATATTGCGCGCCAGCAACTGCGGCAGGTGGATAGTGACGTCCACCGCATCGGCGGTGACCATCTGCTTTTCCTTGGCCCAGGCCGGATTGGCGAAGCTCACCGCCGCGGCGCGAATGTGCGGCGAGGGCCAGGCCAATTTTACGGTCAGATCGCCGTTGATGGTCAGCACGCGACCGGTGCGTTCCGTGGTCATGCGTTCGATCGGAGCGCGCAACCAGTTCCAGCCGAACACGGCGATGAACAGTACGGCCAGAGCGACAGGCGCCAGCAGAATTCCGGCTATCCATTTGAGCGAACGAGGCAGTGTCATGGCAGTCTGGCGAGTGAAGCGGAATACCTGCCGCTAGCGCGCGGCAGGAACGTCCGTCGACTATGCATGGCCGGGAATCGTGGCTCTGTACGACAGCGTACATACGCCGGCTTGCATCGCGATCGAGAGTGGTGCTGCATTGTGCAGCGGCAGTCAGGTCAAACGGGCTGTCTATAATGTTTCGACCCAGCCACATTGAGTGAACATGCCCGAGAGACTGAAACACCTTTCCTGGCGCGACATCGTATTCGTCGCGCTGCCGTCGCTGTTGCTGGCCGTCGGGGCGTTCTGGCTGGCGGCGCAGTTCATCAAGCCGGCGCCGCCCGCGCAATTCATCGTCAGCACCGGCGGCGAGGGCGGGGCCTACCAACTGTTTGCCGCGCGCTACAAGGACGTGCTGGCGCGCCACGAGATTGCGCTGGTGGAAAAGCCTTCCGCCGGTTCGATCGAGAACCTGCGGCGTCTGCGCGACCCGGCGTTTGCGGTCGATGCCGCCTTCATTCAGGGCGGCACGGCGCGGCCGGGCGAAAATGACGAACTGGTTTCGCTGGGCGATTTCTATCATGAACCGCTGTGGATTTTCGGGCGCGAGGCGGCTTTGCGCGGCGGCGACAAGATTCTCGATCTCAAGGGCAAGCGGGTGGCCGTCGGCGGCACCGGCAGCGGCACCCAGCATCTCGCGCTGGAACTGCTGGCCGCCAACGGTATCGACGCAAAGAACACCAGGCTGATCGAAGAGGGCGGGCTGGATCTCGTCGAGCGTCTACAGAAGAACGAAATCGATGCCGTGTTCGTGGTCGGGCCGACGCAGTCCTCGCTGGTCTGGTCGCTGCTTTATACGCCGGGCGTGCGCCTGATGAGCCTGGCCCATGCCGAGGCCTATACGCGGCGCTTCCCCCATCTGGCGCGACTGGTGCTGCCGCGTGGCGCGATCGATCTGACGCAGGAAATTCCACCGCGCGACATCCAGCTGGTTTCGCCGATGACGACCCTGCTGGTGCGCGAGGACACGCATCCGGCCCTGGTCGGGCTGCTGATGCAGGTGGCGCGCGAAGTCCATGGCGAGCCCGGCGTGTTCCAGAAGCCCGGCGAGTTCCCGCGCGTCGGGCACAGCGATTTTCCGCAGTCGAAGGAAGCCGCGCGTTACTACACCTCCGGCAAGCCTTTCCTGCAGCGCTACATGCCGTTCTGGGCGGCGACGCTGATCGACCGCATGGTGGTGATGCTGGTGCCGCTGCTCGCGGTGCTGTTCCCGCTGTTCAAGTTCGCGCCGCAGCTGTATGGCTGGCGGGTGCGTTCGCGCATCTACCGGCGCTACGGCGAACTGAAGTTCCTCGAAAACGAGGTCAATGAAAATCCCGCCGCGCACACCCGGGCGGAATGGCTGGAGAAGCTCGACCGCATCGAGACCGATGCCAGCCAGATACGCACGCCGCTGACCTTTTCCGACATGCTCTACACCTTGCGCGTGCATATCGACCTGGTGCGCGACATGATCTTGCGTCGCACGCCGGGCTGAATCGCCGCAGCGTCAGCGCCGACTCTTGATTTAGAGCCGGCGGATCTTCTCCATCAGCGCCGTGGTCGAGCGCTCGTGGATGAAGGGGATGGAATGCACGCTGCCGCCCCAGTCGCTGACTTCGCGGTAGCCGACGATTTTTTCCACGGGCCAGTCGCCGCCCTTGACCAGTACGTCCGGCCGGCAATCGAGGATGCGCGCCAGCGGCGTGTCCTCGTCGAACCAGGTCACCAGGGACACGCACTCCAGCGCGGCCAGCAGCGCCATGCGGTCGGCCAGCGGATTGACCGGACGCTCGTCGCCCTTGCCCAGGCGCCTGACCGAGGCGTCCGAGTTGGCGGCGACGATCAGCGCGGCGCCGAGACTGCGGGCCTGCGCCAGGTAGGTGACATGGCCGCGATGCAGGATGTCGAAGCAGCCGTTGGTGAACGCCAGCGGCCGCGGCAACAGCGCGATGCGCTGTGCCAGGTCGGCGGGCGCGGCGATCTTGGCCTCGAAGGCCGGCGGCGCATAGCTCAAGTGCCGCGCCGCCTAATTCTTCGGCGCCGGCCGGACATCCTGCCCGCCGCCCAGTGCGTTGTCGATCGCCCGCGCCTGCTCGGGGCTGATGATCTCGAACACGCGTATGACTTTTTGCACGCCGCCCGTGGTGCGGGCGATCTCCACCGCCGCATCGGCTTCGGCCTGGGTCACCAGGCCGAGCAGGAACACCACGCCGGCCTCGGTCACCACCTTGACGTGGTTGGGCGAAAACCTGTTGGCATCGACGAAGCGCGCCTTGACCTTGGAGGTGATGTAGGAGTCGTTGCTGCGTCCGCCGAAACTGGCCGGTCCGGCGATGGCCAGTTCGTTGGTGATGGCCTTGACGTTGGGCACGCCGGAGGCCAGTTTCTCCACGTCGGCTTTCATCACCTCGGTCGGCACTTCGCCGGTCAGCAGCAGCATGCGGTTGTAACTCGTGACATTGACATGGACCTTGTCGCCGTGCTTGTTGCCGATGCGGTTGGCGGCGCGGATTTCCATGCCCTGGTCGGAAATGAAGGTTTCCGAATTGCGCCGGTCGGTGAGCATCAGGGCGCCGGTACCGACGCCGACCGCGGCGGCGCCGAAACAGCCGGCGAGAATCGGCACGGACAGGGTCAATGCAGCGAGGTTGCGCAGTCTTGCGCCGATCTTGATTCCATAGTCATGGTTCATGGTGTTTCTCCCAGTATCAAGGCGTCTATGCCGTCGCACAGGCAGTGGATGGTGAGCAAGTGTACTTCCTGGATGCGGGCCGTGCGTTCGGCCGGCACGCAGAGGTGGATGTCGTCGGCGGCGAGCAGCGCGGCGATCTTGCCACCGCTTTGGCCACTACTGCTGCCGGTCAGCGCCACCACCCCGACGCCGCGGGCGTGGGCGGCGTGGATGGCCTCGATGACGTTGGGCGAATTGCCCGAGGTCGAGATCGCCAGCAGCAGGTCGCCCGTGCGGCCCAGCGCCTGCACCTGTTTGGCGAAAACATCCTCGTAGCGGTAATCGTTGGCGATCGAGGTCAGGGTCGAGGTATCGGTGGTCAGCGCAATTGCCGCCAGCGGTGGACGCTCCTTCTCGAAGCGGTTGAGCAGTTCGGCGGCGAAGTGCTGCGAATCGGCGGCCGAACCGCCGTTGCCGCAGGCCATCACCTTGCCGCCGGCCTGGAGGCAGGCGGCCATGCGGCGCGCGGCGGCTTCGATGGGTGCGGCCATGGCGGCCAGCGCCGCGAGCTTGGTCTGGGCGCTGTCATTGAATTGCTGCTGTATGCGATCGGCAAGTGACATGGACGGTTCTTTGCGTGCAGGAGGTAGGGGTGGTCGAGAATAGCCGCATGCGGCACAAGGCCGCGGCGCGAAAAGGCTGCCTAGAGTACAACAAATACTTCGATCAGCATCCGCTGCCAAGGGTTCCGGTGCTCGCGCAATTTTGCGATGCGGGCGTCCACCGCCTCGCCGCGATCCATTGCCGCGGCCACGGCACGGTTTTCGGCGCGCGGCAGGTAGCCGAGCTTCTGTCCGCGCCACTCGATGCGCACCGCGTTGGCGTCATGCGGATTGTCGGCTTCGCGGACCAGTGCCAGACGGTCACCTGCGCGCATTTCGTGCCACAGCAACTTCCCTGCATGGTATTGAAAGCCGGCCAGGGGCGAGCTTTGCACCAGGATATGCACCTCGCCGGCCAGCGCCGTGAGGCAAAGCACCATGCCCAGGGCAAACCGCAGCAGGAAGCTAGTCGGCGGAAAACGCATTGCGCAGCCATTCGATGTTTTTCACTTCGAGACCGTCGAGCAGCATGCAGTCGAAGCGGCAGGGCGTTTCGCCGTGGCGCAGCAGCCAGTGCCGCGCGGCGAGGATCAGGCGCGCCTGCTTGGTGGCGGTGATGCTGGCGGCGGCACCGCCGAAATCGCTGCGGCTGCGCAGCCGTACCTCGACAAACACCGTGGTCCTGCCGTCGCGGCAGATCAGGTCGATCTCACCGCCCTTGACGCGGAAGTTGCGCGCGATCACGGCGACGCCGCGCTGCGCAAGGTAATCGGCCGCCAGCTGCTCGGCCGCCGCGCCGCGGGCTTGCCGTGTGCTCAGCGGGCCGCTGGGGGCTCTAGGCTCTAGAATGCCGGACATGGAAAATGCATTGTATGTCGTCGCCACGCCGATCGGAAATCTGGGGGACATCACCCTGCGCGCGCTGGAAACCCTGCGCGGGGTCGATCTGGTGGCCTGCGAGGACACGCGCCATGCGCGTCAGCTGCTCGATCACCATGGCATCAAGCTGCCGACGCTGGCGCTGCACCAGCACAACGAGAACGAGGCAGCGGAAAAGCTGGTTCGCCTGCTGGGCGAAGGCCGGCGCGTGGCGCTGGTGTCCGACGCCGGCACGCCGGGCGTCTCGGATCCGGGCGCGCGGGCAGTGGCAGCGGTGCGCGCCGCGGGTTTCCGGGTGATCCCGCTGCCGGGACCGAACGCGGCGATTGCCGCGCTGTCGGCGGCAGGCCTTGGTGATGCGCGCTTTCTGTTCGTCGGCTTCCTGCCGGCAAAAGTTGGCGCTCGCAGGACGGCGATTCAGGAACTTGCCGGCGTCGATGCGGCGCTGGTGTTCTACGAGGCGCCGCATCGGGTCATGGAAACGGTGGCCGAACTGGTCGAGTTGCTGGAGCCGCAGCGCACGCTGGTCATTGCCCGCGAACTGACCAAGCTGTTCGAACAGATCGCCAGCATGCCGCTGGCGCAGGCGCCGGCCTGGCTTGCGGCCGACGCCAATCATCAGCGCGGCGAATTCGTGCTGATGGTCTCGGCGCCGCCGCCGCGCGAGGGCATGGATGCGGAGACCGAACGCGTGCTGGCCGCCTTGCTGGCCGAGCTGCCGGTCAAGCAGGCGGCCAAGCTCGCCGCCGAAATCACCGGCCAGTCGAAGAACGCGTTGTATGCCCGCGCGCTGGAGCTGAAGGGCGATTGAGGCCGCCGCTATAATCGGGCCATGCAAACACTGACCCAGTCACTCACCATCGCCCGTCCCGATGACTGGCACTTGCACCTGCGCGATGGCGCCGCGCTGGCGGCCGTGCTGCCCGACACCGCGCGCCGCTTTGCCCGTGCCATCGTCATGCCCAACCTGAAGCCGCCGGTGACCACGGTGGCGCTGGCCGCGGCCTATCGCGAGCGCATTCTCGCGGCGCTGCCGGCCGGGATGAGTTTTACACCCTTGATGACGCTGTACCTGACCGACAACATGCCGGCGGCCGAAATCGATGCCGTCAAGGCTAGCGGCTTCGTCCATGCCGTCAAGCTCTACCCGGCCGGCGCCACGACCAACTCGGATGCCGGCGTCAGCGACCTGAAGAAATGCGCGGCGACCCTGGCGCGCATGGAACAGCTGGGCGTGCCGCTGCTGGTGCATGGCGAAGTCACCGATCCGGCCGTCGACATCTTCGATCGCGAGGCGGTGTTCATCGACACCGTGCTGGCGCCGCTGCTGCGCAACTTCCCGGCGCTGAAAGTGGTGCTCGAACACATCACGACCCGCGACGGCATTGAGTTCGTGCGCGACAGCGGCGCCAATGTGGCGGGCACGCTGACCGCCCATCACCTGCTGCTCAATCGCAATGCGATCTTTGCCGGCGGCATACGGCCGCACAATTACTGCCTGCCGGTGCTGAAGCGCGAGAGCCACCGTCAGGCGCTCGTTGCCGCGGCGATCTCGGGCAATCCGAAGTTCTTCCTCGGCACCGATTCGGCGCCGCACGGGCAAAGCACCAAGGAGGCGGCTTGCGGCTGCGCCGGCTGCTATACCGCTCATGCCGGCATCGAACTGTATGCCGAAGTCTTCGAGGCGGCCGGCGCGCTGGACAGGCTCGAAGGCTTCGCCTGCTTCTTCGGCCCCGATTACTACGGCCTGCCGCGCAATGCCGAAAAGATCACGCTGCGGCGCGAGGCGATGGCGGTACCGGCGAGCCTGGACTACCTCGATGGCGACCGGCTGGTGCCGCTGCGCGCCGGCGAGTCGGTGGCCTGGCGCCTGGCCTGATTCGCCGCGCCGGGCCGTGAATCCGCACGGCGCAGGGCTGCATCCGCTGTCGGCGTTCCTGCAAGCATGGTTTGCGGACGGCGTGCCGGATCTGCCCCGGCTCAATACCATGGCCCGCGAGCGCGGGCTGGTGACCGGCAACGGCGCTGCCTTGCGTTTCGTCGAAGCGTCGGGCGTCGCGCAGGGATACGAGGAGCGGACTTACCGCGCCGGCGAAATCGCAACGCGCCCCGGCAATCGGCATGACCTGTTCAATGCATTGATCTGGCTGGCTTTCCCGTTGAGCAAGGCGGCGCTCAACCGGCGCCATTTTGCGGCGCTCACGGACGCGCGCCGCCAAGGCAGTGCAGAACGCGGCCCGCTGCGCGATGCGCTGACCCAGTTCGACGAATGCGGCGTGATCGTTGCCGGGACGGCGCCTGAACTTTGGCATGGCCTGTGCGCGCATCGCTGGCGCGAACTCTTCGTCGAACGGCGCGCGGAACTGCTGCGCAGTACACGCGTCATGACTGGCATGGCTGGAATTGCCGGAAGCCGCGGCGCTGGCGTCGCTCGACAGGCGCCTGGCGACGCTGTTCGACAGCGGCAGTTTCTCGCCGCGCGACTGGCAGCCACTGCCCCTGCTCGGCATACCCGGCGCTACAACGGAGAATCAGCGTGCCGATTATTACGACGACACGCGGCAGTTTCGCCCGGCGCGTACAATGCGCCCGGGAAGTTCGCCAGGCAACCGCTGAACATGAAAGTGTTTGGAGGAAAGTCCGGGCCCCACAGGGCGGAATGCCGGCTAACGGCCGGGCGCTATAAGTCGGGCGGCGCAAGCTGCCTGACCCAAGGCGACAGACAGTGCAACAGAAAGATACCGCCTAAGTTCGCAAGAACCGGTAAGGGTGAAATGGTGGGGTAAGAGCCCACCGCGGACGTGGTAACACGGACGGCACGGCAAACCTCATTCGGGGCAAGGCCAAATAGGGGAGCATTGGCGTGGCCCGCGTCGCTCCCGGGTAGGCTGCTAGAGGCCGTCGGCAACGGCGGTCCCAGAGGAATGGTTGCCCACGACAGAACCCGGCTTATCGGCGGACTTCCCACCTTCGTTGCGCCGGGGCTTTCCCGCTCTGTAACCTAGGTCACCGAGTTCTCCCGGCCTTGCGCCTAGCATGTGCGCAGCATCACTTCGCCAGCCCAACAACCAGGAGATCCGCATGTCCAAGTTTGCCCAGAAATCGCTTCAGATCATCGCTTCCGGCCTGATCGCACTCTCCCTCTCCGCCAGCGCCGCCGCTGCCGACAAGACCCTCTACGAGCGCCTCGGCGGCAAGCCGGCGCTGCAGGCCGTGGTCGGCGAGCTGTGGCACGTCGTCGCCGCCGATGCGCGCATCAACGGTCGCTTCAAGTACACCAAGCCGGAAGCCTTCGGCGGCCAGCTGGTTGACTTCCTGTGCCAAGGCGCCGGCGGCCCCTGCCAGTACAAGGGCAAGGACATGAAGACGGCGCACACCGGCATGAAGCTCACCGATGCGGAATTCAACGCGCTGGCCGAGGATACGACGCAGGCGCTGAACAAGTTCAAGGTGCCGGCCAAGGAGCAGGGTGAAGTCATCGGCCTGCTCGCCAGCCTCAAGGGCGATGTCGTCAATCGTTGAACCGAGTTGATTGCGGCGGGCGAACGCGCTCAGAATGATGCGTTCGCCCGCCGCCCCGGGCCAGCCCGGGCTTGTCGGAAGGGATGAATCCATGTCGAAAATGCTGCCGCTTGTTTTTTTCCTCGCCGTGCTGCTTGCGGCACCGTCCGCGCAGGCCCTGACCGACCGCGAACACCTGGTCAAGTGGTGCACCGGGGCCTCGTCGGTTGCTGCCGGGCGTTGCATCGGCTACCTGCTGGCGGCCGAGGACGCACTCTCCGGCGACAGCATCGAAGGAATCCGGGCCTGCCTGCCGCGCGACACCGGCTTGCAGCAACAGCACAAAATCGTCGTCGACTGGCTTGTAGCCAGTCCGAATGCCACTTCCGGCACTGCGCTGGGACTGGTTGCCCGCGCCTACGCGCAGCACTTTCCCTGCAGCCGGTAGTATTGCCTGGCTGAACAACTCGCGGAGGAATCGAACCATGGGCTTGCCTGCGTTCGTCATGCTGGTCACTATCGCCGCATCCCTGGCCGGCTGCGCGGTTCAGCCGCAGTCGCAACCGGCGCTGGTCTATGGCTGCGACGAGGGCCGCGAGTTTTCGCTGAACATTTCAGCGTCGGGTGAATCGGCCGAGATCGAGATTGCACGCATGCGCTTCGGTCTGCTGGCCGATCCGCCGGCAGGGCCGGGCGAGAGATTCAGCTGCAGCGTGCTGACCCTGTGGCGCCAGGGGGACACGGCTCACGTCGCCATGGACGGCGCACCGCAGTTCCGCAATTGCCGCGTGAAACGCTGAAAGTTGGCGCTGGCGGCACGGCGCCACGGCGTGTCAGCGGATCAGCAGCACCGGCATCTTCGCCCGGTGCACTACTTTCATCGCCACCGAGCCGAGCAGCGTGCCGGTGAGTCCGCTGTTGCCGTGGGTAGCGATCAGGATCTGGCTGCAGCCATGGCTCTCGGCAAATTCCGTGATGGCCGTGGCCGGGTCGCCCACCAGGACGTGCAGCTCGGGGGCCAGGCTGGCTGCGGTCAGCTTGTCGCGCGCGGCGGCGAGTGCCGCCATGCCGGTTTCGAGGTGAAACTCGCGCAGCGTGTCGGCATCGATGAAGCGGCCGATATCGTTGGGCAGCGTCGCCTGGACGTTGATCAGCAGGATATGCGGCGGCTCGCGCCAATCCGCGGCGTGCTCGATGATCCAGTCTATCGAGTGCAGTGCGATCTCGGAGCCGTCGCTCGGCACCAGCCATTTTTGGGTCATGATTTCTTGTCCTCGGTGGTGAGTTCGACGGCGGCGCCCGGCGTGGCGCGCAGCGACAGCCATTTGCCGATGGCGACCACCAGCACGGCGCCGATCGTCGCCGCAATCGTCTTGACATAGGGTATGCCGTCGAGCAGCCCGGCCGGCAGGGCCGGATCGGAAACCATCATGCCGCCGCCGATCCAGCCGAGCAGGGCGCCGCCGGCGGTGATCACGATCGGATAGCGGTCCATCAGCTTCAGCACCAGTTGGCTGCCCCAGACCACGATGGGGATCGAGACCAGGATGCCGAACACCACCAGCAGCATGCTGCCGTTGGCGGCGCCGGCTACGGCGATGACGTTGTCCAGGCTCATCACCGCGTCGGCGATGATGATGGTCTTGATCGCGCCGGCCAGCGATGTGGATGCGGCGACCTCGCCATGACCTTCATCTTCGGGCAGCAACAGCTTGACGCCGATCCAGAACAGCAGCAGGGCGCCGACGATCTTGAGCCAGGGCACGGCCAGAAGTTGCAGGGCGAAGAAGATCAGCACGACGCGCAGCCCGATGGCCCCCACGACGCCCCAGAAGATGCCCTTTTTGCGTTGCTCGTCGGGCAGCTTGCGGCAGGCCAGCGCAATGACTACGGCATTGTCGCCGCCGAGCAGGATGTCGATCAGGATGATTTGCAGTACGGCGATCCAGAATGCGGCGGTCGAGATATCGAGCATTGACGAAGTGGACAGTGGATAAGGCGGCCGACAGTTTAGCGTTTGCGAGAGGTTTTTCCCGGTGTGGGCAGGGTTGTGTCGAAATCGAGCGCCAGCTTGATGCCGAAGCGGCCGGCGGTGGCGCGCAGGTGCTCCTGTGCGCAGCGCCGCGCGGCTTCGGCGTCGCCGCGTGAAATGGCGTCGAACAGGGTGCGATGTTCGTTCTGGGCTTCGTGCGGGTGGGCCAGTTCGCTGCGCGTCCCCTGCCACGACAGTTTGCGCGAATCGGAAAAATGCCGACCGAGGAATTCGACCAGTTGGCTGACGTAGGAATTGTGCGTCGCCCTGGCCATCGCGATGTGGAAGTTGTCGTCCGCTTCGGTACCGTCCTCGCCGCTGGCCATTGCCAAGTCCATTGCCTGCAGTTGCGCGGTCATGGCCTGCAGGTCACTCGCGTCGCGGCGCTGGGCGGCAAGTTCGGCGACCGGAGCTTCGACCATGGCACGCAGTTCGAAGATGTCGCGCAATTCATCGAGTTCCGCGCCGGCACCTTGCCAGAAGCGCAGGTTGATGGTTTTCGGTACGTCGACGACGAAGGCGCCCGAACCCTGCCGGGTTTCGATCAGGCCGTCGGCCTTGAGCCGGGCGATGGCTTCGCGCACCACGGCACGGCTGACGCCAAAGGCTTCGCCGAGCGCTTTTTCGGTCGGCAGGCGATCACCTGACTTGAGCTCGCCGCGTGCGATGCGGCGCTGCAAGTCGCCAGACACTTCTTCGGAAAGGCGCAAGGGCCGAGCGATGCGGCTCAGTTCAGGGCTCGGTTCGTTGGCGGGGGGAGGGGACGTTGGCATGAACAAATAATAACAGTTGTCCTATTGTCAGACAAATTAAAAGTCTGGTAAAGTCGCCGATACCTGACGCAGTTAGGTTGCGGCCTCAGGCTCTGGTACAAAATCAATTATGGAGGAAACCATGTCTGACAATAACGATTTGCCCGCCGACCCAGCCAAGCCGGTTTCTCGCCGTTCCTTCCTGGCCGTAGCGGGAGGTGCAGCGGCTGTGGCTACGCTCACTGCCTGCGGGAAAAAGGAAGAAGCGCCGGCACCCGCGGCAGCGCCGGCCATAGCGGTGAAGCCATCCACCATCGTGTTCAAGATGCAGGGCGCCTGGGGTGCCAAGGACATTTTCAACGAGATGGCCGAGGAGTACGTCAAGCGCGTCAATGAAATGGCCGGCGGTCGTCTGCGCATCGACTACCTGGTCGCCGGATCGGTGGTCAAGCCCTTCGAAGTGATGGACGCGACCTCCAAGGGTGTGATCGATGGCGCCCACTCGGTGGCGGTGTACTGGTATGGCAAGAGCAAGGTCGCGTCGATGTTCGGCTCCGGGCCGATCACCGGTTGCGATGCCAACCAGAATCTGGCCTGGATCCACAAGGAAGGCATGCCTTTCTATAACGAGTTGATGCAAAAACTTCAGCTCGACGTGGTCGGCTTCTTCGCCATGCCGATGCCGACCCAGCCGCTGGGTTGGTTCAAGAAGCCGATCAAGTCGGCAGCGGAGCTGAAGGGCTTCAAGTACCGCACCGTGGGACTCGCCGCCGACCTCATGCAGGAAATGGGCATGAAGGTGACGCAGTTGCCCGGCGGCGAGATCGTCCCCGCCATGGAACGCGGCGTGATCGATGCCTTCGAGTTCAACAACCCGACCTCCGACCGGCGTTTCGGCGCCCAGGACGTGGCCAAGAACTACATGATGGGCAGCTATCACCAGGCCATGGAATTCTTCGAGATCGTTTTCAACAAGAAGAAGTTCGACGCCCTGCCCAAGGATCTGCAAGCGATACTCGCTTATGCGGCGGAAGCGGCGTCGACCTCCAACTACGCGACGGCGATGGACAACTACTCGAAGGATTTGGCCGAGCTGAAGAGCAAGGAAAAGGTCAACATCATTCGCACGCCGCAGAGTATTTTCGATGCGCAGATCAAGGCCTGGGACAAGATTGTCGCCAAGCTGACTGCCGAAGATCCATTCTTCAAGAAGGTGTGGGAGTCGCAGTTGGCATGGGGCAAGCGGGTCGGCTACTACAACTTCTTCAACAACGCCGATTACAAGGCAGCCTACGAGCACATCCACGGCAAACTCGGTTTCTGAGCGTTTGTTGCCGATGACGGCCGGAGTTGCATGACCCACGGCGGGAATGCCCAGGCATTCCCGCCGAATTTTCATAACGCGGATCCCTATGTCCATTCAATCGCTGCTGCACGGCATCGATCAGTTGTCGAAATCGGTCGGGCATGCTTTCGCCTGGTGCATCGTCGTCCTGACCTTGGGCACCACCTACGAAGTGTTTGTCCGTTACGTGTTGGACGACCCGACCAGTTGGGCCTTCGACATGAGTTTCATCCTCTACGGCGGACTGTTCCTGATGTCGGGCGCCTATGCGCTGTCGCGCGGCGCCCATGTGCGCGGCGACGTTTTCTACCGGCTGATGCCGCCGCGTGTCCAGGGCAGCGTCGAGCTGGTACTTTATGTGATCTTTTTCTTTCCGGGCGTAATCGCCCTGATGTACTCGGGCTGGAGTTACGGCATGGAATCGATGCGCATCGGCGAGGTGAGCGTGAATAGCCCGGTCGGCGTGCCCATCTGGCAGCTCAAGCTGATCATCCCGGCGGCCGGTGCCCTGCTGGCCCTGCAAGGCATCGCCGAAATGCTGCGTTGCCTTGTCTGCATCAAGACCGGTCAGTGGCCGGAGCGGCTGCACGATGTCGAGGAACTGGAAACGGCGATCTTGCATCAAGTGGAAGAAGAGAAGCGCATGCGCCAAATCTCCGCCCTGTCTGGAGACGCAAAATGAGTAACCCGGAAGTCGCCCTGTTGATGCTGGGCTCGTTCATTTTCATCATCCTGCTCGGCTTTCCCATCGCCTTCACGCTGATGGCCATGGGCGTCGGATTCGGGTTCTACGCTTACTTCACGCCCGACCAGGCCTTCTTCGACAGCCGGGTGTTCTACCTGCTGACGCAGAACACCTTCAGCGTCATGAACAATGATGTGCTGACCGCCATACCCTTGTTCCTCTTCATGGGCTACATCGTCGAGCGGGCGAACATCCTGGATCGCCTGTTCCTCAGCCTGCAACTGGCGTTTCGCGCGGTCCCCGGCGCGATGGCGGTAGCGGCCCTGGTCACTTGCGCGTTGTTCGCCACGGCGACGGGCATCGTCGGTGCCGTGGTGACGCTGATGGGCCTGCTGGCCCTTCCCGCCATGATCAAGGCCGGCTACGACCACAAGCTGTCGACCGGCGTGATCGCTGCCGGTGGCACGCTGGGCATCCTGATTCCGCCTTCCATCATGCTTATCGTCTATGGCGCGACCTCGGCGATTTCCGTGGTCAAGCTCTATGCCGCGGCATTGCTGCCGGGTTTCCTGCTGGCCGGTCTGTATATGGTCTATGTGGTGACCCGGGTGGTGATCAACCCTTCCCTGGCGCCCAAGTTGCCCAAGGAAGCCTACGAGGGCGTCACCTGGGGCCAGGTCTTCCTGCTGCTGGCCAAGGCCTTCCTGCCGCTGGCGATTCTCATTTTGTCGGTGCTGGGCGCCATCCTGTTCGGCCTCGCCACGCCGAGCGAGGCGGCGGCCATCGGCGCCATGGGCGGCGTGCTGCTGGCGGCGGCCTATCGTGCGCTGACCTGGGAACGCCTCAAGGAAGCGGTATTCCTCACAGCGCGCACCACGGCCATGGTCTGCTGGCTGTTCGTCGGCTCGTGGACCTTTTCCTCGGTGTTTTCCTACCTCGGCGGCGAAGGCCTGATCAAGGATTTCGTGCTGGGCCTGGATCTGAATACCATCACCTTCCTGCTCCTGTCGCAGGTGATCATCTTCCTGCTCGGCTGGCCACTGGAATGGAGCGAGATCATCATCATTTTCGTGCCCATCTTCCTGCCGCTACTGCCGCACTTCGGCGTCGATCCGATGTTCTTCGGCATCCTGATCGCGCTGAACCTGCAGACCTCCTTCCTGACGCCGCCGATGGCGATGTCGGCCTATTACCTGAAGGGCGTGGCGCCAAAACATATACAGCTGACGACCATCTTCTCGGGTTGCCTGCCCTTCCTGAGCATGGTGTTCGTCACTATGGCGGCCGTGTACATCTTCCCGCAACTGGTCTATTGGTTGCCCAATCTTCTTTACGGCAATTGAGGAGCAGCGACATGAGGACGCTATGGAGCAACTGAATCTGCTGGGTGCCTGCCAGGCCACCCAGGGAATCCGGGACGGCCTGTTCAGCGCGGAAGATCTGGTGCTCGCCTGTGTTGCGCAAATCCAGGCGCGCGAACCCGAGGTTCAGGCATGGGCCTATTTCGATGCGGAGCATGCGCTGGCGCAGGCCAGGCGCGCCGACCAATGGCGGGCGGCCGGCAAGCCGCTCGGCCTGCTGCACGGTGTGCCGGTGGGCATCAAGGACATCATCGATACCGCCGACATGCCGACCGAAGACGGCACGCCCTTGCATGCGGGACGTGCGCCATGGCACGACGCCAAGGTCGTCGAGCTGCTGCGCGCCGCCGGGGCGATCATCATGGGCAAGACGGTGACCACCGAACTGGCCACCTATTTCCCCGGCAAGACGCGCAATCCGCACAACCTGGAACACACCCCCGGCGGATCCTCCAGCGGCTCGGCGGCGGCCGTTGCCGCGGCAATGGTGCCGCTGGCACTGGGCACCCAGACCAACGGCTCGCTGATTCGGCCGGCGGCGTATTGCGGCGTGTATGGTTTCAAACCCAGCCGCGGCACGATCTCGCGCCAGGGCATCCTGACCCAGTCGCCGCGACTGGATCAACCCGGCGGCTTCGCCCGCAGCGTCGAGGATCTCGCCCTGCTGGGCGAGGTGTTGTCGGCCTACGACGCCGACGAACCCGACATGGTGCCGCGCGCCTGTCTGCCTTTGCAAAGGGTCTGCAGCGAGGAACCGCCGCTGCCGCCCAAGCTGGCCCTGGTCAAGACTCCGCTGTGGCCGCATGCCGATGCCGACGTGCAGGGAGGCTTCCTCGAACTGGCCGAACATCTGGGCGAGCACGTCGGTGAGTTCGTCTTGCCCGACTCGGCCGCGAAGGCACTCGATTGGCTCCAGATCATCATGGAGGCCGACATTGCCGCCAACTACGACGTCGACTATCAACGCGGCGCGGACAAGCTTTCCGCGGCGTTGCGCGAGCAGATCGAACGTGGGCGCGGCATCAAGGCGGTCGACTACCTGCAGGCCCTGGCACGCATTCCGGTGGTGACCGATGCCCTCGACGATGTCTTCGATCGCTACGACGCCATCCTTACGCCAGCCGTGACGGGTGCTGCGCCGCACGGCCTGGAATCGACCGGCAGCCCGATGTTCTGCAGCCTGTGGAGCTTTTGCGGCATGCCGGCCATCAGCCTGCCGCTGCTGCAGGCCGGCAACGGTCTGCCGGTCGGAGTGCAACTGGTGGGCCGTGTCGGCGACGACGCCCGGCTGCTGCGCACCGCGCGCTGGCTGGTTGCAGCCGTGGCATAGTTGGCAAAGCAGAAAGCGAGGAAGCGATGAATTTCAAAATCTTTACCGGCTTGGTCGGCTTGGCCATGTTGCTGGGATTTTTGGCAGTACCCGTGATCAAGCTGAAGAGTCTGGCGCTGGCGATCGTGGTGCTGGTCGGCATTGCCATGGCGGCCTATGAGTTTTTCGAGCAACTGCGCGGCAAGGATGAATGAAGGCGAGGGCCGGTTTCCATGAAAACCAGAATACTGATCAGCCGGGAGGTGTTTCCCGAAGTGGTCGAGCGTTTGTCCGCACATTTCGAGGTCGATGACAACCAGGCGGATGTGGTCCTCGGCGTGGAAGGCCTCAAGGCGCGGCTGGCGGACAAGGCCGGCGCGCTTACCGCGGTCAGCGATCCGATCACCGCCGAAGTGATCGCCGCCGCGCCCGGTCTCAAGGCGATCTGCAACTTCGCCGTCGGCTACAACAACATCGACCTCGCCGCCTGTACCCAGGCGGGCGTTGTGGCGACCAACACGCCGGGCGTGCTCGACGACACCACGGCGGATCTCGCCTGGGCGCTGCTGATGGCCTCGGCCCGCCACATCCAGACCTCCGAGCACTGGCTGCGCGCGGGGCACTGGAAGGGCTTCCGCATGACCGACTGGCTGGGTACAGATGTTCATCATGCCACCCTCGGCATTCTCGGCATGGGGCGCATCGGGCAGACCGTGGCGCGGCGTGCGCTGGGCTTCGACATGAAGGTCATCTACCACAAGCGCACGCCGCTGCCGGCGGAGCGCGAAGCCGAATGCCGCGCCACCTGGGTGGACAAGCAGACCCTGCTGCGCGAATCGGATTTCCTGGTGCTGCTGCTGCCGTATACGCCGGAAAGCCATCACACCATCGGCGCCGCCGAGCTGGCGCTGATGAAGCCCACGGCGCACCTGATCAATGTCGCGCGCGGCGGCATCGTCGATGACGCGGCGCTGATTTCGGCGTTGCGCCAGCGCCGACTTGCGGGCGCCGGTCTCGACGTGTTCGAAGGCGAACCGAAGTTCAACCCCGGCTTCCTCGAACTCGATAACGTCGCATTGACGCCGCATATCGGTTCCAGTTCGCGGGCGACGCGCATGGCGATGGCGATGACCGCGGCCGACAACCTGATCGCGGCGCTCTCGGGTCAGCGTCCGCCCAATCTGCTCAACCCCGAAGTGCTGCGATGACCGCCCCCGCCACCCGACCGGCCGTGCTGCTCGGCCTCGGCGTGGCGATTGCCGCCTACCTGCTGTCCTTCTTCCACCGTGTCGCCCCGGCGGCGATCTCCGGCGACCTGCAGGTCAGCTTCGCCATCGGTGGCGCGCAGCTCGGCACCTTGGCCGCGACCTACTTCTACGTCTACACGCTGATGCAGATCCCGACCGGGGTGCTGGCCGACACCCTCGGGCCGCGGCGCATCCTCTGGTGGGGCGGGCTGGTGGCCGGTGCCGGGGCGATCCTGTTCGGCCTGGCGCCGAGTTTCGAGCTGGCCTTCGTCGGGCGCACCCTGGTCGGCCTCGGCGTCTCGGTGACCTTCATCGCCATGCTCAAGCTGCTGGCGATCGGCTTCGACGAACGTCGCTTCGCCACCCTGACCGGGCTGTGCATGCTGATCGGCAATTTCGGCTCGATCCTGGCCGGGGCGCCGCTGGCCTGGGCGACGCAGGCCGCCGGCTGGCGCCAGGTCTTCGTCGCGGTCGGCATCCTTTCCATCGCGCTGGCCTTCGCCAGCCGCGCCTGGGTGATCGAAACTCCCGCCGGCAAGGTCGATCGCACGGCCTGGCTGTCCGGCCTGGTTTCTGTGCTGAAGAACCGCGCCACCTGGCCCGGCTTCTTCGCCAACGCCGGGCTTTCCGGCGCTTTCTTTACCTTTGCCGGACTTTGGGCCGTGCCCTACCTGATCCAGATGCACGCCATGTCGCGCGCCGTCGCCTCCAATCACGTGAGCATTTACTTTCTCGGCTTCGCTGTCGGCTCGGCGCTGTGGGGCCGCGTCTCGGATGCCGTGGGGCGGCGCAAGGCGGTGGCGCTGGCGGTTTCCGGCCTGCACGTACTCGGCTGGGGCGTCTGGTCGTGGGCGACGTGGCGCGCCGAGGGCGCCTTGCCTCTGACGGCGACCTATGCGCTGTGCATTACCATGGGGCTTGCCACGGCAGGCTTCACGCTGTCCTGGGCCAGTGCCAAGGAAGTCAATCCGCCGCAGCTTTCCGGCATGGCCACCAGCGTGGTGAACGTTGGCATCTTCCTCGGCCCGGCGATCCTGCAGCCGACGGTCGGCTGGCTCATGGAGCGCACCTGGGATGGCAGAATGGAGGCCGGCGTACGCATCTACTCCGCCGGCGACTGGCGCAACGGCGTGCTGCTGTTGACGGCGGCGGCCGCCGCAGGGTGGATCGCCACGCTGTTCGTCCGGGAAACCGGCTGCCGCAACGTCTGGAAGGCTGAGGAGGCAAAGTGAAGGCAATCCTGCTCTATGGCCATGGCGCCCGCAATCCGGAGTGGGCTGAGCCTTTTCATCGCATTCGCGCCGCGATCAAGTCGCGCGATCCGGGGGCCCTGGTCGAGCCGGGCTTCCTGGAACTGATGCGGCCGAGCTTCGACGAGGGCGTCGCCTGCCTGGTGGACCAGGGGGCGACCGAAATCGTCGTGGTGCCGATCTTCATGGCCGCCGGCAGCCATGTGAAGAAGGATCTGCCGCAGCTGGCAGCGAATGCCATGGACCGCCACCCAGGCCTGGTCATCGAACTCGCCGCGCCAGTGGGCGAGGTGGAATCCGTTCTTGCGGCGATGGCCGACTATGCGCTGACGGCACAGCCCGACGAATAGAGAGCACCGACGCCTTAACCTGGAAACCTCAGTGCTGTCCGCAGATTTCGCAGATTACGCAGATAGAACAAAGACGTGGCAGGCGCCCACGGCTCACCCGGCGGCGGTTCGACCCGACCACGCAACACACCTGATCCAACTGCGTTAATCGGCGAAATCTGCGGATCAAATGCTTCTTGCAGGTTGAATGAAAAACGGGGGCCGCAGCCCCCGTTCCATTTTCAGCGGGCGGAACGACTCAATACACGTCGTGCTGGGTGTTATGCACGTTGAATTTACCGGTCGGCGTGACCAGCTTCGGATCCTTGATCACCGCCTTCAGCTTGCGCGTCTTGTCGTCGACCACCACCAGCGCGGAAGTCTTGTCCTTGGCGCTCCACACCGAGAACCAGACTTCGTCGCCGGCCTTGTTGTACTCGGGCTGAACGATGCGCCTGGCGCCGTCGTCCTTGATGCCGGCCCAGTCGCCGATCGGCAGCACTTCGAAACCCTTCTCCAGGTTGTTGATGTCGAACACGGCGATCGACTGGCTGACCTTGGCTTCCGGATTCAGCGGCGTATCGACCCAGAGGTTCTTCGACTTCGGATGGGTCTTGATGAACAGCGAACCGCCGCCCTGGCCCTTGAGCGTCTGCACCACGCGCCAGGCCTGGTCCTTGTGCTGCTTCGGATCGGTGCCGATCAGGCTGATGATGTCGTCGCCGAGATGGCTGGTGGCCCAGACCGGACCGAACTTGGGATGGACGAAGTTGGCGCCGCGACCCGGGTGCGGAATCTTGCCGACGTCGATCAATGCGGCCAGCTTGTCTTCCTTGGTGTCAACCACGGCGATCTTGTTCGAGGCGTTGGCGGCGACCATGAAGTAGCGGCCGGTTGAATCGAAGCCGCCGTCATGGAGGAAGCGCGCGGCGTTGATGCTGGTGACCTTGAGGTTGTTCAGGTCCTTGTAATTGACCACCAGGATCTTGCCGGTTTCCTTGGCGTTGACGATGAACTCCGGGTTGTAGTGCGAGCCGACGATGGCGGCCACGCGCGGTTCCGGATGGTATTCCTGAGTATCCACCGTCATGCCGCGGGTCGATTCGATCTTGAGCGGCTTCAGCGTGTCGCCTTCCATGATCACGAACTGCGGCGGCCAGTAGGTGCCGGCGATCGCGTATTTGTCCTCGTAGCCCTTGTACTTGGAGGTCTCCACCGAGCGCGCTTCGAGGCCGACCTTGATTTCGGCGACGTTGGTCGGTTCCGGCATCCACAGGTCGATCAAGTTGATGCGGGCATCGCGGCCGATCACATAGAGGTAGCGTCCCGATTTCGACATGCGTGAAATGTGTACCGCGTAGCCGGTCTTGAGAATCTTGACGATCTTCTTGCTGGCGCCGTCGATCAGCGCGATCTCTCCGGCGTCGCGCAAGGTGACCGAGAACAGGTTTGCGAGATCCAGGTTGTTCATCTTCTTGGTCGGGCGCTGGCTTGGCGGCACGGTGACCTTCTGCGAGGCGAGCATCTCCTTCATGCCCCATTCCGGCGGCGTCGGCGGCTCCTGCTGCACGTAGCGCGCCATCAGGTCGACCTGGGGGTCGGTCAGTTCGCCCGAGGTGCCCCAGTTCGGCATGCCCGCGGGCGAGCCGTACTTGATGAAGACCTTGAGGTATTCGGTGCCGGAGGCCAGGGTCTTGTCGGTGGTCAGCGGCTTGCCGGTGGCGCCCTTGCGCAGCACGCCGTGACAGCCGGCGCAACGCTGGAAGTAGATTTCCTTGGCCTGCTCGAACTCGGCCTTGGTCATCGGCGGCGCCTTGGGATTGATGTTCTGGTGCATTTCCACCTTGCCCAGCGGCGAGTCGCCGGCCTGGTATTTCATCTCGGTGTCGGTCACGCCCGGTTTGGCCTGATCCTGGGCACTGGCCACGCTCAGTGGTAGCGTCAGCGCCACGATCAGCCCCAACTTGCGCAAGCTTATGTAACTGCCTTTCTCCATACTTTTCTCCACTTTTAGCTATTGATCCATCGATAAGATTGATTGCAAGCGCGGAACATGCCCGACATCCAGTCGAAAGTCGTTGATGCGTGTCAATTCGCGCTGGCGGACACCAAGTCCGTGATATGAATAGAGATTTCTCAACATTTCAGGTTGAAAGCGGTTTGGTTCGACGTGCCTCCGGCGAAGCTGGGCGCAGAGCCAAGGACGGCGCATTTGCTGGAAACTTCTGGGTACGGTGCTTGATTTTTTTGAATATAAGCATATACTGATATTTCTCATGAATCGGACAGATACGCGTTTCCTCCACAAGGGTCTTCTCCTCCTCCTGACGGCCCTTGTTTCCTCGCTCGCCGGCCTGGTGCCGGCGAGCAGGTCTTTCGCTGCCGACGCAACGGCGAACAGTGTCGTGGTGCAATTGCATGATGTCGATTTGAGTTTCCCGGTCGAGGCGACGGTCGAAGCCGTGCGCCAGGCCACGGTGGCCGCACAAATTGCCGGCCGCGTGCTCGAGGTTCGCGTCGATGCCGGGCAGCGCGTGAAGCAGGGCGAACTCCTGATGCGTCTCGATGCGCGCGAAGCAGCGGGTTCCGACGCCGGCGCCCGGGCCACGCTGGCGCAGGCCAGTGCCGCCTATGAACGGAGCAGGAACCTGCATGCTCAGAAATTCATCAGCCAGGCCGCGCTCGATCAGGCCGCGGCTGCCTTCAAGGCCGCCCAGGGTGCGGCCGCCGCCACCGGGGCCGGCGCATCGCATGGCGTGGTGACGGCGCCGATTGCCGGCGTGGTGGTGCAACGCCACGTCGAGCCCGGCGAGATGGCGACGCCTGGACTGCCGCTGGTTACGCTGTTCGACCCCAAGGGCATGCGCGTGATTGCCAGCCTGCCCCAATACAAGCTTGCCGAACTCAGAAAGGCCGGTCGTGCCCGTGTCGAATTTCCTGAAACCGGAAAGTGGATCGACGTGCAGCGGGTCGAAGTCCTGCCGACGGTGGACGCGCGCAGTCGCACCGCGACGGCGCGACTCTACTTGCCGGAAAACATCGAAGGCGTGGTACCCGGCTTGTATGCGCGGGCGCATTTCACCCTCGGTCGGGCGCCGAAACTTACCGTGCCACCTGCCGCAGTCCTGCGCCGGGGCGAGGTGACCGCGGTGTATGTGCTGGACGACAAGGGCGCCGCGAGCCTGCGCCAGGTGCGTCTGGGCGAGTCGATGGCGGGTGGAGAACTCGAAGTGCTGGCCGGCCTCAATTCCGGCGAGCGGGTCAGTCTGGCGCCGCTGAAAACCGGCATCGACCTGAAAACCCTGGCCGCCCACTGATCCCATAGATTATAGTCATGCCTGCAATCGCGGGAGTAATAACCATGTCCAAGAGATGGTCCGATACTCTGCGGTCCATTCATAACCAGACTCTGGAGGAGACAACATGGCCCATATCGTAATTCTCGGCGCCGGCATCGGCGGCATGCCTGCCGCGTACGAAATGCGTGAAATGCTTCGTCCCGGCGACAAGCTGACGGTGATTTCAAATAATCCGAAGCATCACTTCACGCCCTCGAACCCCTGGGTTGCCGTCGATTGGCGCAAGCGCGACGCAATCGAAGTGGAGATCGGACCGCTGCTGGCGAAGAAGGGCATCGACTTCATCCCGGTCGGCGCCAAGCGGGTTCATCCGGACAAGAACCAGATCGAGCTGGACGACGGTCGCAGCATCGACTATGACTTTCTCGTCATCGCCACCGGCCCCAAGCTGGCGTTCGAGGAAGTCGAAGGCCTCGGACCGCAGGGCCACACCCATTCGATCTGCCACGTCGATCATGCGGTCGAGGCCGAGGTCGCCTGGCAGGAATTTGTCAAGAACCCCGGCCATATCGTGGTCGGTGCGGTGCAACTGGCTTCCTGCTACGGTCCGGCCTACGAGTTCGCCATGATCATGGATACCGACCTGCGCCGGCGCAAGATCCGCGACAAGGTGCCGATGACCTTCGTTACGGCCGAGCCCTACATCGGCCATCTCGGCCTGGGCGGCGTCGGCGATTCCAAGGGCTTGATGGAATCGGTGATGCGCGACCGCCACATCAAGTGGATCTGCAACGCCAAGACCACCAAGGTCGAGGCGGGCAAGATGTACGTCACGGAACACAATGACGACGGCACGCCGAAAAAAGACCATGTGCTCGAGTTCAAGTACTCGATGATGCTGCCGGCCTTCAAGGGCATCGACGCCGTCTTCGGCATCGAGGGCCTGACCAACCCGCGCGGCTTCATCCTGATCGACGCGTTCCAGCGCAATCCGAAGTTCAAGAACATCTACTCGGTGGGCGTCTGCGTCGCCATTCCGCCAGTGGAGGCCACCCCGGTGCCGACCGGCGCGCCGAAGACCGGCTACATGATCGAGTCGATGGTCAGCGCTACGGTGCATAACCTTCGCGAAGCGCTGGACGGCAAGGAGCCGAGCCACAAGGCGACCTGGAATGCCGTGTGCCTGGCCGACTTCGGCGACAACGGCGCGGCTTTCGTCGCCCTGCCGCAGATTCCGCCGCGCAACGTGAGCTGGTTCTCCCAGGGCAAATGGGTGCACCTGGCCAAGATCGCCTTCGAGAAGTTCTACATGCGCAAGATCAAGAAGGGTACCAGCGAGCATGTTTTCGAAAAGATGGTGCTCAATTCCCTGGGCATCATGAAGTTGAAGGACAAGTAAGCAGACTGCCGACGCAAGGACGAGAACACCGCGGATAGATAGAGAGGCCTGACCGAAACGGACCCTGACTCCCTGCTGTTTCTCCGCATCCTTGCGCCGGTGTTTTTTCGGTAGTTTCAGACGAGGTCATTGTGGGGATATCGGGTCGCATCGCGGAATACTTTCTCAGGAATTCCCTGACGCCGCTGATCGCATTGATCGCGCTGCTGCTGGGCATCGGCGCGACGCTGATCACGCCGCGCGAAGAAGAGCCGCAGATCAACGTCACCATGGCGAATGTCTTCGTGCCCTTCCCGGGCGCGTCGGCGCGCGATGTCGAGGCGCTGGTGGCGCGCCCGGCCGAGCAGGTGCTGTCGCGCATCGCCGGCATCGAGCACGTCTATTCCGTCTCGCGCCCCGGCATGGCTGTGATCACGGTGCAGTACGAGGTCGGCGAGGATCCGATCCAGGCTCTGGTGCGCCTCTACGACACGATCAATTCGCATCGCGACTGGCTCTCGCCCAACCTCGGCGTCATGGAGCCGATCATCAAGCCCAAGGGCATTGATGACGTGCCGATCGTCACGCTGACCTTCCACAGCGCCGATCCTGCGAAATCGGCCTTCGAGATGCAGCAGGTGGCGCGCGCCACCGAGATCGACTTGAAGCGCATCGCCGGCACGCGCGACGTCGCCACCATCGGCGGCCCCGGCCACGTGATCCGCGTCGTCATGGACGCCGACCGCATGAACGCGCACGGCATCACGGCGCAGGATCTGAAGGCCGCGTTGCAGGTGTCGAACGCCTCGCAGCCGGCCGGCAGCCTGGTCGCCGGCAACCGCGAAATCCTGGTGCAGACCGGCACCTACATCGAATCGGCCGCCGACGTGAAGCGCCTGGTGGTCGGCGTCTTTGACAAGAAGCCGGTGTACCTGGCCGATGTCGCCCAGGTCGTTGACGGCGCCGACCAGCCTTCGCGCTATGTCTGGCACGGCAAGGGCAAGGGCGCTAAGGCGGCCGGCCAGGACGCCGTTCAGGAATATCCGGCAGTGACCCTCTCGGTGTCGAAGAAGCCCGGCGTCAATGCCGCCGACGTGGCCGCAGCCGTGATCGCCCGCGCCGAGGCGCTCAAGGGCACAGTGATCCCCGAGGGCGTCGAATTCACGGTGACGCGCAACTACGGCGCGACGGCGACCGACAAGGCGCAGAAGCTGATCGGCAAGCTGGTCTTCGCCACGATGTTCGTCGTGCTGCTGGTGCTGTTTGCCCTGGGCAAACGCGAGGCGGTGATCGTCGGCACGGCGGTGACGCTGACTTTGGCGGCGACGCTGTTCGCCTCCTGGGCCTGGGGCTTCACGCTGAATCGCGTCTCGCTGTTCGCGCTGATTTTCTCCATCGGCATCCTGGTCGATGACGCGATCGTGGTGGTGGAGAACATCCACCGCTGGAGCCTGCTGCATCCCGACAAACCGCTGTGGCAGATCATCCCGCCGGCCGTCGATGAAGTCGGCGGGCCGACCATACTCGCAACCTTCACCGTGATCGCGGCGCTGCTGCCGATGGCCTTCGTCACCGGCCTGATGGGGCCCTACATGAGCCCGATCCCGATCAATGCCTCGATGGGCATGTTCATATCGCTGGCGATTGCCTTCGTCATCACGCCCTGGCTGGCGCTCAAGATGATGAAGCCGGCCGGCCACGGTGGCGGCGGCGCCGAGTCCGATCCGCTGACGGGCAAGCTCGACCGCTTCTTCCGCCGCCTGATGACGCCGCTGCTCGACGCCCGCACCGGCAGGGCCGCGCGGCGCAAGCTGTGGCTTGGCATCCTGGTGGCGATCCTGGCCTCGGTCAGCCTCGGCTTCTTCAAGCTCGTCGTGCTGAAAATGCTGCCCTTCGACAACAAGAGCGAGTTCCAGATCGTGCTCGACATGCCGGTCGGCACCCCGCTCGAAGAAACCGCGAAAGTGCTGCGCGAAATATCCGCCGAGATCGCGCAAGTTCCGGAAGTCGCCGACTACCAGGCCTACGCCGGCACCGCCAGCCCGATCAATTTCAACGGCCTGGTGCGCCAGTACTATCTGCGCAGCGCGCCGGAAATGGGCGACATCCAGGTCAACCTGGTCGACAAGAAGCACCGCGACCGCCAGAGCCATGAGATCGCCGTCTCGGTGCGCGATCGCGTGGTGGCCGTGGCGATGAAGCATGGCGGCAACGTCAAGGTGGTCGAAGTGCCGCCGGGTCCGCCCGTGATGTCGCCGATCGTCGCCGAAATCTACGGTCCCGATTATGCCGGCCAGATTGCAGTGGCGAAGCAGGTGCGCGCCGCATTCGAAAGCACGGCAGACATCATCGGCGTCGACGACACGGTCGATGAGGACGCCGACAAACTGGTGCTGCGCGTGTCCCAGGCCAAGGCGGCGCTGCTCGGCGTGGCGCAGAAGGACATCGTCGAGGTGGTGCGCATGGGTCTCTCCGGCGAGGATGTGACGCCCGTGCATGACGGCGACGCCAAGTACGAAATCCCGGTGCGCATCGTGCTGCCGGCCGAGCGCCAGAACAGCATCGACCAGTTGCTCAAGCTCAAGCTGCGTGGCAATGCAGAGAATGGCGGCACCCTGGTGCCGGTCTCGGAAGTGGTCGAAGTCAAGCGCACGCTGCGCGAGAAGGTCATCTATCACAAGGATCTGTTGCCGGTGGTATTCGTCACCGGCGACATGGGCGGCAAGCTCGATTCGCCGCTCTACGGCATGTTCGACATCCGCAACAAGCTGGCCGGCATTGCGTTGCCGCAGGGCGGCACGCTGGGCGAATACTTCTTCAAGCAGCCGAAGGACCCCTACGCGCAATACTCGCTGAAGTGGGATGGCGAATGGCAGGTCACCTTCGAGACCTTCCGCGACATGGGCGCCGCTTATGCGGTCGGCCTGATCCTGATCTACCTGCTGGTGGTGGCGCAGTTCAAGAGCTATCTGGTGCCGCTGATCATCATGGCGCCGATTCCGCTCACCATCATCGGCGTCATGCCCGGCCACGCGCTGTTCGGCGCGCAATACACGGCTACTTCGATGATCGGCATGATCGCGCTGGCCGGCATCATCGTGCGCAACTCGATCCTGCTGGTCGACTTCATCAACGAACAGGTGGCGGACGGCATGGATTTCGCCGAAGCCGTGATCCAGGCCGCGGCGATCCGCGCCAAGCCTATCGTGCTGACCGGGCTGGCGGCCATGCTCGGCGCGCTGTTCATCGTCGATGACCCGATCTTCGCCGGCCTCGCGCTGTCGCTGATCTTCGGCATCTTCGTGTCCACCGTGCTGACGCTGGTGGTGATCCCGGTGCTGTACTACGCCGCGATGAAGAACCGCATTCAAGCTACCTAAGCCAATTACTTTTTACTCAGGAGTACTCCGCATGACCGTCAATCAAATCGTTCGCATCGTTGCCGGATTTTTCATCATGACCTCGCTCGTGGCCGCGCACGCCACCGGCCAGATCGACATGAGCAAGCTGTCCTGGCTCTGGTTCACCGCCTTCGTCGGCGCCAATCTGTTCCAGAGCGGCTTCACCAGGTTCTGTCCGCTGGATTCGATCCTGAAGAAACTCGGCGTGCCGGAATCGACCGGCAACAGCTGCGCCTAAGCGAACAGGCGCGCCAGTTCCGCACCCGGCGAAGGCGCGCGCATGAAGGCTTCGCCAACGAGGAAGGCATGCACGCCGTGGCTGCGCATCAGGGCCACGTCGGCCGGGGCGAGGATGCCGGATTCGGTGACGACGATGCGTCCGGGCGGAATGCGGCCGAGCTGCGACAAGGTGGTGTCGAGACTGACTTCAAAAGTGCGCAGGTTGCGGTTGTTGATGCCGATCAGCGGCGTCGTCAGTTGCAGCGCAATGTCCAGCTCGGCGGCGTCGTGGCATTCGACCAGCACGCCCATGCCGAGGCTGTGGGCGATGGCTTCCATCTCCTGCATCTGGTTCAGCGACAGCGCGGCGACGATCAGCAGAATGGCATCGGCGCCCATCGCGCGCGCTTCGTACACCTGGTAGGGGTCGACCAGGAAATCCTTGCGCAGCACCGGCAGCGAACAGGCGGCGCGCGCCTCGCGCAGGTAGTCCGCCGAGCCCTGGAAGAAGGGCTGATCGGTCAGCACCGAGAGACAGGTCGCGCCGTGCATTTCGTAATCGGTGGCGATCTCGGCCGGGTGGAAATCAGGTCGGATCACGCCCTTGGAGGGACTGGCTTTCTTGATTTCGGCGATAACCGCCGTAGCACCAGCGCCGACTCTTACTCTTATCGAACCAACAAAGTCACGCCCCGGCGCCTGCGCTTCAGCCTCGGCGCGCACCGTGGCGAGGGGCTTGGCCGCCGAAGCCGCCGCGACTTCGTCGCGTTTGACCGCGAGGATCTTGTTGAGGATGTCGGACATCAGGCGAACTTGCGGGTGAAGTTGATGAACTCGTCGAGCTTCTTGCGCGCCGCGCCGCTGGCCAGGGCTTCGCGCGCCTTGACGATGCCCTCGCCGATCGAGTCGGCGAGGTTGGCGGTGTAGAGTGCGGCGCCGGCGTTCAGCGTGACGATCTCGCGCGGCGTGCCGGGTTTGTTGTCCAGCGCTTCGAGCATCATGGCCTTGGATTCGGCGGCGTCGGCGACGCGCAGGCCGCGGTTCGACATCATGGCCAGGCCGTAGTCCTCGGGATGGATTTCGTACTCGGTGATCTTGCCGTCCTTGAGTTCGCCGACCAGGGTCGCGGCGCCCAGCGAAATCTCGTCCATGCCGTCCTTGCCCCACACCACCATGACGTGATCGGCACCCAGGCGCTGCATGACGCGCACCTGGATGCCGACCAGATCGGGATGGAACACGCCCATCAGGGTGTTCGGCGCGCTGGCCGGGTTGGTCAGCGGACCGAGGATGTTGAATATCGTGCGCACGCCCATCTCGCGCCGCACCGGCGCCACGTTCTTCATCGCCGGATGGTGGTTCGGTGCGAACATGAAGCCGCAGCCTATGGTTTCGATGCACTCGGCGACCTGCTCCGGCGTCAGCATGATGTTGGCGCCGAAGGATTCCAGCACGTCGGCGGCGCCGGATTTCGACGAGACGCTGCGGTTGCCGTGCTTGGCTACCGTGGCGCCCGCCGCGGTGGCGACGAACATCGTCGCCGTGGAAATGTTGAAGGTATGCGCGCCGTCGCCGCCGGTGCCGACGATGTCCACAAAATGCGGGTTGTGCGGCGTCACGACCTTGGTCGACAACTCGCGCATGACCGTCGCGGCGGCGGCGATTTCGCCCAGGGTCTCCTTCTTTACGCGCAGGCCGGTGAGGATCGCGGCAACCATCAGCGGCGAGATTCCGCCATTCATGATCTGCCGCATCAGGTGCAGCATTTCGTCGTGGAAGATTTCGCGGTGTTCGATGGTGCGCTGGAGCGCTTCCTGGGGGGTGATCATGTTGCCTCCGATGGGCCGCCCCGAGGAGGCGACGAGTCTTTAACTGGAAGCCGCCTTGGCGGCTGAACCACAGTCACCCCCTTCCTCGGGAAGGGGGCTGGGGGAAAGGCCGTCACGACGTGCCTTTCAAGAAGTTGCCGAGCAGCTCGTGGCCGCATTCGGTCAGTATCGATTCGGGGTGGAACTGCACGCCTTCCACATTCAGCTCGCGGTGGCGCACGCCCATGATCTCGCCATCCTCGGTCCAGGCCGTGACTTCGAGGCAGGTCGGCAAGCTCTCGCGGCGGATCGCCAGCGAGTGGTAGCGGGTCACGGTCAGCGGATTGGGCAGGCCGGCGAAGACGCCCTTGCCCTCGTGAATGACCTGCGAGGTCTTGCCGTGCATCAGCTGCTTGGCATGCACGATCTCGCCGCCGAAGGCCGCGCCTATGCTCTGGTGGCCGAGGCAGACGCCGAGCAGCGGAATCTTCCCCGCAAACTCCCTGATTGCCGCCACCGAGATGCCGGCTTCGGCCGGCGAGCAGGGACCGGGCGAGACGACGATGCGCGCCGGATTCATCGCGGCGATTTCCTTCAGCGTGATCGCGTCGTTGCGGAACACCTTGACGTCCTCGCCGAGCTCGCCGAAATACTGCACCAGGTTGTAGGTGAAGCTGTCGTAGTTATCTATCATCAGCAGCATGATGGCCTCCCTATTCAAACCGCGTATCGAGGCCGGCTTCGGCCATCTCGGCGGCGCGCAGTTGCGCCCTAGCCTTGCTCAGAGTTTCCTGCCATTCCGAATCGGGGTCGGAGTCGGCGACGATGCCGGCGCCGGCCTGGACGTGGATCCGGCCGTCCTTGATCACCGCGGTGCGGATCGCGATGGCCAGATCCATGTCGCCGTTGAAGCCCAGATAGCCGACGCTGCCGGCGTAGATGCCGCGCTTAGAAGGTTCGAGTTCGTCGATGATTTCCATGGCGCGTACCTTCGGCGCGCCAGACACCGTGCCGGCCGGGAAGGTGGCCTTGAGCACGCCGGGCGCGCCCTCGTCGTCCTTCAGTTCGGCTTCGACGTTGGAGACGATGTGCATCACGTGCGAATAGCGTTCGATGATGAAGTGGTCGGTGACCTTGACCGTGCCGGTCTTGGCGACGCGGCCGATGTCGTTGCGGCCGAGGTCGAGCAGCATCAGGTGCTCGGCGCGCTCCTTCGGATCGGCCAGCAGGTCGGCGGCCAGCGCCTCGTCTTCGGCGGCCGTGGCGCCGCGCTTGCGCGTGCCGGCGATCGGGCGCACGGTAACGCGCTTCTGCCCGTCCTGGTGTTCGAGCCGCACCAGGATCTCGGGCGAAGCGCCGACGACGTGGAAATCCTCGAAGTTGAAATAGAACATGTAGGGCGAGGGATTCAGCGTGCGCAGCGCGCGGTAGAGCGCCAGCGGGCTCGCCGCGAAGGGCTTGCTCATGCGCTGCGAGAGCACTACCTGCATGATGTCGCCATCGACGATGTACTGTTTGGCGCGGCGCACCGCGGCCTTGAATTCCTCTTCGCCGAATTCGGAAACGGCTGGTGCGGAACTGGCCTGCACCTCGGGCGGAATCGTCACCGGCGCACGCAGCTTCGCCAGCAGCTCCCTGAGCCGCGCCTGGGCCTGCTTCCAGGCGCCGGGAAAGCCCGGCTCGGCATACACGACCAGCGTCAGCTTGCCCGAGAGGTTGTCGACAATGGCGATCTCTTCGGACAGCAGCAGCAGGATGTCGGGCACGCCGAGCGGGTCGGGCATTTTCCTGCGCGCCAGCTTCGTTTCGATGTAGCGCACCGTGTCATAGCCGAAGGCGCCCACCAGGCCGCCGCAGAAGCGCGGCAGGCCCGGCAGGTCGGGCACCTTGAAGCGGGCCATGAACTCGCTGATGTAGCTCATCGGGTTGGTGTGGTCGCGCCGTTCGGCGACGCGATTGCCGGTCAGCAGCATGATCGCGCCGTCGACCACGGCGATGCGCGTGCTGGCGGCCATGCCGATGAAGGAATAGCGGCCGAAGCGCTCGCCGCCCTGCACCGATTCGAGCAGGTAGGAGTAGGGATCGTTGGCCAGCTTGAGGTAGATCGACAGCGGCGTGTCGAGGTCGGCGAAGGTTTCGAGCGTCACCGGAATGCGGTTATAGCCCTCCGCCGCAAGGCGGTTGAATTCGATTTCAGTCATGAAAAGCTCCGGAAAAACGGTACTGCAACGACATGCGCGGGCCGTGGGCCGGCGCGGGAAGGGTCAGCGGCGCGAAAGCGCAGGGGCGAGCCAGGGCCGCCAGGGCCAAGCCTCCGCCCCGAGGGCGTGTTTCCTTGTCATTTGCAGGTTGCGGTGGAGCATGAGCTTTAAGCGATCTTTCGAAAGTTGGTGCTGGCGATACGGCGTGCGGCTTCCGCCAGCGACGTGACTATAGCATCGCAGTCGATTCCTTGCACATCCTCGCCCTCGTTGTAGCCGTAGGGCACGATGAACACCGGGCAGCCGGCGGCGCGCGCCGCGACGGCATCGTGGTGCGAATCGCCGATATGCAGGTTCTCCGCGGGCACGGTGCCGAGGCGCTGGCAGGCGTGCAGCAGTTGCGCGGGATGCGGCTTCTTGTGCGGCAAACTGTCGCCCGAGACGGCGAAATTGAACCAGATACCGAGCTGCGTGGCGACCAGCAGCGGCTCGGTGAAGGCCGCCGCCTTGTTGGTGATTACCGCCAGCGGCAGGCCGGCGGCGCGAAAGGCCTGCAGGCCTTCGAGCACGCCGGGAAACAGCGTCGAACGGCGCCCGTTCTCGATCGCGTAATGGCGACGGAAAATCTCCTGCGCCTGCTCCACCGCAGCCTCGTCGAGGTCGGGCAGGCAGCGCGCGACGAGCTTGGGAATGCCGCGGCCGATGAAGCCGGCGATGGTGTCGACCGGGTACTCGGCGCGGCCCATTTCGCGCAGCATGGCGTTGGCCGCGGCGGCAAGATCGGGCACGGTGTCGAGCAGGGTGCCGTCGAGGTCGATGGTGACGGAGCGAATCGGGTTCATTGGGGCGACGATAGAATGTTTATGGAACAAAAGGAAGGTGGCTTGGCATTAGGAGCGGGTCATCCGGCAGTTATCGCTTCAGTCCAGTCAGTCATGACTTTGAAAAGCGGATCTTCACGCTCAAGTTGGTCGGCCTGCGTGGCTTTTGCGCAGGTCCGGTTGGGTGGGTTAGCCACCTGCGGTTCATGTGGTTGCCTTAACGAAGCGAAAGACCTCGATGTTCTCTTTGGCTGCTTCTGGGTTGCTGATTAACACCCGCGCAGAAGGATGATGGCAGGTCACTATTCTTGCAGTGGTTTTACGCGACAAGAACATATGAGCTTGCCTTGCAGCGCCACCGACTAGGACGATGCAACGCAGATTTGGCATCGCCTCGATTAACGGGACCAAGTACCCAATGCCGTCGCGCACGTCACTGACGCTTGCCGCCCGGATGGACGTACCTGCTTCATTACCGATATACCAAGGCACGACGTTCCAGAGCGCGATTTCTTTACGGTCGATGGCCGCCGCGGCCAACTGCTCTCGAAAGTTTCTGGCTGATGGGTCGGGATTATCGAAGGAAATCCGGCCGGATTGCACAGCTTTTGGTCCGGGAGCCTCAAGAAGAAAAAGATACTTCGCGCGTTCGTTTCCGTTCTCGGTATCAAAGCCAGGAACCTCCCTCGCGAGGTTTCGCTCTGTGCGGATTCGAGTTGCCAGATCGGCGAATTTCATTTCGGTCCGATAAGGAGGCGGCTTCGGATTGGATTGCGCGACATTGGTTGTTTCTAAAAAGTCGGTGCTGGCAGGACGGCGATTCCTGCTCTCGTGGAAATCAAACCGAGCCTTTAGTCCGATTCCGACTATGCCGCTTCGATGGTATGAACATCGAAAGCGACCTTGAGCCAGTGCCGCACGGCACCGAAAATCGCGGCAAGGTTGTCCATGCTCGGATTGCCCTTCGGCGACAGCATGCGATGCAAGCTCTTGCTCGGCTTCTCCGTGATCTCGGCAAGTTGTTCGAAGCCGATGGTGGCGTTAACCAGATCGCGGAGAATGAGCCGTGCGGTTTCCGGCTCTCCGCTCAGGAACAGTGTTGCCGCTTCATCGAGAAGCGCCTTGGCGAATTGAGGATCGCGCTCAACACGCTCAATCACGGTTTGCTTGAAGTTTCGAGTCAATGCCATATGATTACATTTTCACTTTCTTTGCCCTAGCCGAGGTTTTCTTCCGTTCTTTGTACTCGGCATGCAATGCCTTGGCCTGGTCGATATCCTTTTGCTGACCGCGTTTCGTGCCGCCACCAAACAGGATGATGAATGCTTCGCCGTCCCGTGCCAGATATATGCGGTACCCAGGACCCCAGTCGATGACGTATTCGCCGATCCCGCCAAACCACTTCACGCTTGACGTATTGCCAAGCTCCAATCGAAGTTTGGCCGTCACGATCTTTGCCGCTGCCTGAGCGTCCAAGCTATCGAACCACGCCTTGTAAGGGTTCGAGCCGTCGATGCGCAGATATTCTTGAACCTTGATAGTCACGGGCGAATGGTAACGCATAGGTTACCAATAAGGCAAGGCCAAATTTATGCGGGGGCCAGACCCAGTGTTACGCGCGCCTCGGCCGGGCTGGCGACTTCGCGCCCTGCCTTGCGCGCGCAGGTCGCGAGCGCTTCGATCAGTTCGCCGTTGCCTGCGGCGCGGCTGCCGTCGGGCAGGTAGAAGCTGTCTTCGAGGCCAGTGCGCAGCATGCCGCCGAGTTCGGCGACGCGCTGGTGCAGCGGCCATATCTCGGCGCGACCGATCAGCGTCGCCTGCCAGGGCGAACCCGGCTCTATCCAGCGCAGCAGCAGGTGCAGCAGGTCGGCGTCGACCGGCATGCCCGAGGCCACGCCCATGACGAAGTTGTATTCGGCGTGATCCGTCATGCCGGCTTTCTGGTACATCGCGACGGAGCGCACGATGCCGACGTCGAAGCATTCGAATTCGGGGCGGGTGCCGGTTTCGTGCATGACGTCGAGGAAGGCCTGCACCTTCTCCACCGGATTGTCGAACACCATCGGCGGCCAGGCCCAGCGACCGTCTTCGCGCAGCTTCAGGTAGTTCAGCGTGCCGGCATTGCAGGCGGCGATCTCGGGTTTGACGCGGCGGATGCAGGCGGCGGGGCCGGAAATGTCGGCGCCGATCACGCCGGTGGTCAGGTTGATGACGACGCCGGGGCAGGCGGCGCGGATCGCATCGACGATCTCGGCGGCGACTTCCGGGTCCCACGAGGGCAGGTGGCCCATGCCGGGTTCCTGGCGGCGCAGATGCACATGCATGATGGATGCGCCGGCGTCGAAAGCTTCGCGCGCCGAGGCGGCCATTTGCTCGGGCGTGACCGGCACCGGATGCTGCTGCGGATCGGTCAGCACGCCGGTCAGGGCGCAGGTCAGAATGGCTTTGTCGTGGGTAGGCATGGCATTTCCTCGATGCTGAGTTCCATCAGTATGGCGCCGGCTTCGACTTGCTGGCCGATCAGGACGCGGACTGCGGCGACGGTGCCGGTGGCGTTCGCCGTCACGCGCATTTCCATTTTCATGGCCTCGATCACGGCCAGCGTTTGTCCGGCGATCACCGTGTCGCCAGCGCCGACGTCCAGGCGGGCGACGGTGCCGGCGACGGCAGCACGGGCGATGGTGGGGTCGGGGCGGGTTTCGTTCACAGGGAAGGGCGAGGCTTCGCGGAAGATGAAGACCGTCGCGTCGCGCGCGAGATGCAGCATGTCGCCGTTGCGATGGATGATGGCGTGGCGCGTGATGCCGTCCTGCGTGTAGCGCAGGCGGCCATTCTCATTGGCGTGCAGATGCGTGTGAGCCGCCGTCTCGCCAGCACCAACTCTTGTGTTGCGTGTTTTGTCGCCGCACATGAGCGCCAGATCGAAGCCGGCGACGCTGTTTGCACGCCACCCCGCTTCCCTGGCAAAGATCGCGGCGGCAAGCTGCCAGTCGGCCTCGGACGGTTGCGGGCGTTGCAGGATGTCTGCACCGTCGGTCGCCCATTCGTCGAGCAGCGTCGTGTGCATTTGCGCGGCACGGAAACTTTCATGGTCGACCAGGTCGCGCAGCATGCGGCCGTTATTCGGCAAGCCCAGCAGCGGCGCATCTTCGAGCGCCGCCATCAGGCGGCGGATGGCGTCGGCGCGGTCGCGACCGTGGGCGATCACTTTTGCCAGCAGCGGGTCGTAGAAGGGCGTCACCATTCCGCCTTCGGCGATGCCGGAATCGATGCGGACGCCGGGACGTAGCGCGTCGTCGGGCTGAAAATGCAGCACCGATCCTGTTTGCGGCGCGAAGTTGGCGTAGGGGTCTTCGGCGTACAGCCGCGCCTCGATGGCGTGGCCGCTGAACACGATTTCGTCCTGCGCCAGCGGCAGGGGTTCGCCGGCCGCGACGCGCAGCTGCCATTCGACAAGGTCCAGTCCGGTGACCATTTCGGTGAC
>JAXMJU010000255.1:0-6922 GCA_034376265.1 Sulfuritalea sp.
CCGTGGTCTGTCCCCGGTTTTGCCGTCCCCGGTTTTGCCCGGCGGCGCTTTCTCGCCCTTCAGCTCGCGCAGCCAGCCCTTGAATTCGAGCTGCGCATACAGCTCGGCCAGCTTCGCCGTATCCGGCGCCAGCGGCGCCAGATCGGTCACCGCCTGCGGCAGCGGCAGGTCGCAGGCCACGGTGACCAGCTTGACGCCCAAGGGCAGGAAATCGAGGTGCCGGCGCAGGTTTTCGCCCACCGCTCCGCCGATCTCGGTGGCATGGGCGACGATCGCATCGAGCGAGCCGTAGGCGTCGAGCCATTTGACGGCGGTCTTGGGCCCGACCTTGGCCACGCCGGGTACGTTGTCCACGGTATCGCCGACCAGCGCCAGGTAGTCGACCATGCGTTCGGGCGGCACGCCGAACTTGGCCTTGACGCCGGCCGCGTCGAGTTTCTCGTTGTTCATGGTGTTGACCAGCGTGACATGGCGATTCACCAGCTGCGCCAGATCCTTGTCGCCGGTCGAGATCACGCAGTCGATCCCGGCTGCGGCGGCCTGGCGCGACAGGGTGCCGATCACGTCGTCGGCCTCGACGCCGTCCACCATCAGCAGCGGCCAGCCGGCGGCGCGGATGCAGGCGTGCAGCGGCTCGATCTGCGCCACCAGATCCTCCGGCATCGAAGGCCGGTGCGCCTTGTACTCGGGGAACCAGTCGTCGCGGAAAGTCTTGCCCTTGGCATCGAACACCACGGCGCGGAATTCTGACTTATAGTCGGCTTCGAGCACGCGCAGCATCGACAGCACGCCACGGATCGCGCCGGTCGGTTGGCCCGCGCCGGTACGCAGATCGGGCAGGGCGTGAAACGCGCGATACAGATAAGACGAGCCGTCGACGAGCAGCAGCGTGGACATGGAGGAGCGATGCCAAATGAATGAGAAGGACAAACTACCCAAAGCCCTGGGGCACGAAACCAAGAGCCCCGGCCCGACCCGGCTTGGTCCGGCCGGCTCGGGCGAGGCCTGGCGGGTGTTCGGCATTATGGCAGAGTTCGTCGAGGCGACCGAGCGCCTGGCGGCGGTGCGGCCGGCCGTGTCGATCTTCGGCAGCGCGCGCGTCGAGCGCGATTCGGAGTGCTACCGCCTGACCGAAACCATCGCCCGGCAGCTCTCCGACGCGGGTTTCTCAGTGGTCTCCGGCGGCGGTCCCGGCGTCATGGAGGCGGCCAACAAGGGCGCCTTCGAGGGCAAGAGCCTCTCCATCGGCCTCAACATCCAGTTGCCGCACGAGCAGCAGGCCAATCACTACCAGGACATTTCGCAAAGCTTCCGCCATTTCTTCGCGCGCAAGTACATGTTCGTCAAGGTCGCCGCCGCCTATGTCGTGATGCCCGGCGGCTTCGGCACGCTGGACGAGCTGCTCGAAGCCCTGACCCTGATCCAGACCGGCAAGAGTCCGCACATACCGCTGATCCTGGTCGGCAGCGAGTTCTGGGCCGGCCTGCTGGACTGGTTTCGCGAACGGCTGGTGGCCGAGGGCATGATCAGTCCCGGCGACATGAATCTGATCCAGGTCATCGACGAGCCCGAGGCGGTGGTCGCGGCGATCTTCGACCATTACCAGACGCGCGGCTTCGGCCCGCTGCCGGAAGAGCACGAATTGCTGCTTAACCTTTGATAAACTGAACGGAATTCTTGAAGGACATCCCATGCGCCGCACAATTCTCGTTCTGCTGTCTGCCCTTGCTTTGAATGTTGCCGCGCAGACCCAGGCGCCGAAACTGGAGCCCATACCCGAGCCGCCCCCGCCACCGCCCGGCTCCCTCAACGAATCGCTGGAGCCGCAGGTCACCATCACCAAGCGCGGCGCCGACAAGGTCGAGGAATTCCGCATCAGCGGCAAGCTCTACATGCTCAAGGTCACGCCGCCGCACGGCGTGCCTTACTATCTGCTCGACAATACCGGCGATGGCCAATGGCTTCGCCAGGATTCGAAGGATGCCGGACTGCGGGTGCCGATGTGGGTGATAGGTACGTTCTGATCGACGCCAACCCAACCGACAATCCCGGCCGCGCGCCGGGATTGTTTTTAGACGCCGTGCCGCCAGCGCCATCCCAGGGGATACCGTTGCACATAACTTTCGACGTCGCCCGCTACGGCCAGGTGTTTACGCCGCCGGCGATCGTCGAGCGCATGCTGGCGCTGCGCCGCAACCGCGGCCGGGCACTCGATCCGGCCTGCGGCGACGGCGCGTTTTCCGGGCGCCTGCCCGGCTGCGTGGCGATCGAACTCGATGCCGAACACTGTCCGCCGGGCGCGCTCAACATCGATTTCTTCGCCTATGCCGAGAGCGAAAAATTCGCCACCGTGATCGGCAACCCGCCCTACGTCAAGGCCCGCGACATCCTGCCGGAAACCGCCTTGCGCCTAGGCTCCAGCCTGCTCGACGGCCACGCTAACCTCTACCTGCACTTCATCGAGAAATGCGTGCGCCACCTCGCGCCGGGCGGCGAGCTGATCCTCATCACGCCGCGCGATTTCCTCAAGGCCACCGGCGCCGGACGGCTCAATACCTGGCTCTGCGACCACGGCACCATCACCGATTTCGAGGATCTCGGCGACGCGAAGATCTTCGCCGGCGCCACGCCCAACTGCGCCATCTGGCGCTTCGAAAAAGGCAATGCCAGCCATCGTCTGCACGACGGCCGGCGCATGGCGCTGTCCGGCGGCCAGCTGATGTTCACCCGCGGCATCTACAGCCTGCCGCTGGCCAGCGTGTTCGCCGTCAAGGTCGGCGCCGTCTCGGGTGCCGACGAGATTTTCAGCAACGCGGAACACGCCAACACCGAGTTCGTCTGCTCGAAAACCGCGCAGACCGGCGCCACGCGGCGCATGATCTATCTCGACCGAGAAGGTCCGCTGCCCTGGCTCGAACAGTTCAAGGAGCGCCTGCTGGCGCGGCGCGTGACGCGCTTCGACGAGGCCAACTGGTGGAAGTGGGGACGCCGCCATCATGTTTCGGCCGATCCGCGCATCTACGTCAATGGCCGTACGCGCAATCCGGCGCCCTTCTTTCTCCATCCCTGCAACGACTACGACGGCGCGGTGCTGGCGCTGTTCCCGCATCGCACGAAAATCAAGGCGGCCGACCTCAAGCGCCTGACCGCCAAGCTCAACGAGGTCGACTGGCACGAACTGGGTTTCGTCTGCGACGGCCGCTTCCTGTTTTCGCAGCGCAGCCTCGAACAGGCGCTGCTGCCGGAAGCCTTTGCCGAATTTGCCGTCAAGGGTCTGATTTAAGTAGTCACTGCCAGAGGCTATCGCCGAAAGAGGATATGGCCATCATCCGCGCCAGGCTGAAAGTGGCCGAGGCGCTTGTAAAGGAGCTACGAAATGAAAAAACGACTCATTGACGGTGTTGAGGTCCAGCGCGGTTCCGGCAATGTCTTTGCCGACCTGGGCCTGCCGGATGCCGACAAGCTCAAGATCAAGTCCGGCTTGGTGATCGAGATCAGGAAGGCCATGCGCCGGCTTGGACTTACCCAGCAGGAAGCGGCAAAGCGCATGGGGATCACCCAACCGAAGGTGTCCGACATGATGCGTGGCGACTTCTCCAATCTATCTGAGCGCAAGCTCATGGATTGCCTGAATCGGCTTGGCTATGACATAGAAATCAAAGTGAAACCAGCATCCGAGCCTGTCGGACATTTGTTGCTGGCTGTGGCTTAACGGCGGACGGCTACAGGCGGCTGTCCGATATGGACGGGACAGTTTAAAAATGATGTCGCCAAGAGACAAAGGAAATTTGTGGCTTGGCTTATGCGCAGTTTTCCTTTCTCTGGCCTGTGTTGCATATTCCCCCCCTTCGTCAGCCCCTGCGACAGGTAGATGGGCGTGGCTTCATAGTGCGTTTGCGGATCTGTTTGGCGCTTCTGGGGAGTACGCTCTGTTTGCCATACTGGCAGTGATATGTCTTGCGGTAGCTGTTCGCTATTACCAAGATAACAAGCTGTCTTCAAGCGACTAGCCTTTGACCGCTGGGTCGATCCAAGACATTCAAAACAACTCGACGCTGGCTATCGAATCGAATCTGGACTATTACAATGCATTCACTCGTCGCCATCCTCTGACCCATGGTTCCTCATCTCACCACAGCACTGACCGGCCCGCTGCTCGAACTCGAGCGGCGCATCCTCGAGCACGACACCACGGTCGAGCGCTGGCTGCGTACGCAATGGCAGGAGCACACGCCGCCCTTCTACAGCTCGGTCGATCTGCGCAATGCCGGCTTCAAGCTGGCGCCGGTCGACACCAACCTGTTCCCCGGCGGCTTCAACAACCTCAATCCAGCCTTCCTGCCGCTGTGCGTGCAGGCCGCGATGTCGGCGATCGAAAAGATCTGCCCCGAGGCGCGCAACCTGCTGCTGGTGCCGGAAAACCACACACGCAACCAGTTCTACCTGATGAATGTGGCGCGCCTGGCATCCATCCTGCATCACGCCGGCCTCAACGTGCGCATCGGCAGCCTGCTGCCGGAGATCACCGAACCGACCACGCTCGACCTGCCCGACGGGCAGAAGCTGGTGCTGGAACCGCTCAAGCGCATCGGCACTGAAGGCCGCCGGCTCGGTTTGGATGACTTCGATCCCTGCGCCGTGCTGCTCAACAACGATCTGTCCGGCGGCGTGCCGGAGCTGTTGCAAAACATCAACGAGCAGTTCCTGATTCCGCCGCTGTGGGCCGGCTGGCATGTGCGCCGCAAGTCGCGGCATTTCGCCGCCTACCAGGATGTCGCAATCGCTTTCGCCAACGAGCTCGGCATCGATCCCTGGCTGATCAATCCCGAATTCGAAGTCTGCGGCAAGGTGAACTTTCACGAACGCTCCGGCGAGGAATGCCTTGCCGCCAACATCGACACGCTGCTCTACCGCATGCGCGCCAAGTACAAGGAATACGGCATCGAGTCCGAGCCGTTCGTCATCGTCAAGGCCGACGCCGGCACCTATGGCATGGGCATCATGACGGTGAAGGACGCCAGCGAGGTGAAGAACCTCAACCGTAAGCAGCGCAACAAGATGGCCGTGATCAAGGAAGGCATGGAAGTCACCGAGGTCATCATCCAGGAAGGCGTGCCGACCTTCGAGCGCGTCGACGAAGGCACGGCCGAGCCGGTGGTGTACATGATCGACCGCTACGTGGTCGGCGGCTTCTACCGGGTCAACACCGCGCGCGGCATCGACGAGAACCTCAATGCGCCCGGCATGACCTTCAAGCCGCTGGCCTTCGAGACCGGCTGCTGCCTGCCCGACATCCACCTCGGGCCCGACGCGCCGCCCAACCGCTTTTATGCCTATGGCGTGGTGGCGCGGCTGGCCATGCTGGCGGCGTCCATTGAGTTGGAACGGGCCGCTCCCGAGCAATGAATACTTCAATTGATCCGCAGATTTCGCAGATGAGCGCAGATTTCACGGACCCGGACTTCATCTGCGCCAATCTGCGAAATCTGCGGACTGATCCTGGCGCTCCACAATGAAGCTCGCTTTCATCGTCGATCCGCTGGACAGCCTCAAGGCCTACAAGGATTCCAGCGTGGCCATGATGCGCGCGGCGGCGGCGCGCGGCCATGAAGTCTGGACCATCCAGCGCGCGGCCCTGACCTGGCGCGATGCCTGCGTTGCCGCTCGCGCGCAGCGCCTGAAAGTTGACGATGACGCCACGGCGTGGTGCGCCGTCGTGGAAGAGGCCGTGCTGCCGCTGGCCGCCTACGACGCCGTGCTGATGCGCCAGGATCCGCCCTTCGATTTCGAATACGTCGCCGTCACCTGGCTGCTGGAGCGGGCCGAAGCCGAGGGCGCGCGCATCTGGAACAAGCCGCGCTCGATTCGCGACCATTCCGAAAAAGTCGCCATCACCGAGTTTCCCCAATACATCCCAACCACGTTGATCGCGCGCGATCCGGGCGACATCCACGCCTTCATCGACGAGCTTGGCGACGTGATCCTCAAGCCGCTCGACGGCATGGGCGGCAGCAGCATATTCCGCGTCATGCGCGACGACCCCAACCGCTATGTCATCGTCGAGACGCTGACCCAGTTCGGCGCGCGCAGCATCATGGCGCAGCGCTATTTGCCGGCCATCACTCAGGGCGACAAGCGCATCCTGCTGATCGCCGGCGAACCGGTGCCCTATTGCCTGGCGCGCATACCCAAGCCCGGCGAGACGCGAGGCAATCTCGCCACCGGCGGCAAGGGCGTGGCCCGCCCGCTGCTCGGCCGCGACCGCGAAATCGCCGAGGCGCTGGGGCCGATGCTCTGGGCGCGCGGCCTGCTCATCGTCGGCCTCGACGTGATCGGCGACTGCCTGACCGAGATCAACGTCACCAGCCCCACCTGCTTTGCCGAGATCGCCCAGCAGACCCGGTTCGATGCCGCGGCGATGCTGGTGGATGCCCTGGAACGGGAGTGCCGAGCGTAGACCGGCTGCTGAGCCTGCTCGTCATGGTGTGGCTGCTCGCGGGCTGCGGGCAGCCGGCGCCGTGGCGGCAGGAATCCTATGTCTTCGGCACGCGCGTCGAACTGGCGATCGCCGGCGTGCCGGAAGCCCAGGCGCGCGCCGCGGGCAATCGCGTGCTGCAGGATTTCGACGTCCTGCATCGGACCTATCATGCCTGGCAGCCGTCCGAACTGTCGGCGCTCAACGAGTCCATCGCCGCCGGCCGCAGCCACGAGGTCAGTGCCGAGTTCGCGGCCTACATCCGCGAGGCGCAGGGCATCGCCGCCGCCGGCGAGCACCTGTTCGATCCCGGCATCGGCCGTCTGATCGCCCTCTGGGGCTTCCACACCGACGAAATCCAGCCGCGCCTGCCGGATCCCGCCGCCGTCGCGGCGCTGCTGGCGCAGCATCCGTCGATTGCCGAACTGCGCCTGGATGGCAATCGCG
>JAXMJU010000256.1:0-12985 GCA_034376265.1 Sulfuritalea sp.
AGGCGCGGGCGACCGTCGCCAGTTCGGTCGGGCCGGATTCGTCGAGGCGGGCCGGCGTCTCGCCCGCGCCGACCTGCCGCGCCGCCTGCTGCAGGGCCTTGAGCGGGCGGGTGATGCGGTACACAATGAGCCAGGCGCCGCACAGGGACAGCAAGAGTGCCGCCACACCCCAGCCCAGCCAGCCCAGCGGAAACACGCGCTCGATGCGTTCGCTGGGCAGGGCCAGCCAGTAATTGCCGTCGTCGCTGTCGTCGATGCGAAAACTGACGAACAGGGCGCGTTCGCCCTCGCGCTCCAGCGTCAGGCGGGTCGCCGGCCCCAGTTGCTGCCTGACGTTTTCTTCGACCAGGTGCAGGAAGGCCCGGTCGGGCAGGGGTGCAATACGATCCGCTGCATCGGCCGGATAGATGCGGATCCCTTCGTTGTCCGATAAATCGCGCAGGAGCTCGCGGCGTGCCTCGGGACGCGCCGAAATCAGCGCGGCGCGCGTCAGGTTGGCGACGCTGATCAGGGTCTGCGCCAGCTGCCGGGCGCGCGGTTCGCGTTCATAGCTTCTGAATAGGGCGAACCACGCCACCACCGACAACATCATCAGCAGGGCAAGCAACAGAAAGGTGCGCCACAGGAGTGAGCGCGGCAACAATCTCATTCGTGCTTCTTGCCGTCGGGAACGAAGACGTAGCCGAAACCCCAGACGGTCTGGATGTAGCGCGGCTTGCCGGGATCTTCCTCGACCAGCTTGCGCAGACGCGAGATCTGCACGTCGATGGCGCGGTCGAAGACTTCGTATTCGCGGCCGCGCGCCAGTTCCATCAGCTTGTCGCGGCTCATCGGCTGGCGCGGATGCTCCAGCAACACCCGCAGCAGGCCGAACTCGCCCGAGGTGAGCAAGGTGCTGGTTTCGTCGCGCTCGAGTTCGCGCGTCGCCAGGTTGATCCGGATCTTGCCGAAGCTCACGCTTTCTTCGTTGATGGCCGGAGCGCCGGGCGGCGGCGGGGCGACGCGGCGGCGCAGCACGGCATGGACGCGGGCGACCAGTTCGCGCGGGTTGAAGGGCTTGGGCAGGTAGTCGTCGGCGCCGATCTCAAGGCCGACGATGCGATCCACCTCGTCGCCCTTGGCCGTCAGCATGATGATGCTGATCGGGTTGGACTGGCCGCGCAGCCGCCGGCAAATGGCCAGGCCGTCTTCGCCGGGCAACATCAGGTCGAGCACGATGAGGTCGTAGAGCTCGCGTTCCAGCGCGCGGTCCATGCCCGGCGCATCGGGTACGGCCTTGACCGTGAAACCCTGATCGGAGAGATAGCGTTCGAGCAACTGGCGCAGGCGCTGGTCGTCATCGACGACCAGGATTTTGGCTTTGGTTTCATTCATGGGCTAAATCCTAGCTGGATCGCCGGCATCGTGCCAGCGGGCTTTACAAACGATTACAAACCCGGCCCCGCGGCAATAATTGACTTACAGCCGCTGCAGAGAATGCAAGCGTGCCCGAAAAGCGGCATGGGTGCAGCGAACACGGAGGCAATCATGAAAGCGCTATTCTTCGGCATGGCCCTGGCGATCGGACTCGCGTTATGGGGCGCGGATTCGCCGGCCGCGGTCGATCAACTGATGGCGGCCAGCCATGTGGCCGGCGAGCAGGTTTACAATATCTTCCGTTGATGGATCAAACAGGAGTCGATGTGAACTCAAAACGCAGTATCGGATGGGCAGCGGTGGCGGGCGGATTGTGGCTGCTGGCGGCAGGCGCTGCGGCCCAGGGTCCGCAGCGCCTGGGACCGGGCCGTGATGTCGGCGGCGACGGATCGCAGCGCCTGATGCCCGTCGAACGGCGCCTTGAGCAACTCTCGCCCGACGGCGATGCGCGCGGTCGCGGCCAGCGCTTGTCGCCCGAAGAACGTCGGCAGTTGCGTCGCGATGTGCACGACGCTGGGCGCGACCTCTATCCGCACCGGGTGTCGGCGGGGCGCCGCGAGCAGCGCCGTGAATAGCGGGTTACTGCTGCATCGGATGGCATAGTTTCCGACCACGCCCCGGCGAGAATTCTCCGGGGCGTTTTCCTATCTGCCTTCGGCCTCGCGCCAGTCAATACCGCCTTTCCGGTAGCGGAAATACGGCTGCCGTAGTATTTCCAACTGCATCCATGCCGGATATTTTTCGAGTCTGGATATTCCCGCTTGATCTGCTTTCCAGTCAGGTGCGGAATGAGCTAACGCTCATGGCTTCGATGGACCACCCCGCATTATGAAATCTCGCACCTCCGATGCGCCCCAAGCTGGCAAATGGGCCCGCCCCTCCCATCCTCCCCTCGCGGGGAGGCTATTGATCGGCTCGCTGCGCTCGAACCTGACAAGTCGCGCTTGGCGATGTATTTCACGTTAAACAAGGAGAAAAGCATGGATGGACAAAATGCCATGGCGCGGCAGCAGGCCGGGGCGACGCAGGACATATTTTATGCGGCGGCGAACTACGTGAATCAGGACGATTACTGCACCCTGATTCTCGATCGTCTGGGCCGCATCCTCAGTTGCGGTACACCTGCCGAGCGGATATTCGGATCCGGTCAGGTGCGCCTGGTCGGGCGCGTGATTTCGGATTTCATTGCCGGATTGTTTCTCAACGGAAGCTCGCCGAGCTACTGCGCGAGGTATCTCATGTATCTGTGTGCCGACGGTGAGTGGCGCAAATTCGAGGCCAAGGATGCCGCCGGACAGGCTTTTACGGTTGAGCTGAATCTGGCGCGCATGGCATCGGTCAGTCCGGAGCGCGAAATGTTCCTGCTCAACGTGCGCCGCCCGGAACTGAATACCGGCCATTAGTTGCCGGTCGGCATCGCCGCCATGTATTCAGTGTACCTGAAGAGCACGCCAGGCGGTGCCGGGCCTGCGGCGGCCGATGCCACGGCCGCCGGCAGGCAAGCCCTGCTGGCAGGGGTGGCGCGTCTGGGGCGGATGTGGCTGGAGCGGATTCCGGCGGCTGATCCGCAGCGTGAGCATCTGATCCGCATGGGCATCCTGGCCGAGAATCTGATGAGAACCGGCGATCACTCGCCCGCCGCCATGACAATGGCGCGGATGCTGTTGTGCGCCAATTGCCGTTACCTCAATGCGGCCCCGGAAAAGTGCGACGGCCAGGCGCTGAATCGATGCCCGCTGCTGAAGGCATCGGGGCCATGAATTTTGCTGGCTCGTCGGATGCCGGCAGACGGCGCTGAAACGCGTCACCCAATCTAGTTTCATCCTAAAAATCTCAGTTCCATCCGCGGATGACGCAGATTGCGCAGATAAAACAACGAAGTGGTCGGTGCCCACGGCCCACCCGGTAGGTGGTACGACCCGACCAAGTAACGCCTTGATTCATCTGCGTCAAGCGGCGAAATCCGCGGATCAAATGCTTTTTGCATGTTCATCGCCGGTCGGGTGCCGCGCAGGAGGCTTGCGCGTCGGCCACGCATTGCTGCATGCGACGCCAGTGCGAGCCTTGCCAGAAGACGCGATGGCAGACATCGCAAGCGGTGAAATGCTGCTGGCTGTCGCGCACCGACGGCGGTAGGCGGTCCAGCACGGCCGCCTTTTCGATCGGGTGCAGCGGGGCGTTGCAGACCAGGCACAGGCTGAAAGGCCGGGCGCTGCGCGCCAGATCGAGGCCGACCATGATCTCGCGCAGTTGCTGGGGCGGACGCAGGGCATGGACATAGCAGCCATGGGTAATGCTGCGCAGCTTGAGCAGATCGCGGTCGCGCGTGAGCACGATGCGCGCCTCGCTGGCTGCGATTGCCACGATTTCCCGGTCCAGGTAGCCGTTGTCATAGAGCGTGTCGAAGCCGGCCATGCGCAGCAGGCGGGCCAGTCCGCCCAGATGGGCGGCGGCAATGAATTGCGGCGTTCGCAGCGGCCGCGCGCGGACACGCAGCAGGGGCGTGACGTCGAGGGCTTCGAACTTCGGGTAAACCGCGACGCGATCCTGATCCCGCAGCAGGCGATCGACACCGACCGACTCGCCGTCGCCATCGCCTTGCTCATCGTCCTCCGTACTGCGTGGAATACGAGCGTACGCCTGGTAGGCGTGATGCGCCGCGGCGCCGATGCGCGGTCGGCTGCGCTAGCCGGATAGATCCAGTCCAGGTTTTGCGTCGGGTCTGTAAATACCAAACGGGTGGTATTCCGGCTAATGGTTTCGGGGTATTTTCCGGCGGATGGACCTCGTCGATAATCTGCGGCCGCGACAGACGTAGTGGGGCATTGCCATTGCGCGGTATAGTAGGCGCGCTTTCCGCTCCGTTGCTTGCGGCGGCTGGTTGCGATAGGTGCCCTGATTGCGACGCCAGAAAAAGGAAACCCGTGCCATCCCGGGAAATTGCCAAGAATGCTCCCGCCGGCCGCGCCGTAACTTCGGCGACGCTGGTTCTGCAGCATCGCATTGCGAAGCCGAGGGCGGAACCGCGCCAACGCGGCGATGCGTTGCCGCAGGAGCCGAATTCATGGCTATGAAGCCGCATCTGCCCAACGATGGCGATGCCGCCGCCGAGTTGCCGCGCCGCGTCGAAAATCTCCTGCATGAACTGCACAAACAGCGCAGCGAACTGGAGTTGCGCAACGACGAGTTGCGCCATTCGCAGGCCGGCGTGAATACGGGACTGGAACGCTATACCGATTTATACGACCTTTCCCCGGTCGGCCTGGTCACCCTGGAGCGCGACGGTACGATCACCCGGGGCAACCTGACCGCGGCGCTCTTGCTTGGGCGGGAGCGCAGCCGGCTGATTGGCAGACGCTTCGCGGAGTTCGCGACCGAAGCCGATCGCCCGGGGTTCCAAGCCGTACTGCAGCGTGTCTACGCGAGTGAGGCGAGGCAAAGCTGCGAACTGGAACTGACGATCGACGGCCAGCTGTCGCGGACCGTCCAGATCGATGCCACGCTGTCCGCCGACCGCAAGGAATGCCGCTTGGTTGTGGCGGACATCAGCGAGCGCAAGCTCGCGGCAGCGATGCTGCTCGAATCGAGCCGATTCAACGAGCAGGTGATCGCGAACGTGCAGGAAGGTATCGTGGTCTATGGCCCCGACCTGCGCTATCGGGTGTGGAATACGTATATGGAGATATTCACCGGAATGAAGGCCTGCGATGTTCTTGGGCGCCATCCGCGGGATGTCTTTCCCTTTCTTGAGGAGCGCGGCGTCCTGGCCAACCTGGAAAACGCCCTCGCCGGCGGTGCCGCAAAATCCGTCACCTTTCCTTTCCAGGTCAGCCAAACCGGTCGCACCGGCTGGGCACTGGATCGCACCGCGCCGCTGCGCAACGCCGGAGGCGAGATCATCGGCGTGATCGGCACGGTAACCGACATCACCGAGCAGAAACGCGCGCAGGAAGCCCTGACGGCCTCGACCCAATTTGTCCGCAGCCTGATCGATTCGATGCAGGATGGGTTTTCAGCGGTGGATCTCAAGGGTGTGCATCTCGATGTAAACCCGGCGCTGTGTCGCATGACCGGCTTTTCGCGCGAGGAGCTCATCGGCAGCGGCGTGCCTCATCCTTACTGGCCGCCGGAGCAGCATGAGTTCATTCTTGCGGAGTTCCGCCGGGTATCGCAGGGGGAGCTGGGCGAGCTTGAATTGATCTTCATGCGCAGGAACGGCGAGCGTTTCCCGGTAATGATCACGCCCTCCGCAGTGCGGGATGGGAGCGGCCAAATCGTCAGTTACGCGGCCACCGTGAAGGACGTCACCGAACGCAAGCAGGCTGAGGAAGTGCTCGCGGCTTCCCAGCGGCGCTTCCGCGACATCGTCAACACCACCGATGGCATCGTCTGGGAGGCCGACGCAAAAACCTTCGATTTCACCTTCATCAGCCGGCAGGCAGAGCGCCTGCTGGGCTATCCGGTCACGGACTGGTTGCAGCCGGGGTTCTGGGTCAGCAACCTGCATCCCGACGACAAGGACTGGGCGCCCGAATATTGCCTGTCCTGCACCGCGCGCATGATGCCGCACGATTTCGAATACCGCTTCATGGCGCAAGACGGCCGCACGGTCTGGCTGCACGACATTGTTACGGTGGTCGAGGAGAACGGCGCACCGCGCTGGTTGCGCGGCATCATGGTGGATATCACCCACCGCAAGCAGGTCGAGCAGCAATTGCGCGAAATGGCCGAAAGCCTCGAATTCAAGGTGGCCGAGCGCACCGCGCAGTTGCGCAGGCTGTCTGCGCAACTGGCCATGACCGAAGAGCGTGAGCGGCGCAACCTGGCACAGGACCTGCACGACAACCTCGGCCAGTTGCTGGCCGTCATGAAGATCAAGCTCACCTCGATATCCGCCGGCGGGCTGCAGCCCCTGATCGATCAGCTTGTGGCCCTGGTGGCCCAGGCCGACCAGGCGGCGCGCAACATCACCCAGCAGTTGAGCCCGCCGGTGCTATACACGCTCGGCCTGGTGCCGGCGCTGCAATGGCTGGCCGAGGACATCGAGCGCGTCTACGGCGTCATGGTCCATGTCGACCACGATGACTGCCGCCGGCGCCTCGTCGATGAGGTGCAGGCGGTGCTCTACCGCGCGGCGCGTGAACTGCTGATCAATGTCGCCAAGCACGCCGGGGTGAGGGATGCCAGCCTTTCCTGCCTGTGCAGCGACAGCCGGCTGATGTTGGTGGTGAGCGACGCCGGATGCGGTTTCGAGCCGGCGGACCATCTTGGCGCCTGGCCCGGATATCAAAGTTTCGGGCTGCGCTCGATCTACGAACGCATCGTCAACATCGGCGGCGAAATGGAAGTCGACAGCAGCCCCGGCAACGGCACCACGATCACCCTGAGCGTGCCCCATTCCATTGGCGAAAAGGAGATCTGCAATGATCCGCATAATGCTTGTCGATGACCATACGATGGTGCGGGAAGCCTTGCGCGTGGTGCTGGAACAGGACAAGAGCATGGAGGTGGTGGCGGCCGTCGGCGATGGCGAGACGGCGCTGCAACTGGCGGACGAACTGGCGCCCACCGTGGTGGTGATGGATGTCGCCCTGCCTGGGCAATCGGGCATCGAAACCACGCGGCGCCTGCTGGCCAGGCATCCGCAGATCAAGGTGCTGGCCTTGTCCACCTACCTCGATCGGCGCATCATCCAACAGATGCTCGATGTCGGCGCCAGAGGCTATATCGCCAAGTCGGCGGCCGGCGCCGAGCTGAAACAGGGCATACGCAACGTCGTCGCGGGCCGCAGCTATCTTTGCTCCGAAGTCGCCGCGCTGGTCGCCGACGGCCTGCGCGACCGCCACAGGGCCGGCGGACAGCAGGAGCCCAGTCCGCTGTCGCGGCGCGAAGTACAGGTGGCCACCCTGCTGGCGGAAGGCAAGAGCGCACCCGACATCGCGGCTGAACTGCATATCGCGCCAAGCACAGTCGACGTGCACCGGCGCAACCTGATGCGCAAGCTGGAGTTGCACAATGTGGTGGAACTGACCCGCTATGCCATCCGCACCGGCCTGGTTCTGCCCTGAAGCAAGCTTGTTCAAGGCATTCGCCCGATATCAGGCAGGCAAGTCTTACCGGAACGGCGGTTAGCAAAATACCTGTCTGCCGGTATTGCCAAGCGCTATGGCCTGAATAGAATTATCTATCGTCAAAGTTGTCCCCGCGTCGGGCGGCTTGATCTCCAGATCGTTTCGTTTTCCAGGCAGCCGCGCCGTGCGACGCGGCTCCATAGCCAAGAAAGTTCCTGAAATGCCGGCAGCCAAACCTCCCGCTACTCCCCGGGCGCTTGTCCCGATCGCCGCTGAATCCGGCACCGCCGGCCGGCGCGTGCGGCTGGCCAAGGTGCTCGCGGCCAAGCCGGCGGCGAGAATTCCGGACCTGGCCGCGCCACTGCCAAGCAAGGCGCAGCAGCGTAAATCCGCAGCGAAACGCTATAAGCTTCCCGATGACGAAAATGCGCAACTCGGCGCACTCAAGCAACGCCTGCAGGCGCTGGGTACGGACGTCAAGAAAAGCCAGCTGCTGCGCGCCGGCCTGGCGCTGCTGGTCGCCATGAACGACGCTCAACTGACGCAGGCGATGGCGGACATCGGCGTCGTCAAGGCCGCATGCCAGCCGCAGCGGGTCAGCTAGAGATTGGCCGGCGAGACAGGCGCGGAGCGCGCGATGGCACAACGGATCCCACTACTCAATGAAATCGTCGGCCTGCCGGCGGCGACTGCGCTGGCGGATATCGCCTGCGCCAGCGAAAGGCGCTTCCAACTGCTGATCGACCAGGCTTCGCGCGGCGATCCGGATGCCCAGCGCGACGTGGTCAGGTTGCGGCTGGCCTATCTGAACTGGGCCTACGGCCACCAGATCCCTCGGCAACTTTCGGCACGCCCGTACGAAACTCGCGTTTAAGAATGCCGCCCCCATGGAGCAATCCATGGGGGCGGTTTTGAAAGTTGGCGCTGGCGATACGGTAACGCGTGGCAAATGCGTGCCGGACTTGCCGAGAATGGCGTCAGCGATCATCGCGTCCATCGAGGGCGGCATCGCGCCGTCGCCGGGGGGAAGGCTTCGTGCTACGATAATTTCATCAAGCGACTGGGTTGATCCCCATGCCAAAGCTGTACGAGTAGTTCGGTTTGATCGTCATGTTCTACGCAAACGAACACGACCCCGTCCATGTTCATGGCAAGTGCCAGGGGCGCGAATCCCGCGCCGAGATAGTCGTCGTCAATGGCATCGATACTACGATCCGCTACAGCGGTGTGGTTGGACGGCTGCCGCTGGAGACGAACGAAATGCGATACTTCGAGGAAGTCGTTGGCGCGCGGGCTGACGATATCGTCGCCAAGTGGATCGACTTCTTCGTGCTTCACAAACCTGTCAAGTCGGAGCGCATCACGAGGAGACTGAAATGAACCCTAGCGTCATCAATATCATTACCGCCGAGCCGGCCGGCGATTGCCGGATTCGACTCACTTTCGACGATGGCAAGGTGCAGGTGATCGACTTCAAGCCTTTCCTTCAGCGCTCGCAACATCCCGAAATTCGCGCCTATCTCGATGCGGCACGCTTCGCTGCCTTTCGCATCGAGTATGGCGAACTGGTGTGGGGCGACTATGAGCTGTGTTTTCCGGTGGTCGACCTGTATCGCAATCAGTTGGACAAGGGCATGGCGCTGGATGCGGCGTGACGAGCGCCTCGACAGGCGGATGATTCCACACACGAAAAACGCCCCCGACAGTTTCCCGTCGGGGGCGTTTGATTTGAAGAGTTGGCGCTGGCGATACGGCGCCGAAATGCCGCCTACACCGTCACCGTATCCGCCACTTCCTTGAACTCGGCGATCTGGTCGAAGTTCATGTAGCGATAGACGTCGGCGGCCTTGGCGTTCACTGTCTGGACCTGCTCCATGTACTCGGCCACGGTCGGGATCTTGCCCATCAGTGCCGTCACCGCCGCCAGTTCGGCGGAGCTTAGATAAACGCGGGTGTCGATGCCGAGCCGGTTGGGGAAGTTGCGCGTCGAAGTCGACACCGCGGTGCTGCCCTTCCTGATCTGCGCCTGGTTGCCCATGCACAGGCTGCAGCCGGGCATTTCCATGCGTGCGCCGGACTTGCCGAGGATGGCGTAGTAGCCTTCCTCGTTGAGGATCATGGCGTCCATCTTGGTCGGCGGGGCGATCCAGAGGCGGGTCGGGATGTCGGTCTTGCCTTCGAGCACCTTGCCGGCGGCGCGGAAGTGGCCGATGTTGGTCATGCAGCTGCCGATGAAGACCTCGTCGATCTTCTCGCCGGCGACGTCGGAGAGCAGCTTGACGTCGTCCGGATCGTTGGGGCAGGCCAGGATCGGTTCCTTGACGTCGGCCAGGTCGATTTCGATCACGGCGGCGTACTCGGCATCGGCATCGGGCTGGAGCAGGGTGCCCTTGGCGATCCAGGCTTCCATGGCCTTGACGCGGCGGCCCAGGGCGCGCTTGTCCTCGTAGCCTTCGGCGATCATCCACTTCATCAGGGTGATGTTGGAGCGCATGTACTCGACGATCGGCTCCTTGTTCAGGCGCACGGCGCAGCCGGCGGCGGAGCGTTCGGCGGAGGCATCGGTGAGTTCGAAGGCCTGTTCCACCTTGAGGTCGGGCAGGCCCTCGATTTCGAGGATGCGGCCGGAGAAGATGTTCTTCTTGCCCTGCTTGGCGACGGTCAACAGACCTTGCTTGATGGCGTAGAAGGGGATCGCATTGACCAGGTCGCGCAGCGTGATGCCGCGCTTGCCGGCCTCAGTCAGCGAGCCCTTGAAGCGCACCAGCACCGACTCCGGCATATCCAGCGGCATCACGCCGGTGGCGGCGGCGAAGGCTACCAGGCCGGAGCCGGCCGGAAAGGAAATGCCGATCGGGAAGCGGGTGTGGCTGTCGCCACCGGTGCCCACCGTGTCAGGCAGCAGCAGGCGGTTCAACCAGGAGTGGATCACGCCGTCGCCGGGCTTCAGCGAGATGCCGCCGCGCGCGGTGATGAAGGAGGGCAGGGTGCGGTGGGTCTTGACGTCGACCAGCTTCGGATAGGCCGCGGTGTGGCAGAAGGACTGCATCACCAGGTCGGCCGAGAAGCCGAGGCAAGCGAGGTCTTTCAGTTCGTCGCGGGTCATCGGGCCGGTGGTGTCCTGGCTGCCGACCGAGGTCATCTTCGGCTCGCAGTAGGTGCCGGGGCGTACCCCTTTGCCTTCGGGGAAGCCGCAGGCGCGGCCGACCATCTTCTGCGCCAGCGAGAATCCCTTGCCGGAATCGACCGGCGGCTGCGGCAGGCGAAACAGGGTGGAAGCGGCCAGGCCGAGGAATTCGCGGGCCTTGGCGGTCAGGGCGCGGCCGATGATCAGGTTGATGCGACCGCCGGCGCGCACTTCGTCGAGCAGCACTTCCGACTTGTAGTCGAAGGTCGAAATCGTTGCGCCGTTCTTCTCGACTTTTTTCTCATAGGGGTAGATGTCGATGACATCGCCCATGTGCATTTGCGAAACGTCGCACTCGATGGGGAAGGCGCCGGCATCTTCCTGGGTGTTGAAGAAGATCGGGGCGATCTTGCTGCCGAGGCAGAAGCCGCCGTAGCGCTTGTTGGGGACGAAGGGAATGTCGTCGCCGGTCCACCACAGCACGGAATTGGTCGCCGACTTGCGCGAGGAGCCGGTGCCGACCACGTCGCCGACGTAGGCGACCGCGTGGCCCTTCTTCTTGAGTTCCTCGATCAGTTTCATCGGACCGCGTTCGCCGGGCTTTTCCGGCGTGATGCCGTCGCGGGCATTCTTCAGCATGGCCAGCGCATGCAGCGGGATGTCGGGGCGGCTCCAGGCGTCGGGTGCCGGGGAGAGATCGTCGGTGTTGGTTTCGCCGGTGACCTTGAACACGGTGACCGAAATCTTCTGCGGCACTGCGGCGCGCTGGGTGAACCATTCGGCATCGGCCCAGGACTGCATCACGGCCTTGGCGTTGGCACTGCCGGACTTGGCCTTTTCGGCGACATCGTGGAAGAAGTCGAACATCAGCAGCGTGGACTTCAGCGCCTTAACGGCGGTGGCGCCGACCACGGCATCGTCGAGCACGTCGATCAGCGGCTTCACGTTGTAGCCGCCGACCATGGTGCCGAGCAGTTCGGTGGCCTTTTCGCGCGAAATCAGCGGGCACGCCGTGTCGCCAGCGGCAACTTTTGCGAGGAATTCGGCCTTGACCTTGGCGGCGTCGTCCACACCTGCCGGAACGCGCTGGGTGATCAGGTCGACGAGGAAGGCTTCCTCGCCCTTGGGTGGGGCCTTCAGCAGGGCGACCAGTTCTTCGGTCTGCTGCTTGGTCAGCGGCAGGGGCGGGATACCAAGGCTGGCGCGTTCAGCGACGTGTTGGCGATAGGCTACAAGCATGATGACGTCCTCTCGTTGGAATCAGTGGGAATCGTGTTGTGGGTGGTCGTGTGCGGCGGGGTGAAAGAATCTGTGTCGGGCTTCTGCCGGCAGGGGGACGCCGGTAGCGTATGCGCGGCGCACCAGCTCCCAGTAGTAGCGGTAGGAGGCGCGGTCGTGCAGTTTGCCTTCCCAGGCAATCGGCCCCCAACTGGCATTCTGTGCGGCAAGCAGGATGCCGGCGGCTTCCGTCACTTCGGCAAAGTCGGGGCGCATCGCCTCGACGATGGGCTGGATCTGGCGCGGATGGATGCTCCACATGCGCAGGAAGCCGAACTCGCTGCGGGCGCGACGCGCATCCTCGCGCGCCACATCGGGATCGTTGAGTTCGGTGGTCACGTTGTGTGCGGGAATCACGCCGTTGCCCAAGGCGGCGGCAGCGATTTCGCATTTGGCGCGGGCGATCAGCGGATGGGAAAACTGACCCGGCGACTGCATGGCGCTGCCGGGAATCGCGCCATGATGGGCGCTGACGAAATCCATCAGTCCGAAGTCGATGGACTCGACACGAGGCAGGGCGGCGATCTGCCAGGCTTCGTGCAGCGCGCCGGGTGTTTCGATCAGCACATGCACGGGGATTTCGCGTGCTATGCCATGCCGCTGCCGCGCTTCGTCGAGTGCCGCGATCTGGGTCAGCGCGTCGTCGGCATTGCCGACCTTGGGCAGCACGATGTAAGCCACCTGCTGTCCGGCCCGGCCGACAATGATTTGCAGATCGTCGCGCCAATGCGGGTGGGTCACATCATGGATGCGCGCGCCGAAGCGTCCGAAACGATTGACGGGATCGTGCAGCAGGTCGGCAATCATGGCGGCATGCTCGGCTTCGCGGCCGGTTGGCGCGCCGTCCTCGCAATCGCCGGTGACGTCGAACACGGAGCGTTCGTCGACGGCCAGTTCGGCCTGCAACTGCAGCGCCTTGCGCAGGTTTTTCTCCGAACCAGCGAAATGCTCGCAGGCCGAAAGTGCCGGGAAGGGCTTTGCGCCCTGGTAAAGAACGGCGGCAGGATGGAGGGTCGGGTTCACGTCGGCGTGATCCCGGTGGTCCGCTTCATCCTGCCGTTTTCCATCAGCCGAGGAGGCCGGCGACGCCTGC
>JAXMJU010000257.1:0-14924 GCA_034376265.1 Sulfuritalea sp.
GTAATACGCCCAGGTTCCGATATGCGCGCCGACATCCACGGCGACCCTGAATTGCTTCACGTGCGCCATGGCCGCGCTGAGCTTGTGATACTGATACGTGAGTCGCCCGTCGACGACTTCATTGCGCTTGCGCATCCAGTCCGGAAAGTGAGCCTCCCCATCCGGAAAATGCCAGCCACCGAACTCGAACATCAAGCCTCCACAGTCTCGCGCCACATCTTGAAATGCCGCCGCAGAACCGGTAACTCATCCGGCTCGTAGATCAGCCGCTGGTTCGGCCGGTGCCACGGATACTGCTCGCCGCGCGCGATGCCAGTTGCTTCTAAAGCACCGACCATCTGGTCGCAGCGGAAACACATCAGGGGATACTCGCTCAGGCCGCAGATATGCAGCGGCCCGTTGCATAGAAAAAAGTTCATCTCCGCCCCGGCGTAGAGCGCCATGCGCTCATGAAGCCCTATCGGCTCAACGTCGTAGTCCTCGATAACGCGCGCGCCGATCTCCGCGGCGAATGCGCGCCAGGCGGGCTCATTCGAATTGCGCTCCGGGCGACGCTCGGTCCTGCGAATGGTCACCGTGTAGCGCTCCTTCGCCGGCGGCAGCACGCTGCGCAGGCGCTGAATCGGCTTGCCGTCCCGGACGTGCGCGATCAGATAGCGCATGTCTGTTTCCCAGAAGTCTTCGCCTTCTTTGCCGATCGACACCGGCATCCCGGCTAGCGCAGGCCCGGGCAGCAGGATGCTCTCGAAGCGCTTAAGGACTTCCCGCTCGGGCCATTTGTTCGTCTTCGGCGAGTCCGGGTCGAACACGACCTCGGTGGCGCCGGCCGCCTGCGCCAGCATCAGCCAACTGAAGAAATCAAATCCGGCAATCCTCCTGCTGAGACGGTAAAGCGCCTTCATTTCTGGTAGGCGATGTCGTCGTTGCCCCAGCGCGTGACGCCGCAAACGCGATCTCTCCCCACGCGGATCATCGTGTCGCATAGATCGTCTATGTTGGTCTTGAGCACCCTGCCGGCGCGCACCACGCCGACCCCCGGCATAACCCGCAGTACAGTTTCCGCCGTCAGCTTCTGCCTCTGATACGCAGCGCTCAGCCACTCCACCGACATGCTGGAGATGTAGACGACGAATCCGCCTCTCCCGGTAACGATGTGCGAGATTTTTACCGGCGCGTCAACGTTGACCAGGAATGCATCCTGATTGCCCTCGCACGCCTTCGCACCGTTGGCCCCGGCGCAGATGTAGACGGTGTCTGCTTCCGGTACATCCTGAAAGTTCAGCAGATCGAAGACGTAATCGGACTCGCCGTCCCTCCTGCTGGTGCCGCATGCAGCAGCGCCGAGCCTGCGCATAAGCGCCGAGCCGATGAATCCGCGAGCGCCGATGACGAGGTGGGTCATTAGATCCTTGCTTCCATGGTGTCGAGACCAAGCCCGTGGGCAGCAAGAATGTCGTCGCGCGTGCCGTAGCAGTGGATGAACTCGTCGCGCAGCGCGAAAGCTTCGATGCGCGCCCACGCCATGCAATCGTGGGCGATTGCCTTGACGCGCAGCCCGAGGCCGTGCGGCGTCATCTCCTCGAGCACGACCATCCGGCGATGGCTCGCGAGCGCCTGCACGATCCCCTCGACATCGAGCGGCTTCAGTGTATGCGCCGACACGAGCGACACGCTCTCGCCTTGCGCCTCGAGTCGCCTAGCTAGTTCTCGGCCACGCTCGAGGATCGGCCCGTAGCCGAGAATGCAGACGTCCGCACCGCGCTGCAGGTAGCGCAGCTTCCCGAATCTGAATGTATCGGCACCGGTCGTAAGGTCTGGCTCGTCCGCCTTGCCCAAGCGCAGGTACACGGGCCCGCGCGCCTCGGTGGCGCACCATCTCGTGCAGAGCCGCGTCTCGGCCGGGTCGCATGGCGCGAGCACCGTGAGGTTCGGCAGCGCGCAGGCCACCGCGACGTCCTCCTGCGCGTGATGCGTGCTGCCCAAGGTCGAGTACGAGAGCCCCGCACCCATGCCGACCACGGTCACCGGAAGATTTTGGTAGCAGAGATCGTCGCGCACGAACTCGAAAGGCCGGTATAGCGCGAAGGTGGCGATGGTGTACGCGAAGGGCCGAAGTCCTGAAGCAGCCAGCCCGGCGGCCAGGCCGATCATCGCCTGCTCGGCAACCCCGGTGTTGATGAAACGACGCGGGAAGCGCTCGCGAAACTTCTCCATCGAGCCAGCGGGCGAGAGGTCTGCAACTACCATGCACAGCCGCTGGTCCTCGCAGGCGGCTTCGTAGAACGCCTCGGCGAACGCGTTCCTCACGTGCCCTCATTCTCCGGGAATGGGTTTCCGCCAAGCTCAGCCATCGCCTGCGTGTACTCCTGCGGACTCGGGGAGCGGTAGTGCCAGATCGGCACGTTCTCCATGAAGGACACGCCTTTGCCCTTGACGGTGCGTCCGGCGAGCAGAAATGGCTGCTCGCCGCTGCGCCCCACCGCAGCGGCGCACACCGCGTCGGGGTTATGGCCATCGACCACCGCCGCTTCCCAGCCGAACGCGCGCGCCTTCTCCGCGACCGGGTAGAGGTGCGGGTGCAGCTCCGAGGCGCGGCCGAGCGACTGAAAATCGTTCAGATCGACGAGCGCGACCAGGTTGTCGAGGCCGAGGTTTGCCGCCACCATCATCGCCTCCCAGGTCGAGCCCTCCTGCAGCTCGCCGTCGGAAAGCATCACGTACACCATACGTCCGCTCTCCTGAAGCTTCGTCGCGTAGGCCATGCCTGCGGCGATACCGAGGCCGTGGCCAAGCGAGCCTGTGGAGGCATGGATGCCAGGGCCGATGTCCGGATGCGTGCCAAGGCGTCCTGAAGCCGTACAGAAGGCATCCAGGTCTGCCCGTGGAAGGACCCCTAAGTCCTCCAGCACCACATACTGCGCGAGGCAGCCGTGTCCCTTGGACATCAAAAATACGTCGGCCGGCCGCAGCAGCCGCTGGTAGACCACGTCCACCATCTCGAGGCAGGAGAACGCCGAGGCCATGTGCAAGGCGGTGACCTGCTGCGACATCTCAAGGATACGCCGCCGATAGCGCTGGCAGCGCAACGCGGCCGTCGGCGCGACTCCGACATGCTGGTTCTGCTCGAGTTCGGCTGCGAGATTCACGCCCATTGCTCCCCGATGAACAGGCTGCCGTGCGTGTAATGCGTCGGCATGTCGCCCAGGGCTTTTACCTGCTTCCAGCCGGTCTTCTGCGACCACATCCGCGCCCAGCCGTGGAAGTGCGAGAAGATGGCCTCGGCATTGGCGAGGCTCCCCACCTCGACCATGAAGTCGATGCGCTTCGCTTGTTCCGGCGTCACTGTCATAAGCAGGGCCGCCTCGTGGCCCTCGACGTCGATCTTCGCAAAGTCGACTAGATCGAAGTACGCCCTGCAATCCAGGGTCGGCACCTTGAATCGCTCCACCTCTCCATGGAACTCGCGGCTGCCGGCGATATGCGAGGCCGTGGTGTTGCCAAGCACTCGCACGAAGTCCACCTCGCCCATCTTGTTGTCCAGCGCGAATTGATAATGGACCACGCGATCCGCGACACTGTTTCTCTTGATATTGGCGAGGAGATGCTCGTAGTGCTGCGGGTCTGGCTCGAATGCCAAAACCTGCCAGCGCTGCTTCGCCATCAGGACGGTATGGATGCCAATGTTCGCGCCGACATCCATCGCGCGCGAGTAACGTGCCTGGTTACGCTCATAGAAGTCGAAGATTTCCTGCTCGCGCGGCTCGAACAGATCCTCCGAGGTCACGTTCCCCATGCGGGTGAACGGAATGAAAATTCCTCGGTGCACGGCGTCGAGATTCATGGTTTTGCATTCTCCCAGTCGGTGAGGGCCGCGCGCATCGCCTCGAAAGTATCTGGCGCGTACATGAGCACCTGATCTCGTGTAGCCCACGGGATCTGCTCGCCCTGCGCGAGACCGATGTTCGCTTTCCACTCCGCAGGCAGCCCGGCGGCCACGCGTAGGTATGGGGCCGCCGAGTGCCACAGCAGCGCCGCCAGGCCGTTGTTCCCGACCACGTTCATTGCCGCTCTCTCGTAGAGCGCGAGGCGAAGGTCTACGTCGAGCTCCACGTATCCGCGCCCCTTGCACAGGGCATCATGGGCGTCGTCCAGCGTCACGACGCAATAGCCGACCTTCTCGAGCCACGCCGCCAGCGCAAGCCATGCGGCGCGGTCGGCGTTGCGCGCGGGGTCGTTCGACTGCCTGCGCATCGTGAGTGTGACCACCTTGCGCCCTTCGCGCACCAGCCACGCGTCGACATAGCGCCGCGCCGCCTCGGTCGCCGCCAGCCGCGGCACCGGCGTTCCCTTGCGTGCTGCGTCCATGATCGGCGCTGCTAGATGCGCCTTCCCTTCAGGTGCCCAAGAATGCTCTGCGCGGTAGGACATTTTCCGCGCCTGCTCGCGGGTCGCCGCCAGCGTCACCGTGGCCCCCGCCAGCGGGCAGGCCGCGACGACGATGTGCCATAACCTCCAGCGCGTCGCCGCCTCATCGTGCGGGCCCCAGTGCCGCGAGAAGCCTCCCAAGCCTGCTTCGTGCGGCACGACAACCACGTGCAGGCCATCGCAGCCGCGCCGGTCGCGCTCCATCATTGCGCGCACCAGGAACGTGACGAAATCGAAACTGACCGGCCCGAATTCCAGGTCGTAGAAGGCGGTTAGCGTCATTTACCTTTGCCCATGCGATATCGGATCGTCGCTCGCGTCTACGCCGTCGATGCTGCGCAGGCGCGCTGCGATGTCTCATCAAGCAGACGCTTGAGTGCGCCCATCACCATGTCGGGAGGTATGTCCTGCATCGCGCGCTTGCAGTGCCGGCATGGGATACGCATTCCGCAGGGTTTTCGGCCCGTGAAGAGGTTCGCGTGCATGTCATAGCCCGTTTGCTGAGGGCTGATATAGCCGCCGTAGATCACCACCGCACGCACGCCGACTGCCGCTGCGGCGTGATGCAATCCGCCTTCGTGCAGCACTGCGGCCCTCGCCCGCGCCAGCACCGCCGCAGCAAGTCTGAAGGTGGGCGTCTCGATGAAATCCGTCCCGGGCACGCGCCGCGTGCCGCGCTGGCCAAACTGCACCGGCCGCAACCCTGCGGCGCGCAGCATCTGCACGAGGTGCGTCCAGCGATCAAGCCCCCAATCCTTATTCGGAGAGGCTCCTCCCTTCACGTTCGGCTCAATCACGACGTGGGGATCGTGCCGCGCCGCAAATTTCAGCTCCTCGGGTTGGAAGTAAATCTCCCCAATCGGCGGCTTGTATTCGCACCACGTCCAGCGGTCTATGGTCTTCGCGGTGGCGTATGGCCGCACGCCGTTCAAGCGGGCCTGATAGATCTGAAAATCTCCCTCCTCGTCGTAACGCGCGATGCGCGGATTGTGGTTGAAGATCTCGTTCCAAACCTTTTTCCCGCCGTAGTCCAAGCGCACCTTGCGCGGGTCTTTCATCTGGAGCTCGCGCGCATGGCCGGTCACCATGATTTCATCACCCACGCCCACCTAGCGCCCTCCAGTATTGGACCAGCTCATCGCGCGGTCCTTGCTCCACAGATTCGAGCCGGAAGCCGAGCGCCGGCATCTCCTCGTTGAGGTCGCAGCTCGAGTTGCCGTGCTTCGCAGGGATGAAGCCGTATGACTTCCGAGGCAGCCGAACCACCATGAGCCCGGAGCAAGCTTTCGCCAGGAGCCGTGTCATCGCCTGCACATCGAGCGCCTTGTGCAGGATTGCCAGAGCCAGCACGATCTCATAGCTCTGCGCGCAACCCTCCGGCAGTCCCACGTTCAGATCGCAAAAACGCGCATGGACGACGCTTTTCACAAGCCGCTTGCCGTACCGGCGCGCCGACCGGACGAAGTTCTCGTTGTTGTCTACCGCGTCGACGAGCGCCGCGCCCGCCTTGGCGAACTCGATCGCGATGAAACCCTCGGCGCAGCCGGCGTCGAGCACCGTCTTGCCGCGCGCCTCGCGCAACGCGCGTCCTATGCCCTGCATCTGTTCTTCGAGCGTCCGCGTTCCGTCTTGAACGCCAGCGACCTTGAACCAGCCCTTGCTGTTCACGCGTTCAGCGCCCTCCACGCGATGCCGGACTTGATCTCGTCCAGCGTCCACTGTTGCCCCGCAAGCCCAGCGGCCCACTCTTCACGCCCGTCCGGGTAGCGGGGCTTTTCGATCTCCGAAAGCTCGCCGCTCGCCATTGGGCTCGCCGCGCAGAGCCCAGAGACGAACACCGGCACCCCGGCGAGCAGCGCTTCGTTCGCCGCAGCGCTCATGTGCGTAACCAGCGCCCACGCGCCCTCTAGGTCACCCTGCAGAAGCGCGGCCGCTTTCTCCTTGTCCCGCCGCCAGCGTCGGATGCGCAGCGGCCGATCGGTGTGCTGGACAATCTCGTCGAGTACGCGCAGCAGCCAGTGCCTCGCGCCAACGAGACCGAGGAAATGCTCGCTTTGTTCAACCACCACGATGTGCTCGCCGTACCTCTTCCACGGCTTCACCTCGAGGCCGAGCGCCCGGTAGCGCTCGTGGTCCGGCGGTGCCGTGTGCGCGAGCTGCACGGCGTTGCGCGCGAAGCGGAAGTAGCGCCCCCGCGCGCAGTCGAAGAACGCGTTGTCGCCGTAGTACCAATCGCGCCTTTCGGCGATCGCGAGGCGCACCAGATGTTCGATCCCGACCACGCCGTAAAACGCTGCAGCACCGGGCTCGAGCACCGTGGCCGGCTTCGTGTACACCTCGCCGCAAGCGCCCTCGGCGAATGCCTCCATCACCAGGTGCGAGCGCGTCTTGCCTGGCTGGGGGTAGCACGTCACATGTGGCACGAGTTCGACTTCCGGATGTTCAGCGCGGCCGCCAGCACCTGCAGATTCCACGGCACGTGCAGGCCGCAAACTCCTCGGCCGCGCAACGGCACGATGTGGTCGACGTGGTGCTGGACGCCGGTTCCAGAAGTGATCCGCCGCGCCTGCTCATACACGGCCCTGATGGCCGCCTTATCGGCCCACGCAGGTGTCGCACGCTTGATAGCGGTTCTCTGCATCGAGCGCGCGATGCTGCGGCGCCCGGGATCGGCAGCCAACCAATCCCGCACTCGCTTCCGTTGAGCATCAAGGTTGCGATCCCGCCAAGCCTTGTACGAGGCCCGCACGCGATCCGGATGCTGGTGTCGATACCGCCTACTCTTTTCGGCGGAGGTCAGCGGCACAGCAGCGCTCTGAACGCCGCCCCGCTTTCGATCTCCTCCAACCGCCACTGCGCCCACGCGAGGCGCACGAAGTGCGGCAGCCGGTCGGGTAGGACCGGGTTATCCACAGGCCCGCTCGCGCCCGCCCCTTTCAGGATCTGGTAGGGCGCCTCGATGTAGGCCGGGATGCCCTCCAGAAGGGCGTGCACCGCGACGCTGGAGCTCCAAACGAACACCGCCCAGCAACCCCGCAAATCCTCGCTCAGAGGCCGTTTGGGCGCGTCGTTGCCCGGGTGCGCCCTCACCCGCACCGGCCGCCGTGTAGCCTTGCGTAGCCGCTCAGCGCGGCGCTCCGCCCAATCCGCGCGCATCACCTGCACATCGACCCCGAACGAGCGGTTCGGGCATACCAGCACATGCTCGCCCTCGGCCCGCCAGGGCTTGAGCTCTACTCCGAGAGCCTCGAAGCGCTCAGGCCCGCCGGCAGGGGATCTGCCGCGGCCGTTGTGCCAACCCTCCGACAGCGCGTAGTAATGCCCGGGCTGCGGGCCAGCGGGATGCACATCGAATTTCGGCGAGCTTCCGGTAGCGCCGAGGTATCCGTTTTCCGCGACGAAGACTCGTCCGCCTTCTCGCTCGAATCGGCTTGCGATTTCATGGTTTCCTGCGTAGCGGGGCCACTGCACGAGCACGTCGCCCGGTCGGGCTCGATCAGGACCCCGCAGCAATACCTCGAAGCCCACCGCCTTCAGCCCCGACGCGAATGCCTGGCGCCTATACCAGGGCTTATCCCTGATCAGAACGAAGGCGCGCGGCAAAGGGCTTCCTCCAGCGGCACGAACTGGAACGCCTTGATCGCCGAGCCCGGCGTGCAATTCAGCACCTCGACCTTGAGCCTCTTCAGTTGCGGCAGCATCGAGCCGAACCGATTGGCATAGCCGAGGTAGGCGCTTTCGCTATGCTTCAGCGGATGTCCGTTGTGCGAATGCGACTTGCCTTGCTGGAAGCGCATGTCATAGGCCACGAGCAATATCGGATTCCCTCCGGCGAGCACCGCGATGTTGATCGCCTGGTAGCCGCCGTTCGATCCCGTATGCACGCCATTCGGCTTCTCACTCAATTCGTCGGAGCCGTGGTTGTGCAGCATGAACACCGTCGGATCAGCGACCAGCATTCCAGTGTTGAAGATCGTCACCTTTTGCCCGCGGAATTCGGCGAAGGCTTTCTTCACTTCCTCCGCCGTAAAACTCACCCACGGCCACTTCTTCGCGATGCCGTCGGTGTGCCACTTCCACCAGCGCGCGTCGGCGAAGTAGCAGATGTCGGCCCACGGCGCCACGAGGTACGCATCGTTCACCGCGATCACGCGCGCGCGACCATCGGCCTGCGCGATGCGGATACGCTCTAAAGCCTCTGCGGTGAGACAAGGGCCGCCGCCGATGCAGACGACAGCCTGCCGCTCCCAAGCCCTTTCAATGACGCAGAAGCGATCGAGCGGCCATGAACCGCTCCTGCGGAATGCTTTCGGAATGCCGGTCCCGCCGGCTTAACTTCGCTCGCGAGCGGCGCTTCGGCCGGCCCGTCAGGGAGCTTGCAGAAACCGTGCTCGATGAGATGCCGTGCTGCGTGTTCATCGCGCACCCACACGGCATCACCGGATTTTGTCGGCGGACACCAGATGCAGGACCCGATGTCCAGCGCCGCAATAAGCTGGATCATTTGATGCCTCGCAAAAAAACGGGGCGAGCCCGAAAGCCCGCCCCGCTCATTGCTGCGCCGATCAGCCGTCGTGCGACGTGTTGCCGTAGACGAACGCAGTCGTGCGATAGATCGTGAGAGCCAACCGCTCTTCGCACAGAATGGCGACCATGTTCCTGATGAAGTGGTCGTTCACGTTCTCGCTGATGCGCACCGTGGCGTCTTCCTTGTCCCAGATCTGCGCGCCCATCGAGAACGCGCCTGCCAGGAACCGCCCGAGCGTCTGCGTCTGGGATGCGACCACCGGCTTCGCCCACACCCGCGGCGCGACCATCGACTGCGGGTCGCTGAAGAGATAGCGGTTGGTGGTGTCCTTCAGGAGCATCGCTGCGTACCAGTTCGTCGGGTGCAGCACGAACGCCGAAGCCTCGTAGTTGCTGAGGCTCACCTGGAGGATCGCTTTCAGCAGCGTGTCGAGGATCGTGTCGTTCGTCACGCCCTGCGAGTACGCCGCAGCCTGATTGTTCAGGCCGTTGAGCTCGCCCGCAGCGCCGGTGCCGGTCAGCAGTTCCTGCTCCTCTTCCAGCTTCAGGCCGTAGAGCAGTCGCGTGCTGAGATGCCCCTGCAAGAAGCTCGCGTCGGAAAGCACTTGGCGCGACGCAGGGATCCAGTGCGCGACGGTAACGACCGGCGCATTCGAGAGGGTGAAGGTGAAGGCGGACTCTGCCTTCTGCTCACCCTCGCCGTGGCCCACCGGGGAGGTATCGCCCTGCGGGCGCGCGTTGCTGGTAAAGGTCGCTTCCGACGCGAACTCGATCAGGTTCGACGTGGCGCGCGCCTGCGGCAGCAAGTCCCGGATGTACAGGCGTTGTTCCGCCGGCGTGATGATCCCGGGCACACGTTCCGCCGGGACCAGCGGCTGATCGTTGGTGAGCGGGTTCGGGTTGGTGATCGGCGCATTGAAGAACCGCGCGCCGCGGTAGTGGAAGGTGCCGATCGTCACCGGGTCCATCTTCGTCGGGTTGGCCTTGCCCTGATTGGCCTTCCAGGCGTCGGACTCGACGATGAGCTCATGGAGCGCCTTCTGCTCGGCCCCGGAACCGCCCTGCGGGACGGTGGCGAGCTTCTGCGCTACCTCGAGCACCTGCGCGCGGATCGCCAGCACTTCGTCCTGCACCTTGATGCGGTTCTCGTCGATCTCCTTCAGTTTGTCATTGGTCTTCGCCTCGATCACGCCGCCGTACTTCTTCGATTCGGCGAGTGCGTTGTCGGCGACCTCCTGGGCTTTTCGAAGGTTGACGCCCATCTGGTCGAAGGCGTCCTTCATCGCCTTCTCGAGGGCCTTAAGGTCGGCGACTGCGACGCCTTCAGCCATGGTGACGCCTGCGATGGCGGTGTCGAGATCGAACACGCCGGCACCGACCGCGAGGGCGGCGACGGCAACGAGGGCAATGGTCAGCCCCCACAGAAACTTCGTGGAATTCATGAACTGCTCCTTACATCTGGGTTAGGTCGCGATCGACTCGAGGAACGAATCGACCATACGTTTCACTTCACCGTCGCCAGCGTCCTGCGTGGCCTTCGGAGCAGCGTCCTGCATACTCCGGTCCTGCAATTCGGCAGCGCTCGGCGTGCCGAACAGATCCTTGAATGCCTTGATCATGGTGCGCCGCTCGTTGCGCGAAATGCCACGTCGTGCGAGTTGCGCGTCCAATGCCCGCAGGCTTGCTTTCGCGTCCGCGGGTTCCTTTTCCTCGACCTGATCCGCCGGCATCAGTTCGTCGGCGAAGCCGTCCTCGATCGCCTGCTCGCCGGAGAACCACGTCTCCTTGTCCATGAGCTTGGCGATGTTCTTCTTCTCGTTTTTGGTGCGCGCGGCGTAGACCGAGGCGAGGGTGTCGTCAAAGGTCTCGAGCTGATCTGCCGCATCCCGCAGGTCGTTGCGGTTCCCCATCGCGAGCACCCATACGTTATGAATCATCATGAAGCCGGCGCGGGCAATTTGGATTGTGTCGCCGGCCATGGCGATTACGGAAGCTGCGGAGGCGGCGAGCCCGACAGTGCGGGTCGTGATCTCCCCGTCGTGATCGCGAAGCAGGTTGTAGATCGCGATGCCCTCGAAGAGATCGCCACCAGGGCTATTGAGGTTGACGGTGATGTTTTTCTTGCGGTTGTTGCGCAGGATTCCGGCGACGCGCTTTGCAGTCCACCCGGAGCCCATCCAGTCGGAGCCGATGATGTCGTAGATGTCGATCGTCGCGTCCTTGTCCTCATCTTCTTCTTTCGCGGCGAGCGCCCCGTTCCATCGCGCAAGCGCGCTCGGCATGAGCTCGAACGAAACGCCCTGCGGAAGCTGCAGCGAGTTGAACTTTGGGATAATGAGTTTGCTCATGGGGAAACCCTTTCCATTTCGCGCGCGGCGAGAATCCTCGCGAATGCCTTGTCCACCGCCTTGCCCACCGCGCCCTCGACAATCTTCTCGACGGACGCAAGGTTCGTCTGCGCGGTAAAGCCGTCAAGGCCCTCGACGCGGTTCATATTTTCCTTGGCGCGCACTTCATTTCTATTGAGCCATCCATTCTGGACACCCGAGGCGTACATCTCGGCTCGGCCCTTGGAGTCGGCGCGCAGCAGCCCCTCGAAGTTGAAGCGCAGGAAATAACGCCGGCGGTCCTCCGCAGGGATCAGCCACTTCGACACCGACGCCTCGAACCGCGTGAGGTAGGGCATCAGCGTGAACATCACGAACTCCTGCGACATCTGCTCGATTGACGCGTAGGACGCGCCCTTTTCGAGCTCGGCCACCATGTGCGGCGGCACGCGGTAGAAGCGGCAGATTTCCAGCACCGAGAACCTTCGGGCGATGATGAACTGCATCTCCTCAAGGTTCATCGTGTTCCAGGGCTCGGGCTTCATGCCGCCCTGGAAGAGCGCGATCTGATGCGCGTTGCCCAAACCCCCGACCATCTTCTGAAGCGCTTCCTGCGCCTCGACCTTCTGTTCCTTGGTGAGCCAGCCGGGATACGACACCGTGCCCGCCGGGAATCCGCCCTGCGCGAAGAACCGGTTCGCGAACTCCTCCTGCGCGAGCGCCCCGCCAAGGGCTTCCCGCGCTGCCATGATCGGCGAAAGCCCCTCGAGAAGGCTCGGCCCCCAGCCCTTCACCTGCCACACCTTGTCGCGGGGCAGATCAATCGGCCTTCCGCGGTCGTTAAAGCGGAAGAACACGTCGCCTTCAGAGATGCCCGGCGCGTTTGTATTGCCGCCATCCTTTCGGTGAGCCTTGACGCCGAATATCGGCGTGAGTGAGGAGATGCGCCGACCTATCTTCTCGATCAGCGAGTAGGCGTTGCCCTCACCGGTGAGGCCCATCGTCTTCGATTCGCGGAACTCTGGGGAGGTCTGGTCCCGATTCGGCGACAGCGCGAGGATGTCGTGCAACCAGTAGTCGTCCGCCTTCTCGGCGTTGCCGTTAGGCTCCTTCTTGAATATCGCCCACGGCAGCATCCCGATCGACTCGGATAGAATGCGCCGGCAGCACCAGGCGGCCGATACCCCGAGCATCGTCTTCTCGTTCACCGCCTTGCCGCTCGAGGTGTGACCCGAGAGCCACTTGATGAGCTCGGAGGACATCGGTGTCATCGCGGCGGAGCCTTGCTGCGCAGCGGCCTGCGGTCGACGCGCGAGCTTGCTCAGGATTCCCATCAGCTTCCTTTCCGCACGCCGAGCCCGAACAGCACCGCGCCGCCAACGATCCACGCCACAGGCTGGCTGAACTGCGCGATGCCGTAGCACGCGACGCCCAGCCCGCCGAAGGCGAAGACATCGGCCAGATCAGGCAGGTAACCGCGCCTCCATCCCTCGTACAGCAGTGCGAAGATCCTCACGCCACGAGCACCGGGTCTTTGAGCCATTCGTCGATGTCACCCTCGCCTAGCGCTCCGACCGCGCCGCCGAACGACATCAGGAGCGCCACCAGGTCGTCGATCTTGTCGGCCGAACGCTGCTTGTCCGGCGCCATGTTGAGGTTCGCGTCATAGCGCACCACGACGTTTGACGCGCACCACGTGAGAACCGGGTCCGCGCCGTAGCTGAGCTTGCCGGAAAGGTACGCCCGCTCGAACGCCTTCATCGCCGGGTTGTAACTCTTCGCCCCCTGGATGAATTCGACCATCTCGACCCCGGCTTTCTTCAGATTCTTGACGATCTGGTCCGCGTTCCAGCGGTCATAGTGGATCGAGCGCAGCGCGTACTGCGCCTTAGCATCGAGGATCGCTTCCTCGATGACGTCGTGGTCGATCACCTCGCCAGGCGTGACCTCGAGCAGCCCGGCTCCGACCCACGCGGCATACGGCACCGTGCCGCGCACCGTGCGGTGAGCGACTGCTTTTTCAGATACCCACCGGCGGCCCCATGTGTAGTAATGCCCGCCGATATTCCAGAGCAGCCGAAAGCTCGCCAAGTCCGTGGTACTCGCGAGGTCAAGCGCGCCCCAGCAGGGATAGGGCTTCAGGAACGCGAGGTCGACGGCCTTCGCGCACGCCTTCCAGTTCTCGAATCGGATCCATCCCTTAGCGGTCGAACTCTGCCTGTTCAGCCGCTTGATCTTGAATTCTGCATGGCGCCCGGGCATGCGCTTCGCCTCGATCGCGGCCTCCCGGATCTTCTGCAGGAGGATGGGATTCACCTCGATCAGCGGGTTCGCCTTGATCCACTTCGACTCGTCGAAGTCCTCGTCTGCCTGCATGAAGCCAGGCTTGCCGCGCTCACCTTCCTCGTCGTCGAGTGCATAGATAACGGCGAAGAAGTGATCGGCCTCGAAGATGCCTTCGAGCAACTGCTGCGCGAAGCGGCGCAGTTCAGGCCAGGGTCCGGGGTTTTCGTAGCCCTCGGTGGTGGTGTAGAGCCACAGCGCGTTTGCGCGCGCGCCGGCGGCCGACTGCAGCACATTCAGAAGGTCGTGCGTCTTCTGCGCGTGCACCTCGTCGAGCACGATGTGCGACGGGTTCAACCCGTCCTGCGTCGAAGCCTTGGCGTTGATCGGCTTGAAGCTCCCGCCGGTCTGCCAGCGCGCGATCGAGTTGGCGAACGGCTCGAGGCCGAACGCTTCTCGGAGATCGGGCGTCTTCTCGACCATGCGCTTCGCCGGATCGAAAACCTTCCGCGCCTGGTCCCCGGTCGTGGCCGCCGAGATGACCTGCGCGCCGGGCTCGTCCTCGCAGCACATGCAGTACAGCAGAATCGACGCGGCGGTCAGGCTTTTGGCGTTCTTCCGCGCGATCGCGAGCAGCGCGGTGTTGAACCGCCTGGCAGAGCCGTCCGTGGTCCTGAACCCGAACACGTTAACGACGAAAAATACGTGCGCCGGGTGCAGCACGATCGTCGGCGGGTCCCATCTCCCCTCGACGTGCGGCAGTTTTTCAATGAACTCGCAGGCGTCGACCGCATGCCACCGGCTGAACACGAACGGCGGGCTATCCGCCTTCGCCCGCTCGAAGTCCGCGAGGAAGCGCTTCGCAGCAAGGCGCACCCACTTCCCGAATTTCAGGCGCCTGGTGTCGGCTACCGCCTCCTCGGCGTATGCGACCGCGATGGCAACGTAATCACGCTTGACGGGGTGGCTTCCCATGCGCGGCGAACCGGTTCGCTGGCGGCGCTTCTCCCAGGTTCGACACCACGCGCCGGCGCGCCGTCGGCGTCAGCCCGAACTCACCGAAGAGCGCCTTCAGCGCGTTGTCTTCCGAGGCGGTGATGTCCATGCCCGCCTTCGCCTTCTTACGGAACCGCTGCCAGGCATAGCAGAGCTGCTCGAGCGCGGGTAGGTCCGGGATCTGGAGCACGCCAGCGGCCACCAACTGCTGCCCGAGGGTGCGCCAAAGCTCGGCGCCGTCCGGGTCGAGGTGCTGCGGCGCGGACGGAAAGACCCTGACCTTGTCGAATTCCGGGGTAGGCTCCGCATTTTCCCGCCTGTCGGCCCGGTCCGTGCCCGCTATCACCTTGAATTCCTGTGGCGTTT
>JAXMJU010000258.1:0-3090 GCA_034376265.1 Sulfuritalea sp.
GCCGAGACGGTGGAGGCCGAATTTTCCGGGGAAATGGCGACGCTGCTCGCTTGGGCCGATGAGGTGGCGACACTGAGGGTGATGGCCAACGCCGACACGCCCGAGGATGCGATGCGCGCGCGCGAGTTCGGCGCCGTGGGAATCGGCCTGGTCCGCACCGAGCGCATGTTCAACAGCACCGATCGCCTGCCCATCATGCAGGAAATGATCCTGGCGGAAACGGTGAAGGAACGCCAAGTGGCGCTCGACCGGCTGCTGCCGATCCAGCGCTCGGATTTCAAGGGCATATTCAAGGCGATGAAAGGCCTGCCGGTGACGATACGCCTGCTCGATCCGCCGATGCACGAATTTCTTCCGACCGCGGCGCAGCTCGAACTGGAGATCGCACAGCTGCACCATCTGAGCGACACGATCAAGGGCCTGGAGGAACTGCCCGACACGCTGAAGCTGCTCAATCCCAGGCTGTACCAGCAATATGCCGACGGCCTGACCAAACTGATGGGCGCGCTGCGCACGTTCAAGGAATCGCATCTGGAAGACGACGCGATCCACAAAAAGGAAGTGATCCTGAAGAAGGTGCGCGCCCTGGCCGAAGTCAATCCGATGCTGGGGCACCGCGGCGTGCGCCTGGGCATCACCTATCCGGAAATCTATACGATGCAGATCCAGGCGATACTCGAAGCGGCTGCGCTGTGCGCGCGCGAAGGGATCGAGATCTATCCCGAGATCATGGTGCCGCAGGTCGCCACGGTGGAAGAACTTCTGCGCATCCACAGCAAGGTGCAGCGCGTCCACAAGGTGGTGGAACTGACCCACGGCATCAATGTGAAATACAAATTTGGCTCCATGCTGGAGGTGGTGCGCGGCTGCCTGCGCGCGGGCCGCATGGCGCAGGACGCGGAGTTCTTCTCTTTCGGCACCAACGACCTGACCCAGGCGACGTTCTCGTTCAGCCGCGAGGATGCGGAAAACAAGTTTCTGCCGGCCTACAACGAGACCGGCATCCTGCAGGACAATCCGTTCGAGGTGCTGGACATCAAAGGTGTCGGGCAACTGATGAAAATGGCGGTCGAGAGCGGCCGCCAGACCCGGCCGGACCTGAAAGTCGGCATCTGCGGCGAGCATGGCGGCGACCCGGCGTCGATTCATTTCTGCCACAGCATCGCGATCGACTATGTGTCCTGTTCCGGGCCGCGCGTGCCGATCGCGCGCCTGGCCGCGGCGCAGGCGAAGCTGCTGGAGGGGAGCTACGTAGGCCTGAACTGAGCGCCCGCATGCAACCGGCGCGTATGGCCTGGTTCGTCTATCTGATCGAGTGCAGGGACGGGAGCATCTACACCGGGATCGCGATCGACGTCGATGCGCGCTATGCCGCGCACAAGAGCGGCAAGGGCGCGCGTTATACCCGTTCCCACCCGCCGCGGCGCCTGCTTGCGGCGATCGAATATGCCGATCGATCGGCCGCATCCAAGGCGGAGTACCGGATCAAGCGCCTGTCGGCGCGCGCCAAGCGCGAATTCGGCCGGCGTCACCGCGCCCGATGACTGCGGGCGGAGCGCGAGCGGCAAGCATGATGCAGATCTCCGGCAGCGTAACCATCCCGGCGAGGGAGATCGAGATCAGCGCAATTCGCGCCCAGGGAGCGGGCGGGCAGAACGTAAACAAGGTTTCCAGCGCGATCCACCTGCGCTTCGACATCGGCGCCTCATCGCTGCCGGATTTGTATAAAGAGCGCCTGCTTAAGCTGCACGATCAGCGCATCACCAAGGAAGGCGTGGTCGTGATCAAGGCGCAGCAGCACCGCGGCCAGGAAAAGAACAAGGAAGAGGCGCTGCAGCGGTTGCGCGAACTCATCCGCAGCGTTGCCGTGTCCCGCAAAAAACGCAAACCGACCAGACCGACGCGGAGTTCGCAGAAAAAGCGCCTTGACAGCAAGACCAGGCGCGGCGCGGTGAAGTTGACGCGGGCCAAGGTCACGGATTGATGCCAGGCGCAACGCGAGGACGTCATGCGCGGGTTGGCGGGCGGGGCCGATGGCTACATCACCAAGCCGTTCGATCGTGATGTGCTTCCTACCGGAATCCGAGCCGTGCTCGGGCTGGGCTAGCCGCCGCGCGTGCGAGCGGGCCGCGCGCTGACTCCGCGGCGCGTGTGCGGGGCCGATCGGACATCGCTCGCACGCTGAACGTGCCGGCGCCGGGGCGCCCGGTCGCAGGTTTGGGCGAAACGCACGGAAATGCTTGCGGTGCACAGGCGGCGACGCGATAATCCGGGTCGTCCCGCCTCTCCTGCATATCACGACGGCCCCATCATGACCCATATTCCCGCTTCAACCGCACTCTCGCGCTTTCGCGTCCTCGATTTGTCGCGCGTTCGCGCCGGCCCGACTTGCGTCAAGCAGCTCGCCGATTTCGGCGCCGACGTGATCAAAATCGAATCGCCTCCCGGCGTGGACGCGAACGAAGGCATGGGCGGACCGCGCGCCGGCCCGGATTTTCAGAATCTGCACCGCAACAAGCGCGCGATGACGCTCAACCTCAAGCTGGCCGAGGGGCGCGAGGTCTTTGCCCGGCTGGCGCGCACGGCCGACGTGGTGGTTGAGAACTATCGTCCAGACGTCAAGTTCCGCCTCGGCATCGACTACGACTCGCTCAAGGCGATCAACCCGCGAATTGTCCTCGCCAGCATCTCCGGTTTCGGCCAGGATGGCCCCTACCGTGAGCGGCCGGGGTTCGACCAGATCGCCCAGGGAATGAGCGGCCTCATGTCCGTTACCGGCGCCCCCGGCCAGGGTCCGATGCGCACCGGTGCGGCGATTGCCGACATCGCAGCGGGAATGTTCGCGGCGCTCGGCATCATGACCGCACTGCTCGAGCGCGAGCAGTCGGGCAAGGGGCAGTGGGTGCAGTCCTCGCTTCTGCAGTCGGGCGTCGCCCTGCTCGACTTCCAGGCGGCACGCTACCTGATGAAGGGCGAAGTGCCGCCGCAGGTCGGCAACGACCATCCGACCAGCATGCCGACTTCGGCCTACGCCACGGCCGACGGCTACATCAACGTCGGCGCGTCCGGCGAGGGCATGTGGAAGCGTTT
>JAXMJU010000259.1:0-5955 GCA_034376265.1 Sulfuritalea sp.
TCGACAGCATTCCGCCGGTCGACCTGTTCGGCCTCGAACTCGGCTCCAGCCGCGCCTTCTTCTACGTGATCTGGATCACGCTGCTGGCGGCCATCGTCACCACCCGCAACATGCTCGATTCGCGCGAAGGCCGCGCCATGCGGTCCTTGCGCAGCATGACCATGACCGAGGCGATGGGCATCAACACACTGCGCTACCGCATGGTGCTGTTCATGCTCGCGGCGCAGTTCGCCTGCGTTTCAGGCTGGCTCTACGCCCACCTGCAGCGTTTCGTCAATCCGACGCCGTTCTCGCTCGGCCACGGCATCGAATACCTGTTCATGGCGGTGCTGGGCGGCGCGGGCGCGGTGTGGGGCGCGGTGTTCGGCGCCGGCGCGGTAACCTTCCTCAAGGAGTGGCTGCAGGACCTGCTGCCGAAACTGCTCGGCGCCAGCGGCAATTTCGAGATGGTGGTGTTCGGCCTGCTCACCATCGCCGTGCTGCATCGCGCCCGCGACGGCATGTGGCCGATCCTGATGCGCGTCTTCGGCAACCTGGCGCCGCGGCGCGCGCAGACGAAAACGGTGGAGCCGGCGCTGCCGCTGCCGCGGCGCGATCCGCAACCGCATGGCAGCGAAGTGCTGCAGGTGGTCAAGGTCACCAAGCGCTTCGGCGGCCTGGTCGCCAACAACAACATGAACCTCACGGTGCGCGCCGGCGAAGTGATGGCGCTGATCGGCCCCAACGGCGCCGGCAAGAGCACGCTGTTCAACTGCATTTCCGGCGTCAATCCGCCGAGCGAGGGCGAGATTCGTTTCATGGGCCAGCGCATCGACGCCCTGGGCTCGCGCGAAATCGCCCGGCTCGGCATGAGCCGCAGCTTCCAGCACGTGCGCCTCAACGCCGACATGACGGTGCTGGAAAACGCCGCGCTGGGCGCCCACTTGCGCGGGCGCAAGAATTTCGTGCAATCGGCCTGGCGCCTCGATCGCGGCGAAGAACGCCGCCTGCTCTGGGAAGCCGCGCACCAACTGGAGCGCTGCGGCCTCGGCGAGCATCTGTTCGATGCAGCCGGCAGCCTGCCGCTGGGCAAGCAGCGCGTCGTCGAAATCGCCCGCGCGCTGTGCAGCGACCCGACCCTGCTGCTGCTCGACGAACCCGCCGCCGGCCTGCGCCATCTCGAAAAGCGCGCGCTGGCCGAACTGCTGGCGAAATTGCGCGGCGAGGGCATGGCGATCCTGCTGGTCGAACACGACATGGATTTCGTCATGGGCCTGGCCGACCGCGTGGTGGTGATGGAGTTCGGCGAGCACCTGGCCGAAGGCCTGCCCCAGGAAATCCAGACCAATCCGAAAGTGCTCGAAGCTTACTTGGGCGGGGTGGAGGAGCAATGAAGCTACAAGAGGCATTTGGTCCGCAGATTTCGCAGATTTACGCAGATGGATCGGGGCGCCACTTGGCCAATTCCTGTCACCTGATGGGTGAGGCGCTGAGCACTTCGTTGGTCTATCTGCGTAATCTGCGTAATCTGCGGATTGATTCGGGATTTTCAGGATGAAGCCGATCATTCTCGAAACGCAGGACCTCTGCGTCGCCTATGGCCGCGTCGAGGCGATCCACAAGGTCAGCATCCGCATCCGCGAAGGCGAGATCGTCACCGTGATCGGGCCCAACGGCGCCGGCAAGACCACCCTGCTCTCGGCGCTGATGGGCCTCTTGCCGGCGCGCGGCGACATCCGCTACCAGGGCCAGCTCAACTCGGGCGGCACGGCGGTCGACAAGCTGGTCGGCCGTGGCCTGGTGCTGGTGCCGGAAAAGCGCGAGCTGTTCGGTTCCATGTCGGTGGCCGACAACCTGCTGCTCGGCGCCTTCGCCCGCCACCGGCGCGGCCTGCGCGACCATGCGAAAACCATGGACGAGGTGTTCGCGATCTTTCCGCGCCTGGCCGAGCGCCGCACGCAGGAAGCCGGCACGCTGTCCGGCGGCGAACGGCAGATGCTGGCCATGGGCCGCGCGCTGATGGCCAAGCCGACGCTCTTGATGCTGGACGAACCCAGCCTGGGCCTGGCGCCCCTGATCGTCAGGGAAATCTTTCGCATCGTGCAGCAGCTCAAGGCGATGGGCGTCTCGATCCTGCTGGTCGAACAGAATGCGCGCGCCGCGCTGCAGGTCGCCGACTACGGCTATGTGCTGGAAAATGGCAGCGTGGCGCTGGAGAATGACGCCCGCAGCCTGCTCGACGATTCACGCGTGATCGAAAGCTATCTCGGCCTCGGCGGCAGCCATTCGATCGCCGCCTGAATCGCGTTCGCCATGATTCCCCGCCAAGCCCATTGACGCACCAACGACAGAGGATTTCCCATGAGCCACATTGCCCGCAAGCCTGCCGAACTTTTCGTCGATCCGGCCGTGATACTCGAAGCCCGACCCGACGGCACGCGGCTGTTCCGCTCGGCCCTGGCCCTGCCCGACTACGCGCGCTGTTCCGGCGAGTGGCTGGAACGCTGGGCGGCCGAAACCCCCGATGCCATCCTCGTCGCCGAACGGGGCACGGATGGCGAGTGGGTCAGGGTGACTTACGGGCAGGCTCTTCTCCGCGTCTATCGCATCGCCGCCTGGCTGCTCGGGCAGCAGCTTTCGCCCGAGCGGCCGGTGCTGGTGCTGTCCGACAACGGCATCGAACACGCCCTGCTGATGCTGGCCTGCCTGCATGTCGGCGTGCCGATCAGCCCCGTGTCGCCGGGCAACTCGCTGCTCTCCCGGGATTTTGCCAAGCTCAAGGCCAACGTCGAACTGCTGCGTCCCGGCGTCATCTACGCCGACGGCATCGAGCGCTTCCAGCCGGCGTTGGCCGCGATAGCCGGCCTGCACGACGCGGTGATCGTCGCCGGCAGCAGAAGTGCGACCAGCGGTCAACCGCAGCCGGGAACGCTGCCCTTCGCCGAGTTAGAGAAAGTTGGCGCTGGCGACACGGCGAATTCTGCGGCCGTGCGCGCCGCCTTCCATGCCATCACGCCCGATACCATCGCCAAGTTCCTGTTCACCTCCGGCTCGGTCGGTGCGCCGAAAGCGGTCATCACCACGCAGCGCATGATGTGCTCCAACGTCGAGATGAAGTCGGTGATCTGGCCCTTCCTCAACCAGCAGAAGCCGGTCATCGTCGACTGGCTGCCGTGGAGCCACGTCTTTGGCGGCAGCCACAACTTCAACAAGGTAGTGCGCTTCGGCGGCAGCCTCTACATCGACGACGGCAAGCCGTTGCCGGCGCTGCTGCCGAAGACGGTGAAGAACCTCACCGAGGTCTCGCCCACCATCTATTTCAGCGTGCCGCTCGCCTACGGCCTGCTGGTGGCGCAACTGCGCGACAACGCCGCACTGCGCAAGAGCTTCTTCGCCCGCCTGCAGATCATTTTCTATGCCGGCGCCGCGCTGCCGCAGTCCACCTGGGACGAGCTGGAACGCCTGGCCATCATGGAACTCGGCCACCCGGTTGTCATGCTCTCGTCGTGGGGCTCGACCGAGACCGCGCCGGCCTGCACCGACTGCCATTTCCAGGCCGTGCGCTCCGGCGTGATCGGCGTGCCGATTCCGGGCACCACGCTGAAGCTGGTGCCGGTGGCGGACAAGCTCGAAGTGCGGGTCAAGGGCCCCAACCTGTTCCCCGGCTACTGGAAGCAGCCCGAGCTGACCAAGGCGGCCTTCGACGAGGAAGGCTTCTACATGATCGGCGACGCCGTTTCCTTCGTCGATCCGGCACGGCCCGAACAGGGCCTGCTGTTCGACGGCCGCGTCGCCGAGGACTTCAAGCTGCTCTCCGGCACCTGGGTGCATGTCGGCAGCTTGCGCGTGGCCGGCATCAGCGCGCTGGCGCCGGTGGCGCAGGACATCGTGGTCACCGGCCACGACAAGGACGAGATCGGCTTCATGGTGTTTCCCAACCTCGCCGAGTGCCGCCGCATTGCCGGCCTCGGCGACGATGCGGCGGTGTCGACCGTGCTCGGCCATCCGGCGATCAAGGAACGCCTGCGCGAAGGCCTGGTGCGCCTGAAGCAGCAGGGCGGCGGCTCCTCGACCTATCCGGCGCGGGCGCTGCTGATGGCCGAGCCGCCCTCGTCGGAAGCCGGCGAGCTGACCGACAAGGGCTACATCAACCAGCGCGCGGTGCTGACCCGCCGCGCCGACCGCGTACTCGAACTGCATTGCGACGTGCCCGATTCGAGTGTCATTTTTATTTGAGGACCACCCCGTGACCGACAAACTCGTAAGCCATACCCTCGACGGCCAGATCTACACCATCACGCTGAATCGTCCGGCCAAGCGCAACGCCATCAGCGACCGTCTGCTCGACGCGCTGGACAAGGCCTGGGAAGCCAGGCCGGAGGAAGCCCGCGTGGTGATCCTGGCCGGCGCCGGCGAGCATTTCTGCGCCGGGCTCGACCTCAGCGAGCACCAGCATCGCGAGCCCTTCGGCGTCATGCTGCACTCGCAGGGCTGGCATCGCGTCTTCGGCAAGATCCACCAGACCGGCATTCCGGTGGTGGCCGTGCTGCACGGCGCGGTGATCGGCGGCGGGCTCGAACTGGCGACGTCCACCCACGTCCGCATTGCCGAGCCGAACACTCTCTACCAGTTGCCCGAAGGCCGCCATGGCATCTACGTCGGCGGCGGCGCCTCGGTGCGCGTGGCGCGCATCGTCGGTCCCGGCCGCATGGCCGAGATGATGCTGACCGGGCGCAAGCTGAGCGCCGAGGAAGGCCAGGCCCTGGGCCTGTCGCACTACCTGGTGGGCAAGGGCGAGGGCCTCGCCAAGGCGCAGGAACTGGCCAGACGCATCGCCGAGAATGCGCCGCTGGCCAACTACGCCATGGTCACCGCGATCCAGCGCATCGCCAGCATGTCGGCCGACGACGGCTTCTATGTCGAATCGCTGATGGCGGCCGTGACCCAGACCGGGCCGGAAGTCACCGAGCGCATCGGGCATTTCCTCAACCGCAAGAAGGAGGCGAAATGAGCAATCCGTATGCCGCCAGCGAAGCCCGCGCCGTGGTCAGCAGCTGGGACGACATTTATCTGGTCGCCGGCCTGCGCACGCCCTTCGCCGACTACATGCAGGAACTGGCCGAGGTCTCGCCGACCGACATGGGCATCTACGCCGCGCGCGCGCTGTTCGCCAAGAGCGGCATCCCCGCCGCCGATGTCGATTGCGTGATCGGCGGCAACATGGCGCAGGCCAGCTTCGACGCCTATTTCCTGCCGCGCCACATCGGCCTGTATTCCGGCGTCGATCCCAACGTGCCGGCGCTGCTGGTGCAGCGCCTGTGCGGCACCGGCTTCGAGACCATCATCAATGCCGCCGACCAGATCAAGCTGGGCAAGGCGAAACTGGTGCTGGCGGTCGGCACCGAGTCGATGACGCGCAATCCGGTGGCGGCCTACAGCCATCGCGCCGGTTTCAAAATGGGCCAGGTCGAGTTCAAGGATTTCCTCTGGGAAGCCACCAAGGACACCGCGCCCGCCGCCAGCATGGGCGACACGGCGGAGAATCTGGCGCAGCGCTACGGCATCACGCGCGAAGAGGTCGACCGCTTCGCCGCGCAGAGCTTCGCCCGCGCCGTTGCGGCCCAGACCGCCGGCTATTTCGACGACGAAATCGTGGCGGTGAGCAATGCCACCTTCGAACTTTCCGGCTACAAGCCTCGCAGCCTCAAGCTGCCGCGCAAGGTCGAATCATTCGCCCGCGACGGCCACGCCAAGCCGACCCCTTACGAGACCCTGGCGAAACTGCGCCCGGCCTTCGGCGGCGTGCAGACCGGCGGCAACAGTTCGGCCATCGTCGATGGCGCCGGCGCGGTGCTGGTGGCCTCTGGCGACTACGTGCGCGCCCACGGCCTGCAGCCGCTGGCGCGCCTGGTCGGCGGCTGCGCAGTTGCCGTGCCGCCCGAGATCATGGGCATCGGCCCGGCGCCGGCGATCCGC
>JAXMJU010000260.1:0-15663 GCA_034376265.1 Sulfuritalea sp.
ACACCTTCACGGACTGGAACGGCAACGAGGCGACGGAGACCACCTACCTGGATGCGCTGGGCAACAAACTGGGTTCGAGCAACACGAATACCTGGACGGATGGCAGCTTTAGCTCGACCAACACCTCGTACAACGACGCCAGCTGGAACTGGCTGGGTTCCGAGTGGTCGGACAACTACGGCAGCAGCTGGAACACCCGGACGGTGGAGTCTGTCACCTTCGACTTTGATGGTAACGCCACGACCACAGACACGACGCAGACAGTGATCGTCGAGCGCGGCGAGTTCACGCCAACCGGCGAGACCACGCCGCAGGACGAACATGAGTTCTACTACAGCACGGACGGCTCACTGACCTTCCTTGGTGGCACCAGCACCATGAACGGCAATACGATCGTTTATGGCGAGAACTGGACAATCATCAGCGGCGGTGGAGGCGGCACGCCCACCGATACCTTTACCGTCATTCCCGACACCAATCCTGACGACATGGTCGTGGCGACCTTCAACATGGGGCAACCGTCGCAGGTCATCACTGTCACGCTGAATGACACGAATGGTGATGACGAGGTCGACCAGATCGTTTTCCCGGGGGTGGCCGGTATGCCGGAGGAAGCTTTCGCCCTGACCTGGAGCGATCTCAGCTGGACGGCCACCTCGGCAACGAAGACCATGTCCGGCACGGCGACCTTTGGTACCGGAGGCATCGAAACCGTCACCATCGCCAGCTGGCCACAGCCGACCGGCGGCGGCTCAACCTACATCAACTGGACGAGCAACGAAGCTGGCGAGGCGACTGTTGCGGGCGACGATGTCGAAATCAAGGTGCATTTCAGCAGCAATGTAATAGTCAACACGATGAATGGCACACCGACGCTGAGTCTGGACATCTATGACGATGCCGGTATGAGCCACACCGTGCAGGCGAACTTCGTTCAGTACACCGGAGTTGGCGCGGGGCAAAGCCAGACCTCGATGATGTTCGTCTATACGGCAGCGGCGGCCGATGTCGGCACGTTCCACATCGGCAACATCGACCTCAACAGCGGCAGCATCACCGGCGTGTCGGACAGTCTGGCGGTGAATCTGACGCTGGACAGCACCAACCGTACCATCACCGTCGGCAGCTACCTCTACGGCGACATGCTGACCACCGGCACCAGCATATCGGGCAACGACGCGATCGGCGTGTATGAGATCAACCCGACGCTGGTACAGGTGACCGACGGGCAATATGTGGTTTCGACAGAAACCGGCAGTTACTCGGTTACCGGCAACGACGGCGACCGCGACATTCTCGGTGTGCCGGTGCTGTTGCCTGGCTCGGTAACGACTGCGGAAGTGGCCAATACCTACCATCTCGAATACGACAGCGCGACCCAGACCATCAAGGCCATAGCTTCCGATGGCAGCACCGCGGCCACCGTACCCGTGGCGACCGCCACGTTCAGCTTGGGCGTGGAGATGTTCAGCTACCACATCAAGTATTACGATGGCAGCGCCTATCACGACACCGACACGAACGACCTCCTGCTGGCGGGTGAAGTTGTCACCTACACCGATGCAGCGGCGACCAACGAGCACTTCGTGCGAGGCTCGCTCAACGCCGACGATATCGATCTCTCCATCGATGCCGATGCCGCGGCGCGCTACACCGTTCATGGCGGCGCAGGCGACGACACCATTACCGGTTCCGCCGGCAAGGATGCGATCCTCGGCGATGGCGGCGCCAATACCATCAACGCCGGCGCTGGCGACGACAATATCTTCATTGCCAACAATGGTGTCGGAACTACCGCCGATGGCGGTACCGGGACGGACAAGCTGGTCTTCGAGCTTGACGGGCAGCAGATGGCCTTCGGCGGCCGCATCATGGGCCCGGCGATCCTGAGTCAGATAGGCACCGGCCAGGACGGCTTCGTGGCCGACCCCGCCTTGGCGACCAACGCCTATCGTCTCGACACCAGCGATGACGGCGCCATCATCGTCATGGACTACACGACCCTTGAGACGCTGATGACGGCCACCAATGTGGAAGCGCTGCAGTTCCGCTTCGAGCAGTCGGATGGCCGCATGGGAGTGCCGCTGCAGTTCGGCACCGCCGACGCGGACACGCTGACCAGCACCACCGGCATGGAACTGCTCAGCGGCGGCGCTGGCGACGACGTGCTCAACGCCAGCGGTATCGGCAACGACGTGCTGCTGGGCGGCAGCGGGAATGACACCCTCAACGGCGGCGTTATGCACGACAAGCTGTACGGCGGCGCCGGCAACGATGTATTGAACGCCGGTGGCAGCAATGACTGGCTGGTCGGCGGCACCGGCAACGACACGCTCAACGGCGGCGGCGGTACGAATGATTCCGCAGGATTTTTCGTTCATGCGTTTGGCGCCACCACACCGATCGTCAGTACTTACGACAGCTCGATTGGCGGCTTCAAGGTCAGCCAGGGCAGCGTCGATCTGGCGCAGATCGTCTGGAACGAAGCGACCAACAACTGGACGGTTTCCGACCTGGGCGATCCGACCGTATCGGGCTTCGGCATCGATACCGTGAGCAACGTCGAATTCCTGAAGTTCGACTACGATGCTGGCGGCAGCCTGCCGTTGGAAGTGGATATGGCGATCCTGGCCAGCCAAGTGGGCGGCGGTACGGACAACATCGCACCCGAGCTGCTAAGCGCCACAGTGAATGGCGCGACGCTGACGCTGACCTATAGCGAGACACTGGATGAGACCAGTATTCCTCTCGCCGGCGATTTCGCGGTCGGCACGGGCGCACCCCCGCCGCTGGTACCCAGCAGCGTGGCGGTCAGCGGCGCTACCGTGACGTTGACCCTACCGACGGCAGTTGCCGCTGGCGCCACGGTGACGCTCGGCTATAGCGGAATGGCGATTCGGGACATCGCCGGCAATGGCGCGGTCTTATTGAGTAATGAGGGTGTTTCCAATACCACGAGTGCCTCGACCGATATGACGGCGCCCGGGATAGTTGGTGCCACGTTTACGGAAGGAGCGAATTCTTCGATTACCGTGACGTTCAGCGAGGCGCTCACGGTTGACGCCAACCGCGTGATTGGCCTGACTCCTGATAACCAGATGGTCGACACAGCGGGATTCTCGTTCTCGAAGCTGGATACCGCGTCCGGCAATCACACGCCGATTGAACTCACCAACGTCAGCATGAACGGAAGCGCTACCGTGCTGACGTTCTTCACGACGAGTACCCTTGGCAGCGGTGATGTCGTCAACGCCCATCACAATGCTTCCTTCGGCAGCCTGTCCGATGGAGCGGGCAATCGAGTACCTTCGAACGAAGTCTGGTTCGGCGGTTCCGGCATCAGCACGATCGACCTGGATGGCTACATTCCGGATTCACCGATACAGATTCGCGGCAACGCTGGCGACGACAGGTTGGTCGGCACCAATGCCGACGACACGCTGATCGATGGTCGCGGAGCGGATACCATCACCGGCAGCCTGGGCTCGGACACTATCGTTCTGGTCGAGAACAGCACCAGCGGATATTTCCGTGACGAGATTGTCATCGAGCCGGGCGAAAGTGTTGGTACAACCCGGGATGTCATTGTGGGGTCGGCTACCTCGCCCGACACCACCGGTTTCGACATCGCTTCCGCCGACCCGGGCAACCACGATGTGTTGCGCCTGCCTGCGTCCATCATTGCCGCCGATACGGTTGGAATAAGCGACGGCTTCGATATTAACGGCATTCTCGCCCACAGCATCACCAACGGTATCGCAACGTTCCATGGCGCGGACAACACGACCTTGGCGGTCGTTCTCAGCGATCCGACCGCCGGCAAGGTGACCTCATCGGACGCAGTAGCCTACCTGTCGGCCAACATCACCCAGCAAGGCCACACCGTCGGCTTCAAGGTGGACACCAATAACGATAACGTACTCGACGACCACGATGCATTGGTGATCTTCCAGGACGCCGGGATGGTTGCCGATATCCCACAGCCCGATACTGTGGTGGCTCTGAGCGGGCAAAGTGGCTATGGCCTGATCGGCTTGGCCACAGCCACCTTGGGCAACGCGGCCGGCGATCATGTCGTGCAAATCATCGGCCCGGCAGACAATCCTCCCCCAGGCGACATCACCGCTCCGGTGTTTACCAGCGCCACCACCGCCACCGTCGTTGAGAACACCGCTGCCAGTGTCACGGTGTACGACGCCACGGCGGATGGCGACAGCGGGGTCACCTACACCATAGGCGGCACGGATGGCTTGCTGTTCAGCATCAACTCCAGTACCGGTGACGTCGCGTTCACGGCCAGCCCGGATTACGAAACTCCCGCCGACAGCGGTCCCAACAATGTCTACGACTTTACCGTCACTGCCACCGATCTGGCGCAGAACGCTACCACCCAGGCGGTCGCGTTAACGGTGACGGATCTCGTGGAAACCGGTCAGGCAGTCATCGACCTCGGCGAATTCGGCAAGCTGATCGCCCCGGCGTATGTGGATGGCAACTGGTACTACTACTGGGATCGTTCCGGCGACGGCACCAACGCCGACAATACCGGGCCCCTCAACGGCGGCATGGACTTCACCACGCACGACGTGCTGGACGGCATTTTCAACCAGGACATCAACGGCAACACCGGCGGTGGCGGCAATACCACCGAAACTTACCGTTATGCCACGCTCAACGGCATACAGCTTGCACTGCCCACGCTCGGCGAGGGTACGGTGACGACGGGCTTCCGTCCCGGTACGGCGATTGACAACGACCCCGCCGGGGAGGCCAACGCCACTTATAACGATCTGCTGGCCATCTGGGATGGCTACAACGGCGCGACGACGGGCACCAATATCTTCGGTACGCCGTCGGCCTGGAAATCCCACATGTATTGGTCTGCCACGCCCTCGGCGACAGGATACGCCGCCGTCGATTCAAGCTATGGCATGGTCGTCGACCTGTCCGACAACTCCTCGACATTCGCTTACGTGGCGTTGCAGGTGTTGGGCAGCGGCGGTCCTGCTGAACCGCCACCGCCCAGCGACACCACCCGTCCGACCAGCGTTGGCGCGAGCTTCGTGACCAATACCAACACGATCACGCTGAATTTCGACGAGGTGGTCACGCTCGATTCGTCCTACAACCTGACCTTGCACCTGAACCCCAATCTTGCCGATGGTAACGGCGGGTGGTCTTCTCCTTCGCTGAACGTCAGCATAGCGGGCAGTGACACAAGCACGCTCACATTGACCACCGACGCCACGTTCGCCGCCACCGACGTGGTTCGCCTCAGCTACAACTTTGGTGTGGCGGACTCGTCCGGCAACCAGTTGAGTTCGCTGGAAGTCTGGATCGGTGGCGCGGGCAACAATACTATTGACTTGGATGACTATGGTTCCATGTCGCCCGTCGTGCTGCGCGGCAATGGCGGCAGTGACACGCTGACGGGTACCAACGCGGCCGATGTCCTGATCGACGGCGGCGGAGCGGATGTGCTCACCGGTGGTGAAGGTGCGGACACCATCGTACTGGTCGAGAACGGCGGAACTGTCCCGTATTCCAGTGACGTGGTCTTCATCCAGCCGGGCGATAGCATTGTTGGCACCCGCGATCTGGTCAAAGGCTCGGCTACTTCGCCCACCAACACTGGCTTCGACATCGCGTCAAGCAATGCGTCGCTGCACGACCAGTTGAGCCTGCCATCCGCCGTCATCGCAGGCGACAGTGGCACGGTCGCTGGCATCGTTTACAACGGGATTGCCCAGCACAGCATTGCCAGCGGCATCGTGACGTTCTACAACGCGAGCGGATTGGCGCTGGGCGTCGTTTTCGACGATACCGACGCAGTCGCGGGCACGAGCGTTACATCGACCGATGGCGTTTCCTATCTGGTGGCCAACATCGACAATGTCGGAGCCACGGTCGCCTTCAAGGTGGATTCGGACAAAAATGCGAGCCTCGATTCCCTGGTGATTTTCCAGGATACGGGCAGCATCATCCCCGATACGCTGATTACCCTCAGCGGCCTGATCGGCATCGACCAGGCCGTGCTGGGCAATGCGGCTGGCCCGAATGTGGTGCAGATCGTCGATACCCAGGCGCCGGAGACGATCAGCGAATCCCTAGGGCCGACCGGCATGGTCCTCAGCTTCGCAGAGAATGTATATGCGGACGACAGCCTGGCCCTGAGCTTCAAGTTGAATGGAACGACGGACATCCTTAAGAGCGTATCGGGCAGCGGCACCGACACGCTGACCATCACTCCTTCCTTCCTGTCGCAGCCGGACGGCACGGAATGGCTGCTGGGCACGTTCAGCCCGACCAGCGCAGCGAACAGCTTTGCCGACGTTAACGACAACTATGATAACGAGCCCGGCGTCTTCGCCCAGGGTTTGTGGGGCAACAACAGCATCGACCTGTCGGCTTACGGGCCCAACAACGGCTCCGGCTACGACATGAATGGAGATGCCGGCAACGACACTCTGACGGGTTCGGCTTATGACGACCATGTCATGGGTGGCAGCGGTGCCGACACCATGACTGGCGGCACCGGCAACGACGATTTTGGCTTCAAGCAGGGCGATTCGCCCGAGGTAATCTGGACCGACTTGAACAACGAGGGCGCTGGCTTTTTCAGCAATGGCGACACCTTGAGTTTCACGCAAGGCGCGGACATCATCACCGACTTCAGTCAAGGGGATGGCATCTGGCTCGATCTGCCGCCCCCGTCCGGTCCCCACTACATGGGCTATGGCGATTCTTCCTTCGGCGCCTTGCCAGGCACTTACGATGCCGGCACCGGAGTGTTCACCGTCGATTACGAACAAACTACGACCACGACGCCGAGAGACACCGTGCTGATCTATGATGGCAACCCGACGGTTGGCGAAGCCTTGATGACCGGAGTGGTATTGAGTGGTATTTATATGTATGACATAAACACCGTTAGCGGTAGTACCATCACTTACTGACAACCTTAAGTCCGATCGGCAGGCCGGTCTACCAACCGGAGCCGCCCGTGCGAGCGGGCGGCTCCTTGTTTTGATATGTTCCAGCAAGGAAGCAAACCACATGACTGATGCACTCGAATCAATGAAGGCAGCGCATGAGCGCGAGCTCGCCACCATTCAGGAACAGCAGGAAAAGCAGTTGCAGGCCATGCTTGCCCAGCAGGAAGCGCAGCTCGCCGGCATCAAGAAGCAGCAGGAGCTGCAACTGAACGGAATGCGCGAAAGCCAAAAGGCGCAACTCGCTTCCCTGCGTGCCCGCCATGCCGCCCAGCAGGCTGCGGCGGCGCAGGCCGTGCCCGGCGCGCAGCCGACGCGGCACTGAATATTCATCGCTGGGCCACTGAAACATGAAGATTCTCTCGCTAGGGCTGGTCGCCCTCGCATGGGCGGTCGGAGCTGCCCATGCAGAGGCGCCGTTGACATTCGAACGCACACTGAACGCGGCTCTGGCAAGCCATCCGACCATTCTCGGCAAGCGCTCGGCGCGGGACGCCGCCTCGGCCGACAAGGAAGGTGCCGAATGGGCGCGATATCCAACGCCCAGTATCGAGGCGACCTCGGGCAGTGACGGACGGGCGGCCGCCAATCTCGTGCGCATCGATCAACCCCTGTGGGCGGGCGGACGCATCGATGCGGGCATCGAGGCTGCCGGCAGCCGCTTCGACGCCGCGGATGCGGGGCTGGACGAAACCACGCAGGAAGTGTCGCTGCGGGTCATCGCCGCCTACCTTGAAGCCTTGCGCCAGAAAGCCAGGGAAGGCCATGCGGCGTCCGGCGTGCAGGCGCATGAAAAGCTGCTTGGCATGATTCGCCGTCGCGTCACGCAGGAGGTCAGTTCGCAGACCGATCAGCGCCTGGCGGAGTCACGCCTGTATCAGACGAAGAACGAACTATCCGTGGTTTCCCAGTCCTTGAGGAATGCCTTGACCCAATTGGCACAGTTGAGCGGTCACCCGGTGAGGGAAGTTTCCTGGCAGGGTCTCGACGAACAGGGGGTGCCGGCCACGCTGGATGCGGCGTTGGAATCAGCGCTCGCTGCCTCGCCGACCCTGCGCCGACTGCGTCACGAGGAGGAGGCGGCGACGGCGGACATCGACCAGAGGCGCTCGGCCTATATGCCTCAGGTCGCGTTGCGCTTCGAGCGAAGCTCGGGCGGCGGATTGGCGACCGACAGCCGGGCGCTGGTGGTGCTCACGGCGCAGCCGGGGGCCGGTTTATCCGCTGCCTCGGGGGTGGATGCGGCGATTGCCAGGCGTGAAGCGGCGCGGCAGGCGCGCGACGCAGCCGAGCGTGACGTCAGGGAACGCATCGCGGTGGACTGGGACGAATGGACGGCAGCCCGTTCGCGGCTGGAAACGGCGCGCCTTTCCAGCTTCATGTCGAGCGAAGTGTTTGCCTCCTATGAACGCCAGTACGTGATCGGGCGCAAGTCCTGGATCGACGTGCTCAATGCCGTGCGCGAAGCCACCCAGGCGCAATTCGCCGCCGAGGATGCGCGCGCCCAATCCATCGCTGCCGGCTTGCGATTGCGGGCCCAGGCTGGAACCTTGACCAAGAAATGAGCGACCCATTGAATGCTGTAACGAGTAATGAGCAGGCTGGTGTCGCGCAAGGCTGTATGGGGCAACTGGTGGACCGGGCGGCACGTCTGGCCGGACAGCGAGTCGAGGGCGCCCGAATGGGCGACCTCAGCCGGCTGCCGGATCGGGTAGGCGCGCCGTCCGGCAGAACTGCTGCGGAATTGTTTGCCGAGGCCTGGCGCCTGGCGGAACTCGACGGTGTGCCGCAGCCGATTGCTGCCCCAACGCCCGCCAACCTGCCGTTTGTGGTTCATGCGGGAAACCTCGGCTGGGCCCTGATTACGGCGCGAGCCCATGACGGCAGCTGGCGCGGCGAAGGCGTTGGCGGCGAAGTCGTTTCCTTGCAGGACTTTGCCGGGGCAAGCTGTCTTGCCCTGCCGCAGCGCTCGCGCGAGGCGAAGGCGAGGCCGCGCGCGCTGGAACTGGTGCGGCTGGCGCTGTGGCAACGCAAGGGCGTGTTTGGCGATGCGGTGCTGGCCACCGGCCTGGTTTCCGTGCTCGCGCTCGCGACTTCGCTGTATGCGATGCAGGTCTTCGATCGCGTCATTCCGAATCAGGGGTTCCATACCTTGTGGGTGCTGACCGTCGGCGTGGCGCTGTCGGTGGTGCTGGAACTGCTGCTCAAACAGGTGCGCAGCCATACGGTCGACCGCACCTGCAACACCATCGACCACGAATTGTCGGAGTGGTTTTTCAGGCGCATGCTCGGTATCCGCATGGAGGTCCGGCCCGCTTCGGTCGGCACGCTGGCGTCGCAGGTCAAGGGTTTCGAAATGGTGCGCGGGGTCATGGCATCGACCTCGCTCTTCGTTCTTGCCGATGTACCGTTTGCCATCGTTTTTCTGCTGGTGATCGCCGCCGTCGGCGGCTGGGTCGTCGTCGTGCCGGTGATCTTTCTGCCCATCGCGCTGACCACCGGCCTCATGTTCCAGGGCGCCATCCAGCGCCATACGCGGCGCAATCTTTCCGCCAGCAATCGCAAGGCCGGCCTGCTGGTCGAGGCCGTCGATGGCGCCGAGGCGCTGAAGTCGAACAGCGCCGAATGGGCGATCCAGTCGCGCTGGAATCGCCTCGTGGCCGAAACCAGCGATGCCGAGCAGAATATTCGCAGTTATACGGCCCTGTCGCAGAACCTCACCGTGGCCCTGCAGCAGTTGGGCTATATCTCGCTGGTGGCCGCAGGCGCTTACTTCGTCACCGAGAACCGGCTGACCATGGGCGGCTTGCTGGCCTGCTCGATCATCGGTAGCCGCGCCATGACACCCATCGTGCAACTGCCCGGCGTCATGGTGCAGTGGGCGCTCGCCCGGGCCGCCCTGGACGGACTGGAACAGATCGTCGCGCTGCCCAACGAGGCGGACGAGGCGCACGCGGCATTGATGCCGCAAAGCCTGGAAGGTGGTTTTCGTTTCGAGCGGGCGCGTTTCGTTTATGGTGCGGCGAAGACCGCGGCACTCGAAGTCGAGCGCCTGGAGATCAAGCCGGGCGAACGCGTCGGCTTGATCGGGCCGATCGGTTCGGGCAAGAGCACCTTGCTCAAACTGGCTTCCGGCCTGTATCGGCCGGCGGAAGGCAAGGTGTTTCTCGGTGGCGTCGATCTGGCGACGCTGGCGCCGAGCGTGGCGCGCGAGGTCATCGGCTATTTGCCGCAGGAGACACGCCTGTTCAGCGGCAGCTTGCGCGACAACCTGATACTCGGCCTGCCCGATCCCGGCGAGGACGCGATTCTGGCCGCAGCGAAGCGCACTGGCCTGATCGATTTGATCCTGGGGCAAGCCGCCGGTCTGGCGCTGGAACTGACCGAAGGAGGGCGCGGTGTTTCCGGCGGACAAAAGCAGTTGATCGCGTTGACCCGCATGCTGCTCGCCAAGCCCAAGGTTTGGCTTCTCGATGAACCGACCGGGGCGATGGATTCGGCAACGGAGGCGCGCGTGGTCAATCTGTTGCGCGAACTGGCAGCCGAGGGGGCGACCCTGCTGGTGACAACGCACAAGACGGCCTTGCTGCCGCTGCTTGATCGGCTTGTGGTGCTGCATGGCGGGCGCGTGCAACTCGACGGTGCGCGCGATGCCGTCCTTGCCCGGATTTCCGGCAAGGCACCCGCTCAGCAACCTTTGCCCCAGGAGGCATCCGCGTGATCACGCAATTCAAAATGGGAACCGGCCGCATGTTGATCTGGGGCAGCGCCCTGGCCATCATCGGCTTCCTGGTCTGGGCCGACTGGGCGGAGCTGGATCAGATCACGCGCGCCAGCGGCCAGGTTATTTCCAGTTCGCGCAATCAGGTGATCCAGGTCATGGAAGGTGGCGTCCTGTCGGAACTTCCGGTGCGCGAAGGCACGGCTGTGAAGCGCGGGCAGTTGCTGGCGCGCTTCGACCACACCAAGGCCGAGGCCAGCTATCTGGAAAGCGCGGCCAAGTCGGCGGCGCTCAAGGGAACGGTGGCGCGCCTGAATGCGGAGATCTTCGGCGGTACGCCAAAATTTCCCAAGGAACTGGACAAATACCCCGAGTTTCGCGCCAACCAGCTCGCATTGTTTGGCAAGCGCCAGGGGGCCTTGCGCGAGGAAGTCAGCTCGTTGGAGAAAGCTGAAGCCCTGATCAAGGAAGAGCTTGAGATGAATTTGCCGCTGCTCCAGGCCGGCGACGTCAGTCGCGCGGAAATCATCAAACTGCAGCGGCAACTCGTGGACGTTCGCAGTCAGGTCACCAACAAACGCAACAAGTACCTGCAGGACTGCCAGGCGGAGTTGGTGAAGGCCGAGGAAGATCTGGCGGGCGTGCAGCAGATCGTTACCCAGCGCAAGGAACAACTCAGTTTCACCGAGGTGCTGTCGCCCATGGATGGCATCGTCCGCAATGTGCGTCTGACCACCCTGGGCGGAGTGGCCAAACCGGGCGAAGAAATCATGCAGATCGTACCCGCGGACGAGGACTTGATCATTGAGGCCAAGGTCAAGCCCGCCGAGATCGCTTTCGTCAAACCAGGCCTGCCGGCAACGATCAAGCTCGATGCCTACGATTATTCGATCTACGGCGTTCTTCATGGCGAAGTCAGCTATATCAGCGCGGACACGCTGACCGAAACCATCCAGGGGACCGAGCAGTCCTACTACCGGGTACAGATCAAGACCACCGGAAAGGGTCTGGTCAACAAGCAGAACCAGCCCATCCTGATTCAGCCGGGAATGACGGCCATGGTCGAAGTCAAGACCGGGCAGAAGAGCGTCTTGCGGTATCTGACCAAGCCGATCACCAAGACACTCTCGGAGTCATTGGGAGAACGCTGACCCGACGGTCAGCTGACGGCAATCTGGAAATCGAGCGCTGTTATGGCGCTGGTGTTGATGTTGAGCAGCACCGCCAGGTATTCGCCGTTGCTGGTGCCGATGACTGTGTTGCTTGTTGCTGTGTCGGTGCCCTGGCTGATGTTCAGGCTGGCAAAGTCGAGCCCGCCCGCCAGCGCGATGCGGTCGATGCCAAGCTCGAAGTCATAAAGAATGTCGGCCGCCGCCGCCAAGCAGACTGTCGTTGCCGCTGCCGCCGGTGATCGTGTCGGCATACCTTGTGCCGGTGACGCCTTCAATTCCGGTGAAGGTGTCGGTGCCGCCCATACCGTCAATTGCGGTACCGGAACCCACCGTGGCGAGGTCCATATCGACGTTGACACCCGTGCCGGAGGGCGAGTCGATATACATGATCCAGTCAATGCCGCTGCTGCCGCCCGTGAGCGTGTCAGCATGGGCGCTGCCGATCAGGCCGTCGACAGGATATCACCGATGAATTATTGATGTTGCGACTACTTGGTGAACAGGATTTCTGCTCCGATCAGCGGCAGGAGTCGTTGCAGGACGTCCTCGAGAACTCCGGGTTCGGCCCTGGCTTGCTTCTTTACTTTGCGTTGCGTCCAGTCCATGGTCATGACCAGGTTTGCCGCAACGACCGAGGGTGATTCGAGATTTCCCAGGGCAACTTCGGTGGGCGCGCCGCGAATGCTGGTGCTGATCGGGCAGCAGATCAGCAGGCCCGTGACCTTGTTGTAGTCCTTTCCGGAGAGCACCAGGGCGGCCCGGTACTTGCCGATTTCCCTGCCTCGGGTCGGTTCGAAATCCAGCCAGACAATGTCGTTGCGGTCCGGGATGTAGCGCGCCACCCTATTCCCCGAGTTCGGATGCGATCGCCTGCGGCAGTTCATCCGCATGTGCTCTGGCAGGCGTCATGCCCTTGACGAGATCGGCTTCGGACCAGGGAAGCGCGGGACGCCTCGGTTTTGTTTTCACGCTGGGTTTGATGAGCAATCCACCGTCCACCACGGCAACGGTGACTGCCGTCCCGCGCTGCAGATGGGCCAGTTCGGACAAGGCCCGGGTAATGCGCAAGCCCAGGCTATTGCCCCAGGGCTGGATGGTTGCTTCAAAACTCGCAGTGGCCATGTCTTCTCTCCCGCATCATGCATCGGTAACTACAATGTGGCTACATTCTACCGGATTCGCCGTCCCGCCAGCACCGACTGTTGCGTCATGTTCCCAAATAGGTGAAATCGCTCCCCGTGAGAGCCAGGGCCTGCACGCTGAGCAGCACTGCCAGATACTCCCCGCTACTGGTGCTGATCACCGTGTTGGGGGTGGCAGTGTCGGTGCCGTTGCCCTGGCTGATGTTCAGGTTGGCGAAGGCCAGTCCGCCCGCCAGCGCGATGCGGTCGATGCCAAGCTCGAAGTCGTAAAGAATGTCGGCCGCGGCCAGGGTGGTCCCACCATCGCCGGTGGTAAAGACGAAGCTGTCCGCGCCGCTTCCGCCCACCACTCTGTCTGCCCCGGCACCGCCGCGCAGAATGTCCGCCCCGGCGCCGCCCAGCAGGGTGTCGTTGCCGCCCAGGCCGTCCAGTTGGTTGTGTCCGCGGTTGCCGCGCAGCAGGTTGTCGGCCTCATTGCCCGTGCCGTCGATGCTCAAATCGAAGGTGGTGGTTTTCCTGCCGAGGAAGCCGCCGCTGCGCACTGTGACGGAACCCGTGAGGAAGAGGTTCTCGACATGGTCGGCCAGGACGTGACCAACCCTGGCGCTGACGCTGTCGATGCCGCTGTCCGCGAATTCGGTGATCTGGTCGAAGCGCTGGTCGACGACATACAGATCGTTGCCGTTGCCGCCCTCCATCTGGTCGGCGCCGCGGCCGCCATCGAGCAGATCGTTGCCGCCGCCGCCGGCGAGGTTGTCGTCGCCCATGCCACCGTGAAGACTGTTCGCGAAGTCGTTGCCGATGATGGAATCGGCAGCAGTGCCGCCTACGGCCCGCTCGATGATTACCCCATCGGCGATGGCGAGGTTGTTCCGCCCATCGTAAAGATAGCCGGATATCGGCATTCCCTGGTTGTCGAATATTTCAATGATTTCGGCCATGCTCAGTTCGGGCGGTTGCGCGAGCAGCAACTCGGCTTCCGTGGTGCGCAAGCCGATCGAGCTGTAGGCGCCCGGCCGCAGGTCGATTGTGCAGCTCAGGGTCTGGTTGGCGCAATCGATGGTGTCCCGGCCGCCGCCATCCCATAGCGTCCGGTAGAAAGCCGCGTTGTTTTCCCACCGATACGAGTCGTCGCCGGTTGCCGTATTTTCATTTGCGCCATAGAGATACTGCAGGGCCGCGATGTCTCCCGGCATCAGCGAACTCACCGGGATCTGGGAGTAAGTGTAGAAGCCACCTTCCAGGCCCGAAACGATGACCGATGACGGCGCCGCGGTGTAGGACATCATCGTGAAGCTTTCGACGTCGTGTGCCGCATCCAGCGTGAGAGCGCCGTCGAAGGGATGCTTCAGGCCAAGTGCATGACCGATTTCATGCAGGATAACGGCATAGCCGTAGTTGCCGGGAAGAAAATCGGCTGCCACCCAGTCGATGGCATGTCCTTCGATCCAGATATCGCCGCCGGCATCGACTTCGGCAACTTCGAGAATCGTGCCCAGGGTATTGCGGAAATACTGCCAGGCAGGGTAGTAGGCGTAACCAGACGACCCGGATTGGCTGTTCAGGCCAAAGGTGATTTGACCGGTCTGACCGACCGGCGCCTCGACAAACACGACATCGACAATGTCGGCAATGCTCGCCAATGCCGCCCGGGCTGCGGTGCGCATGCCCAGCACGGTCTCGTCAAATGCCGCGAAGTCGATGACGGGCGATAAATAATCGGCGGCGTACTCCGGAAGGGATTCGAGAAATGAATACGTGACGACAGCACTTGTGCCGATGCCGGCCGGATCGGAATCCTGGCTGCCGATGGCCGCCGGAAAATTCCAGCGCGCCGTAGCGTAGCCGTCGAAAATCGCCAGCAAGCCATCCAGCGGGTTTGCAGTCGTAGTCATGTCATCGGAATTGCGGTTCGCATTCGGACGAGTGAATCAAGAGTTCCGACTCAAGGGCAGGCAAAATCGATCAAGCAGCAGCCGGCGTGCTCGCCCTGTCCTTGGCCTGGTTCTGGATCGTTTCGCGCACTTTTTGGAATTGCTCGGCCATCTGCATGAATGCGTCCACCGGCATTGCCAGGCGAAAAGCCGGTGCGAAGGTGGCCTGGTTCTTTTCGACGTCAATGGTTTCCAGGCGGGCAAAATCCAGCCGGGCGATGCCCTGGTGAATTTGCAGATTGACCAGACGTTCGGCAAAAATATCCTGCATCATCAGTTCTCCCTTGTTAAGTCGGTTTGAATGGATGGAGCGAACTGTACTACACGCTCAACATCGAAAAATCGAGCGCAGTAATCGAGCTTGAACTGGTGCTGAGCAGCACCGCCAGATATTCCCCATTGCTGGTGCCGATGACCGTACTGCTCGCGGCGGTGTCGGTGCCGTTACCCTGGCTGATGACCAGCCCGGCAAAATCGAGCCCGCCCGCCAGCGCGATGCGGTCGATGCCATCCTCGAAGTCGTAAAGGATGTCGGCCCCGGCCAGGGTGCTGCCGCCATCGCCGGCGGCGAAGACGAAGACATCGCCCCCGGCACCGCCCACCAGCCGGTCCGCCCCCGTGCCGCCCTGCAGGACATCCGCCCCGGCGCCGCCCAGCAGGGTGTCGTTGCCGCCCAGGCCGTCCAGCTCGTTGTGGCCCCGG
>JAXMJU010000261.1:0-2638 GCA_034376265.1 Sulfuritalea sp.
TCGGGGCAAAGCGCGGAGCTTCAGCCCAGGAGGTGACGCGGTTGGGGTGGAAAAGCAGCATGTTTGTGGGGTAGCTCTGGCGATTACGGGACGGGGCGCGACTCAGCGGTTATGTTGGATGGGTTGTGTGTAATGGCATGCAGTTAAGTAGCCCCCCAACCCAAAACTTTGGCAGTGCGTACGTACTGCCAAGACTGACACCAAACAAAATGAAATGAAACCCGGATGTCCATGAGCCAAGCCGTAGATCACCCCTCAACGGGCTTTCAGGCGCTGCCGGGCCGCTTGCGCCATGCCTCTTGATCCCTTCTCCCGCTGAACGATTCAGCCAATCTGTTGCATCCACCGGTTGAATCCAAGGCCGAGTCAGGGCAGTGAGGATATCAAATTGCTTGCCGAAAACCGGCCATCCGATGGATTCCGTAGGCTAGAAATTGGACGGAACCTCGTATGGCAGTTTGTGGCCGAACTGAGTCACCCTTCTGGAGCGGCTTTATTGAATCAGGTGTGTGCGTCGGCCGCCACTCGCCGCCGTGTCGCCAACTCCAACTTTTTCGCCGCTGATCGGAATTACCCCGACTTGGCGGAAGGAGGCAGTGGCCGTGACCATGCGATGAATATTGCGTTCCCTTGCCGGCTCCCGACGGATTTCCGCCCCTCGCGGACTCGTTGCAGACCTCAATCCGCGATCACGCCCCGGGCATCTGGAAATCGAGCGCCGTGATGGTACTGGCGCTAACGCTCAGCAGCACGACCAGATATTCCTCACTGCCGGTGCGGATGACCGTGTTGCCGGTGGCGGTGTCGGTGCCGTTGCCCTGAGTGACGGTCAGGCCGGCAAAGCTGAGTCCGCCCGTCAGCGCGATGCGGTCGATGCCGTCCTCGAAGTCGTAAAGCAGGTCGGCCGTCGCCAGAGTGCTGCCGCCATCGCCGGCGGCAAAGACGAAGACATCGGCCCCGGTACCGCCCACCAGCCGGTCCGCCCCCATGCCGCCCATCAGGACGTCCGCCCCGGCGCCGCCCAGCAGGGTGTCGTTGCCGCCCAGGCCGTCCAGTTGGTTGTGGCCGCGGTTGCCACGCAGCAGGTTGTCGGATGCATTGCCCGTGCCGTCGATGCTCAGGTCCAAGGTGGTGGTCTTCCTGCCGAAGAAGCCACCGCTGCGCAGCGTGACGGAACCGGTCAGGAAGAGGTTCTCGACATGGTCGGTGAGGACGTGGCTGACCCTGGCGCCGACGCTGTCGAACCCGCTGTCGGCCAGTTCGGTGACCTGATCGAAGCGGTGGTCGACGACATACAGATCGTTGCCATTGCCGCCCTCCATCTGGTCGGCGCCGCGGCCGCCATCGAGCACGTCGTTGCCGTCGCCACCTTCGAGCAGGTCCGGATAGGCGGTGCCCGCCATGATATCGTTGGCGGCAGTGCCGGCCCGGTGACCCTGCACCGGCATACTGCTGTCGCTGATGACGGTCTCGCCGAACCCCTGGCCGTCGGTGTAATCCGCCCTTACGCGAACCAGCTTGCCCACCTCGGCCTCGCCCAGAACCAGGCTGCTGCCGCCGCCGATGTCGGTCCAGTTCACGCCGTCGCTACTGGCCTGCCAGGTATAGGTGCGTATGCCCAGTCCGTCGGCGTCGGCCAGCGTATCGCTGACACTAAGGGTCTGGTCCTTCCTCGCCGTCCCGTCAAGGCCGACTTCTCCGCTGGGCGGGTCGTTGGCGGCGAACACCGTGATCGAGAAGTCATCCGCGACACTGGCATTGCTGCCGTCGGTCGCAGTGACGCGGACGTCGACAGTGCCCACTGCAGCATCGGGCGGAGTGCCGCTGAAGGTACGGGCGCCGGCGTTGAAACTGAGCCAGGTCGGCAGGGCCGTACCATCGGTCCGAGTGGCGCTGTAGCTCAGCGTGTCGCCGGCATCGAGGTCGCTGAAGCTGTCGGCCGGGACGGTGTAGCTGAAGAGGCTGTCTTCGGTGGCGCTCTGGCTGGCAAGGGCATTGGCCACGACGGGAGCGCTGTTTGCAGGGGGCGGGACGACCGTGCCCTGGACCCCGGCAAAGTTCTTCGGCGAGTTGGTTCCCGTGGTGCCGCCAGCGATCAGCGAAAGCGATCCATCCGTCGGCAAGGATGCGTAGGTGATGCTGCTGACGCCGGCAAAGTTGACGGTGCCGCCATTGGTGAACAGGAACTGGGCTGGAACGATGAAGTCGGGCGCAACCAGGCCCAGGTCGGCAAATCCCTGGGTGGCGACCAGGACCGACCGGTTGGCGGTCGCCGTGCTGGGCAGGTTGCTTGGAAACGTGTAGCTGTGCGTGGTGCCACCCTGGCTGGCCGTGAGGCTTTGGCCCGACCAGAAGGACTCGCTATTAAAGCTGCCCACTGTCAGTTCGATGAACTGTATCGAACCGTCGGCATTGGAGTACAACTCGTTGAGTCTGTATTGATGAAAGGCCATGGGACCTCCCCGGACTAAGTTTCGCGACTATAAAGATATACGTTCCGCGGGTCTTGCCTATTCCCCGGAGCGATGCGCCAGCCGACCTGATCGGACTGGGTGGGTGCGCGAGCGACGGATACCCGTCACTGGCGCCATCCCCACGCTAACCCCAGGGCGCTTTGCTTCATGCGCAAATCGGCTTC
>JAXMJU010000262.1:0-14087 GCA_034376265.1 Sulfuritalea sp.
CGGCTCGACTTCATCCAGGTCGACTATGCCGTCGGCAACCGCGGCGCCGCCGACCGGCTGCTGCCGCTGGCGGCGGAGCGCGGCATGGCGGTGCTGGTCAACCTGCCCTTCGGCCGCGGCGCGCAGTTCCGCGCCGTCGGCGCGCGGCCGCTGCCCGATTGGGCGGCCGAGATCGACTGCGGTTCCTGGGCCCAGATCTTCCTCAAGTACGTGCTGGCGCACCCCGCCGTGACCTGCGCGATACCGGGCAGCACCCAGGTCGCGCACGTCGAGGACAACCTCGGCGCCGCCCGCGGCAGGCTACCGGATGCGGCGCTGCGGCAGACCATCGCGCGTTATTTCGACAGCATTGCGGATAGCTGAGCGGACAACTGAGCGGTGCTCGGCAAACTCCTCGCGAAAGTCGTTCCGCTGCGCCCGGGCGAAACCGTCCCGCTGCTGCTCGCCACCGCCTATGGCTTTTGCATCCTGTTCGCCTACTACCTGCTGAGGCCGGTGCGCGACGAAATCGGCGCCGCCGACCGACGCAACCTGCAAGTGCTGTGGACGGCGGTGTTCCTGGTCATGCTACTGGCGGTGCCGCTGTATTCGGCGGCGGTGGCGCGGCTGCGGCGCGGCGTCTTCATTCCGCTCGCCAACCGTTTTTTCGCGCTCAACCTGATCGCCTTCTACGCGGCGCTGGTGCTGCTGCCGGAAACGGCGCGGCCCTGGATCGACCGGGCGTTCTACGTGTGGACCAGCGTCTTCGCACTGTTCGTGGTTACCGTGTTCTGGGGCCTGGTGGTCGACCTGTTCCGCAGCGAGCAAGGCCAGCGGCTGTTCGGCTTCATCAGCGTCGGCGCCTCGCTCGGCGGCGTCGTCGGCGCGGCCAGCACCGCGGCATTGGCGCCCCACCTGCCGGTGTTCCTGCTGCTGCTGCTCGCCGTGCTGCCGCTGGAGGCCGCCTGCTGGCTGGCCCGCGCGCTCGACCGCCGCGCCGAGTTGACGCCGGCCACGCTCAACCGCGAGGGCGAGGCGCGCATCGGCGGCAGCGCCTGGAGCGGCATCGCGCCGGTGCTGCGCGAACCCGCGCTGCGCAACATTGCGCTGTGGATACTGCTGATGACCTTCGCCTCGACCATCCTCTACTTTGTGCAGTCGCACCTGGTCGGCGAAGCGATCGCCGACCGCGCGCTGCGGCGGGCCTTTCTCGCGCGCATCGACCTGGCGGTGAATGCCGTCACCATCGTCACCCAGGCGCTATTCACCGCGCACATCCTGCGCCTGCTCGGCATCGGCCTGACGCTGGCCGTGCTGCCGGCCGTGGCGGCGCTCGGCTTCCTGGTGCTGGGCGCCGCGCCGACGACCATCGCGCTGGGCACGCTGATGATCGTGCGCGTGCTCTACGACAGCAGCCGCCACGCGCTGGCCAAGCCGGCGCGCGAAGTGCTGTTCACCTGCGTCGGCCGCGAGCAGCGCTACAAATCCAAGGCCTTCATCGACGCCGCCGTGTACCGCGGCGGCGATCTGCTCAGCGGCTGGATCTACGCCGGCCTCGCGGCGCTGGGCTTGACCGTCGGCGCCATCGCGCTGGCCGCCGTGCCGGCGGCAGTGGTCTGGGCGCTGCTGGGGCGACGGCTGGGGCGGGGTGCGGGCGCGGCAAACGGCTGACCAAACCCATTCGATGGCGTCGCTCCGCGCATACACGCTGTCAACCCGGCCGTGACGCCGATGGCATGCTCATACCGCGGTTCATCCACGCTCTCGCGGGAAACGCGCGAATACCCAGTTTCAGCATCAGGCAGACTACGCCTCCTTGGCTGGATTTCACGACTCACCCGCCTGGGCGAGAACGCGCGCGCTCAACTCCGGCGAGATGAAATAGCCTTCGCGATGAAGTCGCTCCAACAAAGGCGCCAACCTGCCGATTCCCCCGAGCCGGTTGGCCTTGAGCAGCAGTCCGCACAAGCCGACTACGCCCAGCCCCAATTTGCGCGCCGCCTCTCGCCCGCGTCGTTCGTCGATCAGCACCGTTGCCCCCAAATGCACGGCCAAGGCCAAAACTGCGGCTTCGCCTGCATCGAGCCGTGGCATTGCGGCGTCGTCTGGCCAATCGACATCGGCCAGCACCTCCAAATGCCCGGCATCGACAGCGCTGCAAATCGCCTCGGCGTCCGCCAACCAGGGTTGCACCTGGCATTCCGCAAACACCGTCGCGGGCATCGCCACCCGGCCGAAAAGCCGCGCTGGCAAATCCAGCAAGCCGAGTTTTGCCAGCGCGATCAACGGCCCGCTATCGGCGATCAGGCAGGGCATCGAGGATCGCCATTTCTTGATCGAGTTCTTCTGGCGGATAGCGCACCACGGGCACATCGCGAGCGGAACACTCGGCCATGAATTCCGCCAGCTTCATGCCCGCCAGTTTGGCCCCCTGCCGCAGGGAAACGGCACCATCGTCGAACAGCTTCAGCGCCAGAGACACCCTCATTCCCTCTTGCAGCAGTATCTCGTCGAAGGGCACGGCGACGAAGACCGGCTGACCGTGGCGGGTAACGACAGACAGCTTGCCCGCCTCGGCATCGCGCACGATGTCGGCAGTGCGGTCGCGCAGATCGCGGATGGTGAAGGTTTGCATGGCTGGCTCCTTTGTGTACGCACTTATGTACACACCTTACCCTATTCGGCAGATCAATGGCAAACCGCAGCTGAATGCCTTGGCGGAGCCGACGGTCATGTCTGGAATCAACCGGCAGGCTCCCGCGACAGGGTGCCTTCTGCACATGCGGCGACAACCAGACAGTGATGGACGAGCGGATGCCAATCCCGCGCTTGCCCTCCTGTCTAGTTTTTCCGGCCCCTGGCTGCTTAGCAGGTAAGCTTGGCAAGAATATTTGCGGGCTCCGCCGATCTCATTGGGCACTTACCGGCACCTTATAATTCGGGCCTCTTCCCCCGCTGCATTTCCTGTGTCTTACACCTCTTTCGAACTGCTGTCGCTCCCCGCCCTGCCCAAACCGGGCCAACGTCTCGATTTGCCGCTCCTGGCCGCCTCCGCCGACGCGATGGCGCTGGCGCAGCTTGCGCGGCCCGGGCAACTGCTGGCCGTGGTGACCGCCAGCCCGCTCGAAGCGCAGCGCCTGGCCGAGGAAATCGCCTGGTTCGCACCGGAACTGCGCGTGCATCTGCTGCCCGACTGGGAGACCCTGCCCTACGACAGCTTTTCGCCGCACCAGGACCTGATTTCGGAGCGCCTGGCGACGCTCTACGCGGTCTCGCGCAACGAATGCGAAGTGCTGATCGCGGCCGCCTCGACCGCCATCACGCGCCTGGCGCCACCGGCCTTCCTGGCCGCCCACACCTTTTTCATGAAGAAGGGCGAGCGGCTGGACCTGGCCAAGCTGCGCACCCAGCTGACCATCGCCGGCTACCAGCACGTCACGCAGGTAGTTGCCGCCGGCGAGTACAGCGTGCGCGGCGGTCTCATCGACCTGTTCCCGATGGGCACGCAGCTTCCGTACCGCATCGAACTGTTCGACGACGAAGTGGAAACCATCCGCAGTTTCGACGTCGATAGCCAGCGCACGCTGTATCCGGTGCCGGAAATCCGCCTCTTGCCGGCGCGCGAATTCCCCGCGGGAGATGCCGGCCGCACCACCTTCCGCCAGCGCTTTCGCGACGCCTTCGAAGGCGATGCCTCGCGCATCGGCCTCTACAAGGACGTCACCAACGGCATCCTGCCGGCCGGCATCGAGTACTACCTGCCGCTGTTTTTCGAGACCACGGCGACGCTGTTCGACTACCTGCCGGAACACGCCACGCTGCTGCTGCACGGCGACGTGCCCAGCGCCATCGCCGAGTTCTGGACCGACCTGCAAGGCCGCTACAAGATGCTCGGCGGCGACCGCTCGCGCCCGGTACTGCCGCCCGCCGAGCTGTTCCTGCGCGACGAGGAATTCTTCGTCGCCGCGAAGGCGCAGCCGCAACTGATTGCAAGAGTTGGCGCTGGCGACACGGCAAACTCGACGGCGACACTGCCGATCTTGGCGGTGAACCGCAAAGCCGACGACCCGCTCGCCGCGCTGCGCGGCTTTCTCGCTTTGCATGCGGGCCGCGTCCTGCTGCTGGCCGAATCGCCGGGGCGACGCCAGACGCTGGCCGACTACCTTGCCGAATACGGCCTCGTGCCTGCGTCCTGCGCCGACTTCGCCGCATTTCTTGCCGACACAGCGGACTTCATGCTCGGCGTCGGCCCGCTTTCCGGCGGCTTCCTGCTCAATGGCATCGCGGTCATCACCGAGAACGAGCTTTACGCCGCCACGGCGCGCCCGCGCGGGCGCCGCACCGATGCGCGCCGCGCCAATCTCGAAGGCTGGCTGCGCGACCTCTCCGAACTCAAGGTCGGCGATCCGGTGGTGCATGAGAACCATGGCATAGGCCGCTACCTCGGGCTGGTGCACATGGATTTCAGCGAAGGCGACACTGAGTTCCTCCACCTCGAATACGCCAACGGCGCCAAGCTCTACGTGCCCGTGGCGCAATTGCAGGTCATCTCGCGCTACAGCGGCGCCGACCCGGATTCGATCCAGTTGCACACCCTGGGCTCGGGCCAGTGGGAAAAGGCCAGGAAGAAGGCCGCGGAACAGGTGCATGACACGGCCGCCGAACTGCTGCATCTCTACGCCCAGCGCGCGGCACGCGAAGGCCACCAGTTCGTTTTCAAACAGCATGACCTGGAAGCCTTCGCCGACGGCTTCGGCTTCGAGGAAACCCCCGACCAGCAGACCGCGATCAATGCCGTTATCGAGGACATGAAGTCGGGCAAGCCGATGGACCGCCTGGTCTGCGGCGATGTCGGCTTCGGCAAGACCGAGGTGGCGATGCGCGCCGCCTTCGTCGCCGTGGCCGACGGCAAGCAGGTCGCGATCCTCTGCCCGACCACGCTGCTGGCCGAGCAGCATTACCAGAATTTCAGCGACCGCTTTGCCAACTGGCCGATCAAGATCGCCGAAATATCGCGCTTCAAATCGGCCAGGGAACAGGACGAAGCCGTCGAACTGCTGGCCCAGGGCAAGATCGACGTGCTGATCGGCACCCATCGGTTGCTGCAGAAGGACGTCAAGTTCGAACGCCTGGGCCTCATCATCATCGATGAGGAGCACCGCTTCGGCGTGCGCCAGAAGGAGGCGCTGAAGGCCTTGCGCGCCTCGGTCGATGTGCTGACCCTGACCGCGACGCCGATCCCGCGCACCCTGGGCCTGTCGCTCGAAGGCCTGCGCGACTTTTCGGTGATCGCGACGCCGCCGCAAAAGCGCCTGGCGATCAAGACCTTCGTCACGAAATGGTCCAACGGTCAGGTGCGCGAGGCCTGCCTGCGCGAATTCAAGCGCGGCGGCCAGGTGTATTTCCTGCACAACGAAGTCGACACCATCGAGAACATGAAGGAGCGCCTGCACGCGCTGCTGCCCGAGGCGCGCATCGTGGTCGGCCACGGCCAGTTGCCGGAGCGCGAACTGGAGCGCGTGATGCGCGAATTCACCCAGCAGAAGCACAACCTGCTGCTGTGCTCGACCATCATCGAGACCGGCATCGACAACCCGCACGCCAACACCATTGTCATCAACCGTGCCGACAAGTTCGGCCTGGCCCAGCTGCACCAGCTGCGCGGCCGCGTCGGCCGTTCGCACCACCAGGCCTATGCCTACCTCTTGACCCACGAGGACGCCAAGCCGACGGCGCAGGCCAAACGCCGCCTCGAAGCCATCCAGGCCATGGAGGAACTCGGCTCCGGCTTCTTCCTCGCCATGCACGACCTCGAAATCCGCGGCGCCGGCGAGGTGCTGGGCGAATCGCAGAGCGGCGAGATTCACGAAATCGGCTTTGCCATGTATACGAACATGCTCAACGCCGCGGTACGCGCGCTGAAAGCCGGCGAGAAAGTGCCCGACCTGACGCAGCCGCTTTCGATCACCTCGGAAATCAACCTGCGCGTGCCGGCCCTGCTGACCAACGACTACTGCCCCGACGTGCATGAGCGCCTGACACTGTACAAGCGCCTGGCCAACTGCGACAGCGAGGACGATCTGCGCGACATGCAGGAGGAACTTATCGACCGCTACGGCGAAATGCCGGCGCAGACCCTGGCCCTGATGGAAACCCACCGCCTGCGCCAGGCCGGCCGCGCCCTGGGCCTGGCCAAGCTGGATGCGGGCCCGACCGCGATACAGCTCCAGTTCATTCCGAACCCGCCGATCGACCCGACCAACATCATCCGCCTGCTGCAAAGCGATCGCAGCTTCAAGCTCGCTGGGCAGGACAAGCTGCTCTGGCAGAAACCCACGGCCGCGCTCAACGAGCGGGTGGCGGCGGTGAAGGAACTCTTCCGGCGCCTCAAGCGCTGAGTTCGAAAGTCGGCGCTGATGAAGCCCCTGCGCAGCAGGGCGGTCGAGCAAAATACGCTCTCCTCGCCGCTGCGGATGGCGGTACGGCGAAGGGGCGGCAGATTGTCCGCTTGAGGCGGATCGATGACGGTGGACCTCGGCCATGATCGCCCACTATACTGTGCAGAATTCTGTCATCCCTCAACAAGGAGCTGGTCATGGGCTTTTCCACCCGCGACGTGGTGCCGTTCACCCAGGCGCGCGCCAACCTGTCCGATCTGGCCGACCAGGCCAAGGCCGGCGCCGAGAAGATCATCACCAAGAACGGCGAGAGCTACGTCGCCTTGATCGATGCGGATCGGCTGGACTACTACCATCGCCTGGAGCGCGAGCGCATCCACCTGTTGCTGATTGACGACGCCAGGCGCGGCCTGGCCGACATCGCCGCCGGCCGCAGCGTCGAGGCCGACGGCGCCATCGCCCGGATTCAGCAGCGCCGTGCGGCCGGTGCCGCCAAGATCGCCCGTTCAAGCAAATCCGCCAAGAAGCGTGGCTGACACGCGCTATCGGGTCGAACTGACCGCGAGCTTCCTGGAGCGCCTGGAAGCCATCGAGGCGTTCCTGGTAGAGGCCGACGCCGGCTTCGCCTTCGATGCGCTCCTGGCCGAGCTGCGGGCCACGGTCATTCCCAACCTGCAGCGCTTTCCGCGTATCGGCCGGCGCTACCTGGACAATCCGCCGCAGTCCGCCGAGGCGCTGGCTCAACTGGCCGCGCTGCCGGCGGGCGCACCGGAAGCGCTGCGCGAGTACCTGCATGGCGACTACCTGTTGCTCTATGCCGCGATGGAGGCCAGCGCCACCGTGTACCTGCTGTCCATCCGCCATCACCGCCAACTTTCCTTCGACTTCGCGCGCCTGTGGCCCAACGCCTGATAGCTGCCGCGCCATGTGCTGCTTCCCGCATCCCGGCCCAGCAGTCCGGAAAGACAATTCAAGCCGTTTTCGTTAAAGTAGCCAAGTTGCTCATTCCGCCAGATTTTCAATGCGCCCGTCTCTGTTACTCGAAGCCCACCGCACCGCCGTCCGCGAAATCGCTCTACGCCATCGCGTCGGCGACGTTCGCGTATTCGGCTCGGTTGCCCATGGCGACGATATCGAGGGCAGCGATCTCGACGTGCTGGTGGAGCCTACGGGCGAAACCACGCTGATGGACATCGCTGCAATCCAGTTGGAGCTTGAACGGCTGCTGGGAATCACTGTCGATGTACTGACGCCGAATGCCCTGCCCGACAAGTTTCGCAGCCAGGTCATCGCCGAAGCCATCCCGGTATGACCCGCGAGCAATTGCGTGTCGCCGATTACCTCGGCCACATCCTCGAAGCCATCGAGCGCACGGCCCCTGACTTTGCCGCCCGGCATTCCGAAATTGCGTGGTCGGTTATCTGCACCATGTGCAACCGCATCACGCACAGTTATTTCAAGGTCGATCTTGAAATTGTCTGGAGAACCATTCAACGAGACCTGCCGGAATTGGCGGACGCAATTGGCAAGATCGCTCACGAATAAACACCGGGCTCTTCCACCGTTTCGAAAACTGAGTTCTTGACCCGCTGCTGTTGGTCAGATAAGATGACCAACATTCAATGGAGCACGCCATGCAGCAATTCAACATCGCCGAAGCCAAGGCCCATCTCTCCGAGCTGGTACAAAAAGCCATGATGGGCGAGGAAATCGTCATCGCCCGCGACAACAAGCCGCTGGCGATGCTGGTGCCGATCAAGCGCGCACGGCAAAAGCGCACGCCCGGTTCGGGCAAGGGTCAAATCCTGTTCATGGCCGACGACTTCGACGCGATCCCGGAGGGCTTCGAGGATTACATCGGGTGATTGCATTGCTCGACACCAATGCCTTCCTGCGCTGGGTGGAGGGCGACGACAAGCTTTCGGCCAAGGCAAAATCCTGCATCGCCAACCCGGACAACGAAATCCTGGTCAGCGTAGTCGTCGCCTGGGAACTGGCGATCAAGGCCGGACAGGGCGGCATCAAGCTGGCACAACCAGTCGGGCGCTATGTGGCGAGCCATATCGAAGCCAATGGTTTCCGCCTGCTCGGCATCGAACTCGACGACGTGGCCGCGATCGAAACCCTGCCCCTGCATCACCGCGACCCCTTCGACCGCCTGCTGGTCGCGCAGGCGAAGAACCGCAAGCTGCCCGTGGTCAGTTCCGACCGGGCGTTTTCCGATTACGGCATCAAACGCATCTGGTAACTAGCGGAGTACGGACATGAGACAGCCTTACCGTATCGAAGCGATAGCGCTTAAAGACGTCGGAGTATTCGACGATATCCGGATCGATTTCCCGATGATTTCCTCGGAAGAACGGGATGCCGACAAAGCCGAAATCCATTTATTCACCGGCCCCAATGGCTGCGGGAAAAGCACTCTGCTGTATGCGCTGGCTGAGATGTTCGACATACCCAGTCTCAGTAGCTTGGTTAAACAACGCTTCCGTAATCAGAACAGCGTGGTGGACTTCAAGTTTGCAAATGAACCTGGAATTTATTGCGTTTCCAAACCAGCGGTCCTGGCAAATGAGTTTGGAACCTATGCTTTAATCCGTGACGATCCGTCAAATGGAAGTTTTTTTGGGGCAGCAAGTACTCCGGCCAGCTCCATCGGAGCAAACCTTGCGTCGTATAAATCCGCCGTCTTCACGTTTAACCCAACTCAACTGCATTCCCAAACGCGCTTCGCCTTCGCCGCTTTCGCCTATTCCGGCCAGCGCACGCTAAATAATGTAGCTATCGGCGCGATTCAGGAAGTCACCAACTCACCGTTCGAAAACGCACTTTCCTTCGACGCCACGGTTCGTCCGCGGTTGCTGCTGCAATGGATCGCCAACAACCGGACCAAGGCGGCGCTGGCGCGTGCCGACCATGACGATGCTGCCGCCCATCGCTACGACCAGGCCTTGGAACGAATCACCGATGCCATCACGGAAATCAGCGGCATGGCCATCGAATTCCGCCTGGAGCGTTCCCCTCTCGCGGTAACTGTTCGCTTGAATGACGATGTAATTCAGTTCGACGGCCTACCCGACGGCCTGAAATCCATCATCAGTTGGATCGCCGATCTATCCATGCGCCTGGAATCGATTCCCTGGGTCGAGAACTCGGAAGATGTATTCACGCAACCGATCATCCTGTTCCTCGACGAAATCGACATCCACCTGCACCCGAAGTGGCAGCGCCGCATCCTGCCGACGGTCCAGCGCCTGTTCCCTAACGCACAGATTTTCGTATCGACGCACTCGCCCTTTGTCGTCGCCTCGGTGGAAGACGCCTGCGTCTATCGCCTTCCCGAAAAAGGCACGCAAGGCAACCGGATCATCGAACCGCTGCCTTCGGGCGGCGGGAAGAGCTATCGTCTGATCCTCGAAGAGATATTCGGCATCGATGAGGAATTCGACATCGAGACAGAAACGCTGTTTGATCGCTTTTATGAGCTGCGGGATGAGTTCCTCCGCTCGCCCGGCAAAACAGAATCGCTACGCGATGCCGCCCGCCTTTTGGCGGCCAAGAGCAGCGAAGCTCGTGCCATTGCGGAGCGTGAATTGCGCCAGGTTTCGAGAGTATCGGGCGTGGAGATCGCGCTTGTATAAGTTCGCCCGGTTGCCGCAGCCCGAATGTCTGGCGAGGAACGCGCCGGAATGGACGGAAGACTTCGTGACGGCCAGAAAAGGCAATCCGCAAGCTCCATTTTCCTGGCGCAGCGCCGGTTGTTACCAGACCATCCGGAGCACGCTGCTTGAAATGACGCAGTCCCGCTGCGCGTTCTGCGACGCATTCCTCGGTGCGGAAAGCCGCGAAACCGTCGAGCACTTTCGCCCCAAGAAGCGCTTTCCAGAACTCGCCTACCTGTGGAGCAACTTGTTCCCCTGTTGCGATGTTTGCCAATCACGCAAACGCGATATTTTTGATGAACTGCTGATCAGGCCCGATGACGAGGCGTACAGTTTTTCGCGCTACTTTGTCGCCAACTTCCATACTGGCGAAGTAGATCCGTCCCCCGCTGCCCCGGTGGAAGACCAGGAGCGCGCGCGGCGGACCATCGCGATTTATGGCCTCAACATACCCCAACGAAAAGCTGCCCGACTACGCGAATGGAGAAATTTCTCGGCACGCGCCGACCAGCTCCTCGCCGATTTCAACTACCGCTATTTCCTGCAATAGGCCCAACCGACATGCAACAGACTGAAAACCTCAATATCGAAGCCTTCGAACCGATGCCGACGCCGGAGGAGATCCACGCCCGCGTGCCGCTCTCGGATGCCGCCGCAGAGTCGGTGCTGACGGGACGGCGCACGCTGGAACGCATCCTCGACGGCAAGGATCCGCGCATCTTCGTCGTGGTCGGCCCCTGCTCGATCCACGACCCGGTCGCCGGCCTCGACTATGCGCGGCGCCTGAAGAAACTCGCCGACGAAGTCGCCGGCACCCTGCTGCTGGTAATGCGCGTGTATTTCGAGAAGCCGCGCACCGCCACGGGCTGGAAGGGTTACATCAACGATCCGCGCATGGATGATTCCTTCCATATCGAGGAAGGCATGCAGAAGGCGCGCGAATTCCTGCTCGCCGTGAATGAAATCGGCCTGCCGGCCGGCACCGAAGCGCTCGACCCGATCGCCCCGCAGTATCTCGGCGACCTGATCGGCTGGGCGGCAATCGGCGCGCGCACTTCGGAATCGCAAACCCATCGCGAAATGTCGTCGGGCCTCTCGGCCCCGGTCGGCTTCAAGAACGGCACCGACGGTTCGCTCGACGCCGCTGTCAATGCGATCATTTCCGCGTCCAGTCCGCACAGCTTCCTCGGCATCAACATGCAGGGCCGTTCCAGCGTGGTGCGCACCGCCGGCAACCGCTACGGCCACCTGGTGCTGCGCGGCGGCGGCGGACGGCCGAACTACGACACCGTCAGCGTCGCGCTGGCGGAGGCGGCGCTGGCCAAGGCCGGCCTGCCGCACAACATCGTCATCGATTGCTCGCACGCCAACAGCTACAAGAAGCCGGAATTGCAGCCCCTGGTCATGCAGGACTGCGTGAATCAGATCTGCGCCCAGCGCAAGGCCGGCCATCGCTCGATCGTCGGCCTGATGATCGAAAGCTTCATCGAAGCCGGCAACCAGCCGATCCCCGACGACCTGTCGCAGTTGAAATACGGCTGCTCGGTGACCGATGCCTGCGTCGACTGGCCGACCACCGAGAAAATGATCCGCGACGCCGATGCCACGCTGCGCAACGCGCCCGCCAACCCAGCCTGAGAGTCCACATGAGTCTGATTCGAGCCTTTCGCGGCCTGCGCCCCGCCCCCGGCCAGGCCGGCGCCATCGCCGCGCCGCCCTACGACGTCCTCTCCAGCGACGAAGCGAGAGTCCGCGTCGCCGGCAAGCCCTGGTCCTTCCTGCACATTTCCAAGCCGGAAATCGACCTGCCGCCGGACATGGACCCCTATGCGCCGGCGGTATATGCCAAGGCCGCCGAGAACCTGCAGAAGATGCTCGCCGCCGGCGTCCTCGCGCGCGACGCCGCGCCCTGCTATTACGCCTACCGCCTGACCATGCCCGGCGAGTACGGCGACCACGTGCAGACCGGCCTGGTGGCCGCGGCGAACGTCGCCGATTACGACAGCAACCGCATCCGCAAGCACGAGTTCACCCGGCCCGACAAGGAGGACGATCGCGTGCGCCAGATCGAGGCGCTCAACGCCCAGACCGGTCCGGTGCTGCTGGCCTACCCGGCATCGGGCGCGGCCGATGCGCAGATCGACGCCATCGCGCAAGGCGCGCCGGCCGCCGATGTCGTCGCCGACGACGGCATCCGCCACCAGATATGGGTTCTGACCGACGCCGCGCAGATCGCCGCGATCACGGCAACTTTCAACGTCATGAAGGCGCTCTACATTGCCGACGGCCATCACCGCTCGGCCGCCGCCTCGCGTGTCGCCGCCGCACGCCAGCAGCAGGGACGCGAATCCTCTGCCGACGCCTTCCTCTCGGTGATCTTCCCCCATCACCAGATGAAGATCCTCGACTACAACCGCGTCGTCAAGGACCTCAATGGCCTCCAAGAGTTGACGCTGGTGACCCGCCTCGCCACTGCCTTCACGGTCGAGGACAGTGCCGGCCGCGCGCATCCGTCCCGTCCCGGCGAGTTCGGCATGTACCTGGCCGGACGCTGGCGCAAGCTCACGATCAAACCCGAGCTGATTCCCGCGGATCCGGTGGCGCGCCTCGATGTCTCGTTGCTGTCGGACCATGTGCTGGCACCGCTACTGGGCATTGCCGACCTGCGCCGCGACAAGCGCATCGACTTCGTCGGCGGCATTCGCGGGCTGGCCGAACTGGAACGGCGCGTCGATTCCGGCGAGATGGCGGTGGCTTTCGCCCTCCATCCCACCAGCATGGATCAACTGATGGCGGTGGCCGACAGCAACGAAGTGATGCCGCCGAAATCCACCTGGTTCGAGCCCAAGCTGGCCGACGGCCTGGTCTCCAACGTGCTCGACTGAACGGCACGCTCCAATAGAAAAGGGCAACCCGCGGGTTGCCCTTTTCTATTGAAGCGCGGCGGCTTACTTCTTCTTGGCGGCCGGCTTCTTTGCTGCCGGCTTGGCGGCCGGCTTCTTCGCAGCGGCCGGCTTCTTCGCCGCGGGCTTCTTGCCGGCAACGGCGGCCTTCAGACCAGCGCCGGCAGAAAACTTCGGCACCGCCTTGGCGGCGATTTTCAGGGGAGCGCCCGTCTTCGGGTTCTTGCCGGTGCGAGCGGCGCGATTGACCGCCTTGAAGGTACCGAATCCAATCAGGGCAACTGGATTGCCTTTGGAAATTACGGAGGTAATCACTTCGGTCAAGGCATCGATGGCCTTGTTGACCGCGGCCTTGGAAAGCTCGGCACGCTCGGCTACTGCTTCAATCAGTTCGCTCTTGTTCATCGAATTCCCCTTCGGTTTGGAAAGCCGCATTGTTCCACTAATTCTGCGCAAGTTGCAAGCCCTGCGCGGCTTTGCGCGACGAATGTGTTGCGCCGATGCCAGCCGCGTTACAGGCCTTTCACCGCATAGACCGCCGGCAGGTTGCGCCACGCCCCCTTGACGTCCATGCCGTAGCCGAAGACATAGCGATTCGGCAGATGCACGCCGACGAAATCGGCCGCAACCGGCTTGGCACGGCCGAGATTCTTGTCGGCGAAGACGGCACTCAATACCTCGCTGGCGCCTTGCTGCCGCAGGCGGCGGACCACCTCGGCCATGGTCACGCCTTCGTCGAGAATATCGTCAACCACCAGCACGACACGCCCCGCGACGGTGGAGCGCGGCTTGACGATCCATTCCAGCTGGCCACCGGTAGTGACGTCGCCGTAGCGCGTGACATGCAGGTAATCGAAATCCAGCGGAAAAATCAGTTGCGGCAGCAGTTGGCCGGTGAACACCACGGCACCGCCCATCACCGCCAGCACCAGCGGATTGGCGTCGGCCAGGCGCGCCGTGATCTCGCCGGCCACGCGCCGTACCGCCAGCGCCGACTCTTCGGCCGAACACAGCAGATCGGCCTCGTCGAAAATTTTCTGCGCTTCCTGCGGGCTCATTGGATTACCCTCCCCCCGGCCCCCTCGCCAAGCGAGGGGGTGACAATGGTTCGCCGCTGCGCGGCTCCGTGTGATGACTGGCGCCCC
>JAXMJU010000263.1:0-12821 GCA_034376265.1 Sulfuritalea sp.
GAGTTCGGTGACGATGCGCAATTGCCCGGCGGGCTGTTCGCTGGGATTGCTGAAGGACAGCGTGTAGGGCAAGGCGGTGGCGGTCGGCACGTAATCGCCGTCGTTGCCCTGGGCGGCTTGCGGGCCGCGCACGCTGATCACGGCGCTGGCGGCCGCGTTTTGCTGCGCGGCCTGTTGCAAGTATTGCGTGAGATTCAGCGACTGGCCGGCGACGGGCTTGAACTCGCCATCGAGCACGCCGATGTGGCGCAGATACTCCATTTCGGCCTTACCGCCGGCGAAGACCTTGAAATTGACAAAATGCGTGTCGGCCGTGGCATTGCGGTCGAAAGCGGCCGGATCGGCCATCTCGGGCACCGGAACTTCCGTAACGACGTCGGCATTCAGCGTGTCGCCTTGGCGGATTTCGGTGTGGTCGATGCCGACTTTGATGGCGCTGGGGTCGCCGGCAAAGCTGGCGGTGTCGCCGTACCAGGTCTGCACCTGGGCGAAGAAGCCGAGAATGTCGGCCTGCGTGCGGTAGGTGTCGCCGGCATGGGACAGCAGGATGCCGGTGGCCAGCGTGGCGTTGAGGCTGACCACCTGCGGGTTGTCGCGAATCGGCGGCGCTTCGTCCACGGGGCGCAACAAGCCTGCGGCTTCCAGGGCGCCGAGCCAGCCGTCGATCCACTGGGTTTCGTCCGTCGCCAGCGTGCTGAGATTGGCGGGAGCATCGGCGTCGGCGAGGATCGCGGCACGCAGTTGCTTGGCATGGACGGTCTGTTCGGCGACGAATTCGTCGCGCGTCAAGGCGGTGGCGGCGCCGGCGATGTTGAACTCGAAGGGCATCGCCATCTGTTCAAGTTTGGTGAGGTGCACCGGGAACATTGAGTCGTTGTCGACGGCGCGGAACTTGGCGGCGAGCCCTGTCTCCGGCGCGATCAGCTTGTCCAGATCGTCGATACCGCCATCGAGCAGACCCTGTGCCTTCCATTCCGGGTGAACTGCGTAAAGCTTGTCGCGCAGGCCTTCGAAGTCGTGGGCGATCCATTCGGCCAGGCCAGGGTAGGTCTGGACGTTGAATGTCAGGCCGGCAACGCCGCCAGCGGCGAGGTCCACGGCATAGCCGGGGGCGAGATTGAAGCCGGCGGAATTTTCTGTGCCGTCGAGTTGCGCCCAGGGAATCTCGGGGCGCGGTGTGCCGTCGGTAGGGGTTGCGCCGTACTGCTGGGTGTTGCCGGCGGCATCGAGGGTGACGCCATTGGGCTGGCCGCCGACATTGCTGCCGAACACGATATAAGGCAGGTGGATGCCTTCCAGCACATCGTCCGCATAACCCATTTCGGGTGTACCGATGTCGAAACGCACGTAGGGCGTATCGACATTGGTCAGGCTTTGCAGGGAGACGCTGTAGAGGGCGTTTTCTCCGGGGGTGAGGGCGCGCGGGCCGCCGATGCCCAGCGCGACATCGGCTTCGATGCCACGTTCGACCAGGTAGCGGGCAGCTTCGGTGACACGTTCGCCATCGGGGTTGGTGACGATGACGTCGTAGAGGCCATGCGGCATCTGGCGTTCGTCGAAGATGGCGCGGATGTGCGTGGCATCCAGCACTTGCCAGCGCACCGGTTCGGCTTCATACACGCCGGGGCGGGACAGTTTGACCAGGGCTCCGGCCTTGAAGCGCGAACCGTATATGTCGACGGTGACCCAACGGTGTTCGTCGTCGCCGGTGCCGCCCTGGTCGGGCGTGACCTTGCTGATGGATAGCGGCAGCAGGTCGGCGCGCAGGGTGATCGGCACGGCAGTGGTAACGCCCGTGGTACCGGGGCGCGCGCGCACCAGGATGTAGTAGTCGCCGGCCTGGGTGCTGGGGATCAGCGCCTGCTGGTCGGTGGCAACCGGAGTGGTGTAGGCGGCATCGAAGGCATAGCCGGTGGGGATATCGCCATAGCGGATGTAGAGTTCATTGCTGCCCTCCTCCACCGACGAATCGAGCGTGGCGCGCAGGGTCTCGCCGGCGGCGACGCTGACCTTGTACAGGCGCGACTGGCCGGGCAGCAGCGTGGTCGAGAGGGTGGTGGCGACTTCCAGCACGGGCACCGAGACTTGCAGCGTCGAGCCCGAGGCCGTGCGGTTGTTGGCTTCGCCGGGGGGCAGGTTGAGGCCGGTGGCGGTGTAGCTGATCTTGCCTTCGAAGACTTCGTTGTACAGGTCGGGCCGCACGATGATGCGCCAGTTGCCGTCTTTCAGCGGCGGCAGGCTGGCGGTGAGGGTGCCGCTGTAGCTCGCGTTAGAACCGAGGTCTCCGTTGTGATCGACCTTGCCGAGCAGGACATCGCCGATATCCCAGGCGTTGTCGCTGGAGAGGTAAAGGGCATCGGTCCACCGGCCAAAGGCGGGATTGCTTGAATCGTTGGTGATGGTGTAGCTGACCTGGATATTGTCGCCGACCGTGCCGCTGGCGGGCAGCACGACGTTGCTGACCTTGAGGTCGGCCGGTGGCGGGGTTTCGATCAGGATCGGTTGCGCGGCCGTGGTCGCGTTGTTTTGTTCGTTGCCGAATTCGCGCACTTTGCCACTCTCGCCATCGCCCCACACGCGGGCCGGGTCGGTGATGACGAAGACGTAGTACGGGCCTTCGAGGTTCTTCGGTGCGGTGACGGTCAGGCTGGCGTCATAGCTGCCGCCGCCGGCCAGGCCACCACCGTGCTGCAGGTAGCCGACATAGCGATCCTGGTTGACGTCGAGGAAGCGGTCCTTCGAGAGGTAGACCAGGTCGTTCCAGCGCGTCTGGTCGCTCGGAGTGTCGCCGCCGGCATTGGTGACGCGATAGCTGACAGTAAAGTTCTGCCCGGCGACCACGGCATCCGGGGCGGTAACGGTGGCGACTTGCAGATCGGGCGGCGTGGCCAGGGTGATCGGCAAGGCAAGGCTGGCGACGTTGTTGCCTTCGCCCTGGAACTCGTTCACGGTGCCTGTCTCGGGCCCGAGCCGCGCCAGGGCGGCAAGTCCCTCGCGGATGGTGCTGGGCTCGTTGTTCCACGGATTGCGGTAGATGGCCGTATCGGCTTTGACGATCAGGTGAAAGTCGCCGCTGATCGATTCGGGCAGATTGAAGCTGGCGGACCAGGTGTAGGACTCGCCGGGTTTGAGGTACTTGGGTTGACCATTCTGGGTCAGGTTGACGGCGCTGATCTGCAGCGGATAGTCGCCATAGTCGAGCGAGGGGTCGCGCGACAGGTAGAGGCCATCGTTCCATGAGTTGACGCGGGTGTCCCGCGTGCCGCGGTTGGTGACGGTCCAGGTGGCAGTCAGGCCCTCGCCCGACGACGGGTTGGGATTGGAGACGCTGATGCTGTCGATCTGCAGATCCGGCTCGCGATAGGTGATGTCCAAGCTGCCACGGGCCATGTTGTTGTCGTTGCGGTCGCCTTCATAGGCGGTAGTGCCGTAGATGTAGTTGCGTAGCCAATCGCTGTCGCCGCCGCGCAAATACTCCTCCTTGGCGCGGCGCTGGTTGGCGTCACCCGGATTGTCGGCATTGTCGGTGATGACATAGATGTAGTAGTCGCCGTCAGCACCCTGCGGCAGCGTGACTTTGGTCGAGGCGGTGTAGCTGCCGGCGGCGGCGAGACCCTGGACGTTGGAGTGAGTCACCGTGCCGAGGACCGTGGCCCGGTCGCGAATGAACGAGGGATCGCGGCTGAGGTAGACCACATCGTTCCAACTGCGGGTGCCGGACCAGACGGCGGCGCCGAGATTGGTCACGGTCCAGGTTACGGTGGTCTGCTCGCCGGAGAAGTTTTGCGGCGAGGTCAGGATTTCGGTGACTTGCAGGTCCGCCGGGCGTGCCGTTACGACCGAAGCGGCGGCCCCGGTGTTGTTGGCCTCGTTGCTTTCGCCGAGGTTGGTGTTTGCATCGCTCTTGACGACGACGTAGCGGCCCCTGACCGAGGGGGCGAGTTGCACGGTCTGGCTGACGGTGTAGCTCTCGTTCTTGCCCAGCGTGCGCTGCTGCGAGTAGGTGCCTATGCTCCAGACTTCCGTGGCGGCGGACAGATTGGGGTTGTCGGTGATGTAAACAGTATCGGTCCAGCTTCGGCTCATCGCATCGCCGAGGTTTTGCACGGTGTAGCTAAAGCTGTAGTTGCCGCCCGAATCTGCTTCGGCGAGCCCGGAAACCTCGGTGACGGTCAGATCGGGCACCAACACGGGCGCGGGAATCGCGCCGATGATGCCGATGGGCCGCGACTTGTAGTTGCTGTTGTCGCTGTGGCTGGCATCGTCTGGATTGATGTTGCTGGTCAGCGAGTCTTCCAGGATGACGTCGTAGGTGTCGGTGAGGACCGAGATGTAGTAATCGCCGGATTGCGCGTTGTCGGGAATCCGGACCTGCAGCGTGCCGAGGTAGTCCGCGCCGACATCAAGCTTGCCGACATGGGTGAAGGAACCGAGCAGGATGTCGCCCTTGTAGGCGCCGGGGTAGCGCCTGTCGCGCGCGAGCCAGACCGTGTCGGTCCAGGAGTTCAGGGTGGCGGAATCGCCGCGGGTGGTGTCGCTGCCGCTGTTGGTGACCTTGTAACGGACTTCGATGGTGGACCCGTAGCTGGCCTGGTCGGGGGCGACGACGTCGCTGGTGACCAGGTCGGCGAAGGGCACCGGATCGACATAGAAGTGCGCGGCCTTGACGTTGTTGCCTTCGCTGGGATACTCATCGACATTGCTGTTGCCGTCGGCGACAACGATCAGGTAGGCATCGCCCCGGTAGCGAATCGGGATGTCCACCAGGGCGCTTTCATTGGCGTAACTCTCGGTCGGCGACAGGCCGGAGACATTGCCATACTGGCCAATGAGCAGATCATCGCTACTCTGGATGCCGTCGAGCGACAGATAGACCTTGTCGGTCCAGCGCCCGGTGGCGGCGGCAGGCCCGAGGTTGCTGATGGTGTAACGGATGGATGCGCTGGTGCCGGCCGTGACGTGCTCAGGGACGGCCACGGTACCGACGCGCAGATCGGGGCGATCATTGAGGCTGATTTCGGTGAGGTCGGGGGCCAGCAGCGTGTTGTTGTCGCGTGCGGCACCAGATTCGTAGACCTGGCTGCCGCTTGCGCCTAGATTGGCGTTGGTGATGACCTTGATGCGGTAGAGGCCCTCGATCTTGGTCGGCAAACGCACCTGCTCGGTGCGGCTATAGCGGATGCCGGATTCGAGGCTGCGGTCGTAAGTGAATGTGCCGAGTGTGACCACGCTGCCGCCACTCAAGGGAACGAGCTGGACCGTATCGACCCAGACTCCGCCGGCGGGCGCCTGGCCTTGATTCAGCACGGTCCACGAGACGTCGATCAGCGCGCCTTCCTGCGCCGTAGTGGGTACCGCGATGGTTTCGACCACGAGATCGGGCGACGGCGACAAGGTAATCGGGATCGCCAACGAGGTGCCAGTGTTGTTGTCGCCATAAATGAATTCAAAAGGCCCACCGGTACGGACGTTGAGGTAGAAGCTGCCTTCGATGCCTTCCGGCACGGTGACGTCCAGGCTGCGACTGTATCTGTCGCCGACCGCCAGTTGGCCGACATGGCGTGCCGAGCCGAACTGGGTGACGACGTCGCTGCCGTCTGGATTGCGGCTGAGCCAGACCTGATCGGACCAGTCGGCGATGTTCGTGGTACCGATGCCGTTGTTGGCCACCTCCCAGGTGACGCGCAGAGACTTGCCGCTGGAGGCCGTGCCGTCCGCCGTTACCGATGCAATTTGCAGGTCGGCGTAGGCAATCGGCATGATGTCGACGCTCTGGGCAATGCGCCCAAGGTTGTTGCCCTCGGAAAAGTTCTCGAACACCTCGCCGCGCGCATCGCTGACCACGAACAGCTTGTAGCGCCCCGTGGTTCCCGCGGGAGCGAGCACCTGTTCGGCGCGACTGTAGGACGCGCCCACGGCGAGCGCGCCGTCGTGCTGGTATTCGCCCAGCACCCGGTCGTCGCTGTTGCCGTAGGTATCGTCAGTCGACAGGATGACGCGGTCCGTCCAACTCGAGGTACGTCCGGCGCCCGTGCCCTGATTGGTGACTGTCCATGCCACGTCCAGCGGGGCCGGATCGTCAATGACGCGGTCGGGTGCGGTCACGCCGCTCACGGCCAGGTCGGCATAAGGCGAGAAATCGACCTGAAGCGCTTGCGCCGACTGGTTGTTGCCGCGTGCCCCATCCGCCAGGGTAGTCAGGGCATCGGTCACGACCACGACCTGGTATTCGCCGGAGAAGTCGAGCGGGACTGTGAAATCCGCTTCAGAGGTGTAGAACTCGCCGGTGCCCAGGGGGCCGGCATGGGACACTTCCGCCACCTTGGTCAGAACCGTGCCTTTGGCAAGGTAAACATAATCAACCCAACTGCTCGTCGCCACCCCGCCCAGGTTGGAAACCCTCCAGCTCGCATGCATGCTGTCACCGGAGAGCACGAGAGCAGGGCCGCTGACCTCGCTCACGGCGAGATCGATGCGCGCGACGCTTACCGACTTCGCCGATAGCGTTTGGTTGTTGCTCTCGCCATCGCGCTCATAGAGCGTGTCGTCTGCGTCGGTCTTGACTACCCAGTGGTAACTGCCGTCAGGCAGGGAGGTCGGCAGCGTGAACGTGACGCTGCACGCCTTGGTGGCGCCAACGGCCAGGCCATCGGTGTTGAACAGGCTGGCGACTTCGATCAAGCCGCTTCCGCCATCCACGTAAATGCGGTCGCGCCAGGAAGTGCTGGCGGCCGCCCCGCCCTGGTTGGACAGGCTATAGCCCACCGTGGCGGTATCGCCTGGGCGCAGCGTGGCCGGGCCGGTGACCTCGGCGACCCGCAGGTCGGCGACGGCCGCCAGATCGACATGCAAGGTTGCGATGCTGGCGCGGCTGTTGTTGCCGCCGCGGTCGTCTTCGAAAACACTGCGGTTGGCACTGGTATCGACGATGACATAGTAGTCGCCGCTCAAATCGCGCGGCAGGGTCATCGTCGCCCGCGCGGTGTAGTCCTGGCCGGGGGCAAGCAGCCCGGCGTGGGTGACCGATCCGGCGAGGACGATGTCGTCGTCGCTCAGTGTGGTATCGCGCGAAAGGACCAGCTTGTCGTTCCACGAGGCAAGGTTGGTGGTGGCATTGCCGTCGTTCTTCACCGTCCAGGTGATGAGAATGTCTTCGCCGCTTTGCGCCAGCGTCGGTGCCGTAATGTCGAGCACGTTGAGATCGGCATAGGCTGTCGCCAGGTCGATGCCGCGAGCCGCCCCGACATTGTCGGCAAGGGTGTCCGGTTCGAGCACTTCCGTTCCGCTGTCGCTGCGAATCCCGAGGTAGTAGTGCCCCATTTCCCGCATCGGCACGTTGAAGGTTGCGGTCTGGCTGTAGCTGGCGCCAACCGCGAGGCCGCCGCTATGACGAACCGTACCGATCACGACGTCGTCAGCGTTGCCGATGATCGAGTCGTTACTGAAGGTGATCTGGTCGTTCCAGGCAGCGGCGGTGTCGGCTTGTCCCTGGTTGGATATGGTCCAGGCTACGGTGACCGGCTCGCCACCCACCCCGGTGGCCGGTCCATTCAGGCTATCGACCCGCAAGTCGGCATACGGTCTGGCCACGGATGTGGCTTGAATGCCGGCGCTGTTGTTGGCCTCGGCATTATTGCCGGCGTTGGTCTCGTACAGCACGCCGAGGCCGGCGCTGTTCTGGTCGGCGGTAACGGTGATTTCGATGTTGCCCGTTCCCGCGAGCCCTTCCGGCAAGCCGAAGGTCAGGCTGCGGCTACGGGATTCGCCGGGCTGGATGGCGCCATTGGGCTGGCCGCCCGTCAGTGCAAGCGGGTCATAAGCCAGGCTGGTATCGAGCAGGACCTGGTTGCCCGCCAGATTGCGAACCACGACCCGGTCATTGAAACCGATATTGGCTGGGTTGCCACCGAGGTTCCAGTCCTCCCAACTGATGCTGACCAACCCGCCCGCCTGAATGTCGGCCGTGTCGACACGCAGAGTGCGTATCTGCATGTCCGGTCCCACTTCGTTGAAGATTTCGATGCTGTTGTTGTTCTCGGCCGTTCCTGCGGCGTTCGCTTCGAGAACAGCGGCCCCGGTGTCAATCCGCACGTTGAGGGAGAAGCGCCCCGACGCTGACACACCTACCGGCCACGTGAATTGCGCTGTGCGGGCTCGGGCTTCCGTTGCGCCCAGGCTGCCGGCGGCGGGGTCTTCATACACCATGACCGTGGCGACCACGACGTTGGTCGTCAGATTGACGACGTCCAGGCGCTCGCTCCAGACTTGTTCGGTTGCCTTGTTGCCGCGATTTACCGTGTTCCACGTGGCCGTGACCAGTTGGCTGGGCTGGAAGTTTACCGACGGACTGAGGGTGAGGTTTTCTGGAACGAGATCGGCATAGGTCGCCAGCGAGGAAGTCAGATTCAGGGTAGCGCCGTTGTTGGTTTCGCCCGTTGCGGCGGCATTCGCTTCGACAAGACCGCCGATGCCGGCCGTGCTCTGATCGGCGGTGACCTGGATCAGCAGGTTGCCGACTCCGGCATTGCCATCGGTCAGGCGGAAGCTGTAGCTGCGCGGGACCGATGTTGCAACGGGGAGCGTGCCGCCCTCGGGCGGGTCGTAGCGAAACTGCTCATCGACCAAGACCACGCCGGTCGTCTGGTTGGTCACCTTGATGCGGTCGTACCAGCCAGAAGCAACCGCCGCGCTGCCGATGTTTATGTCATTCCAGTTCAGGGTGATCAGGTCCCCGGTCTTCGGCGCGAGCGTGTCGCTGGTCAGGCTGTTGACCGCCAGGTCAGGCGCCGAAAGAACGACAAGCTGACTGCTGTTGTTGGTTTCGGCGGTGCCGGCGAGATTGTTCTCGAAGAGCTGCCCGGCGCTGTCGGTGGTGACCGTGAATTCGAACTGGCCGTAGGCGTTCGTTCCTGCCGGCCAGATCAGCGTTGTGCTCCGGTCGCGAAGGTCGCCGGCAGCCAAGTCTCCTTGCGTCGAAACGTCGTACGTCAGATTCTCGGTGAACAGGGTTTGCCCGGTCGTCAAGTTGCGCACGCGCAGGGTCTCGGTCCAGGAACCCGACGTGGCGCCCGTACCCTGATTGCGGGTCTTCCAACTCACCGCTACCGTGTCGGCCGCTTGCCAGCCGACATTCGGACTGACGGCAAAATCGCTCACCTGAAGATCGGGATAGGTCGCCAGCGTGGACGTCAGGTTCAGGCTCGCGCTGTTGTTGGTCTCGCCATCCCCCGCAGCGTTCACCTCGACGAGGCCGCCGACACCGGTTGTGCTCTGGTCGGCAGTGACTTGGATCAGCAAGTTCCCGACGCCGGCATTGCCTTCGGCCAGGCGGAAGCTAAAGCTGCGAGGGACCGCCGTCCCGGCGGCTAGCGTTTCGCCCAAGGGCGGCTCATATCCTAGTTGCTGGTCGACAAGTACCGCCCCGGTGCTTTGGTTGGTCACCCGAATCCGGTCGTACCAGCCGGCAGTCACGGCCGCGTTGCCGTTGTTGGCATCATTCCAGTTCAAGGTGATCGGGTCGCCGGTCCTCGGTGCCGGGTTATCACTGATCAGGTTGCTGACGACCAGGTCGGGCGCCGACAGGACGGTGATCTGGTTTGCATTGTTGGTCTCGGCCGTGTTGGAGAGGTTGTTTTCGAAGAGCTGGCCGGCGACATCGGTTGTCACGGTGAATTCGAACTGGCCGTAGGCATTGGCCATTGCCGGCCAGGTCAAGGTCATGCTGTGATCGCGCAGGTCGCCAGCCGCGATGTCTCCTTGCGCCGATGCGTCGTAGGCGAGATTCTGGGTGAAGAAAATCTGGCCGGTGGTCAGATTGCGCACGCGCAGGGTCTCGGTCCACGAACCCGTGGATGCGCCGCTTCCCTGGTTGCGGATCTGCCAGCTCACCGTCACCGTGTCGGCGGGCTGCCAACCGACGCTCGGGCTGACCTCGATGGTGTCCACCTGTACATCGGGATAGGGCGCCAGCGTCGAGGTCAGGCCGAGGCTCGCGCCATTGTTGGTTTCGCCCGTGCCGCCGGCATTCGCCTCGACCAGGCTGCCTGCGCCGGACGTGTTCTGGTCGGTGGTGACCTGGATCAACAGGTTGCCCGCGCCAGCGTTGCCCTCGGCCAGGCGGAAGCTGTAGCTGCGGGCAGCCGAAGCACCTGCAGCCAGCATGCCGCCTTCCGGCGGGTCGTAACGCAACTGCTGATCCACCAGCGCCGCGCCGGTAGCCTGATTGGTGACCCGAATCCTGTCGTACCACCCGGCGGTCACCGCCAAATTGCCGTTGTTGATGTCGTTCCAGGTCAGCGTGATCAGGTCGCCCGTCTTGGGCGTCGGCGTATCGCTGGTCAGGTTGCCTACCACCAGGTCGACGGCGGAAAGAACCGTCGTCGTTCCGGCGTTGTTCGCCTCGGCCGTGCCGGCCAGGTTGTTCTCGAAAACCTGCCCGACGACATCGGTGGTGACCGTGAATTCGATTTGCCCGCTGGCGTCTGCTCCCGTCGGCCAGGTCAGGTCGAGACTGCGGTCGCGCAGGCCATTGACGGCGATATCGCCGAGCACCGTGGCGTCATAGGGCAGGCTCTGCGTGAACAGGGTTTGGCCGGTGGAGAGATTGCGCACTCGCAAGGTTTCCGTCCATGAGCCGCTGGTCGCACCGCTTCCCCGGTTGCGCGTCTTCCACGTCACGCTGACTGGGTCTCCCCCAAGCCAGCCCAGGGCCGGTGTCGGTGTCACGTCGGTAACCTGCAGATCGGGATAGGTCGCCAGCGTCGAAGTCAGATTCAGGCTCGCACTGTTGTTGGTCTCCGCCGTTCCGCTGGCGTTCGCCTCGACGAGACTACCGACGCCTGAGGTGTTCTGGTCGGCGCTGACCTGAACCAAAAGGTTGCCAACGCCGGCGTTGCCTTCGGCCAGACGGAAACTGAAACTGCGCGGTACCGAGGCCCCGGCCGTCATCGTGCCCCCCTGCGGCGGGTCGTAACAGACCTGCTGATCAAGCAGTACCGCGCCGGTGGACTGGTTGGTGACTTTGATCCTGTCATACCACCCCGCCGCCACCGCCGTGTTGCCGTTGTTGACGTCGGACCAGTTGAGGGTGATCAGGTCGCCAGTCTTGGGCGCCGGCGCGTCGCTGCTCAAGCCGCTGACTACCAGGTCGGGCGCGGAAAGGACGTTGATCAGGCTCGCGTTGTTGCTCTCGCCCGTACCGGAGGTGTTGTATTCGAAGATATGACTGGACGAATCCGTGGTTACGGTAAACTCGAATTGACCGGTGCCATCGGTGCCCGCCGGCCAGGTCAGGGTCATGCTGCGATCGCGCAGACCGCCAGCACCGATGTCGCCGAGTGTCACCGCGTCATAAGGTAGATCCTGCGTGATCAGCGTCTGCCCGGTCGTGAGGTTACGCACACGCAGGGTTTCGTTCCATGAACCCAGGCTTGTCCCGGCACCCTGATTGCGAGTTTTCCAGTTGACGGTCACCGAGTCGCCCGTCAGCCAACCCGCTGCCGGCATCGGTACCACGTCGGTAACGACAAGGTCGGGGTAGAGATCCAGCGTGGACTTGGAAACGCGTATGGCTACCGGGGTGTTGCCATAGTAGTAGGCATTGCCGACCAGCGTATCCAGCGTGTCGCCGGCCTTCAGGTCGATAGTCGTAAAGAATGAGGGCGTGCTATTGGTATTGCCGGTCGGCGCGCTCTGTGTTCCCCCGAATATCGGTGCGGCTCCGTTGCCGTTCAGCACCATCCACGCGTAGATCGTTCCGCTGTCTCCCGGGTAGAACATCGCCTGTACGTCGTACCTGCCATCGGTTGGGGCAGTGAAACGCAATGCCGTGGGATTGGAAGGATAGGGGTGCATGCTGATCTGCCCCGGGGCCACGCCGTACGAAGTGCTGGTTGAAGTGTTCTTCCAGATGTTCGCTTCTTGCGTGAACACGTAGTTCGCCAGCGACGGAACCCAGCCGGTTTTCCAGACGCCGCTGCCATTGTTGAATTGTGGAAAGTCGTTGGTAGCGTCATAGACGACCAGTGCGGTACCGGGTACGACCCTGACTCTGAGCGCCCACGGACTCGTCGTCGTATCGACATCGAGGGTCACCTGCAGATACGCGGGCTCCCAGCGCAAAGTACTGAACGCTCCAGTGCGGCTCGCGTAGGTGATCACGCTAAAGGTGTTGCTCGCGGCGGGCACATAGCCGCCAGTCATGTAAACATCCAGCGTGCCGTTGAGATTCGCCGTGCCGCCGACCGCCAGCACGCCCATCGTGCTCGCATTGGCCAAACCCACGCTGAGAGTGGCAGTCGCTGTGTTAGTAAAGCTGCCGCTGACGTTAAAGCGCGCGCCCGGCGTAACGTTGATGGTGCCTTGGTTGGTCAGATTGCTGCCGTAGCTGAGCGTGCCGGCGGTGACGTTAACCGTGCCGGTGTTGTTGAAGCTGATGTTGTTGTGGATCGTGTGGCTGCCCGTCGCCGTCTGGTTCAGCGTGCCTGCGTTGTTGATCGTTGCCGTGCCGCTGTAAATATTGACCGGATAGCCGTTGCTGCTGCTCAGATTGAGCGTGGCGCCGGCTGCATTGGTCAGGGTGTTGTTGCCCTCGCTGTAGGCACCGAAATAAAGGTGATCGTCGCCGCCCACCGTGAGCGTGCCTTGGTTGATCCAGGCCTTGCCGCCCGTGATGCCGAAATAGCCGGTTCCCCCAGCTATGTCGATCAAGCTCGTGCCCTGTGTGGTGAACGTGCCCGTGCCGCTGAGCGTGCTGGTGCCGGTGACGTTGAACGCGCTGCTGACAGTGACCGCGCCCGTGCCGCCCAAGGTTCCGCCGCTCA
>JAXMJU010000264.1:0-15595 GCA_034376265.1 Sulfuritalea sp.
CGGATGGGCGTAGTACTGCTGCGCGGCGAGCGAGGCCGCGGACGGAAACGAGCCCAGGATCAGCACCCGCGCCCGCGCGTCGATGACGGGCGCGAGGCCGTGGAGAATCAAAACCGGGCAGATGATGGACACCCCCTCCCCTTCAAGGGGAGGGCCGGGGTGGGGATGGGATACTTGGCGGCGCGCACGCAGCAACCATGCCCCATCCCCCCTCCAGCTCCCCCCTTGAAGGGGGGAGGGTAAGTTCGGCTGGCGCTTCGTTTGAGCCGCTTGACTTCATGGCCAACCAGACGCTGTTTAACCGCCGCTCATCTCCAGCATGAGCTGATTCATGCGCTTGACGAAGGTGGCCGGGTCGTCGAGCTGGCCGCCTTCGGCGAGCAAGGCCTGGTCGAACAGCACCGCGCACCAGTCGTCGAACTTCTTCTCTTCGTACTTGAGGCGCAGCACCACTGGGTGATGCGGATTGATTTCGAGGATGGGCTTGGAGGCCGGCGCCTTCTGCCCGGCCGCCTTGAGGATGCGCGCGAGGTTGCCCGAGACGTCGTGCTCGTCCGCCACCAGGCAGGCCGGGCTGTCGGTCAGGCGGTGCGTGACGCGGACTTCCTTGGCGCGGTCATTGAGGCTCTTGGCGATCTTCTCGGTGAGTTCCTTGAACTCGCCGATTTCTTTTTCCTGCTCCTGCTTCTCGGCCTCGTCTTCGAGCTTGCCCAGATCCAGCCCGCCCTTGGCCACGGAGACCAGTTGCTTGCCCTCGAACTCGCTCAGGTGCGACACCACCCATTCGTCGACGCGATCCGACAACAGAATCACTTCGATGCCCTTCTTGCGGAAGACTTCGAGGTGCGGGCTGTTCTTCGCCGCGTTGAAAGTCTCGGCGGTGACGTAGTAGATCTTTTCCTGCTCGGGCTTCATGCGCGCAATGTAGTCGGCCAGCGATACGGTTTCGTCGGGCGTGTCGGCCAGGGTCGAGGCGAAGCGCAGCAGCGCGGCGATCTTGTCCTTGTTGGCGTGGTCTTCGCCCATGCCTTCCTTGAGCACCTTGCCGAACTCGCCCCAGAACTTGGCGTACTTTTCCTTTTCCGCGGCGTCTTCGCTCCCGGCGAGGCTTTCCAGCATGCCCAATACCTTCTTGGTGCAACCATTGCGGATCGCTTCGATGTCCTTCGATTCCTGCAGGATCTCGCGCGAGACGTTGAGCGGCAGGTCGTTGGAATCGACGATGCCGCGCACGAAACGCAGGTAGAGCGGCATCAACTGCTCGGCGTCGTCCATGATGAAGACGCGGCGCACGTAGAGCTTGACGCCGTGGCGGGCGTTGCGGTCCCACATGTCGAAGGGCGCGCGCGCCGGCACGTAGAGCAGTTGCGTGTATTCGGTCTTGCCCTCGACGCGGGCATGGGTCCACGTCAGCGGATCTTCGAAATCGTGGCCGACGTGCTTGTAGAACTCCTTGTACTGCTCTTCGGTGATGTCGCTCTTGGAGCGGGCCCACAGGGCGGAGGCCTGATTGACGGTCTCGTCCTCGTCGGTGGCGACCTGTTGCTTCTTCTCCTCGTCCCACTTCTCGCCCTTCATCACGATGGGCTGGACGATGTGGTCGGAGTACTTGCGGATGATGGACTTGATCTTCCACGAGGACAGCAGGTCGTCCTGGTCGGCCTTGAGGTGCAGGGTGATTTCGGTGCCGCGGCTGGGCCGGTCGATCATCTCGATGGTGAATTCGCCCGTGCCTTCGGCGCCCTGGTCACACTGCCAGCGCACGCCCTGGTTCGGCTCGGCGCCGGCGCGGCGGGTCAACACGGTGACCTTGTCGGCAACGATGAACGACGAGTAGAAGCCGACGCCGAACTGGCCGATCAGGCTGGCGTCCTTCTGCTGGTCGCCCGAGAGTTGCGAGAAGAATTCGCGCGTGCCCGACTTGGCGATGGTCCCGAGGTTAGTAATCACTTCCTCGCGGCTCATGCCGACGCCGTTGTCGGCGATGGTCAGGGTCCTGGCATCCGGGTCGAAGGAGACGCGGATCTTGAAGTCCGAATCGCCCTCGAACAGGCCGGCGTTGTGCAGGGCCTCGAAGCGCAGCTTGTCGCAGGCATCCGAGGCATTCGAGATCAGTTCGCGCAGGAAAATCTCGCGGTTCGAATACAGCGAATGGATCATCAGCTGCAGCAACTGCTTGACCTCGGTCTGGAAGCCGAGGGTTTCGCGCGACGCGGGCGCGGTCTGGGTGTCGGTGGTCATCAGGAATCCTCTTGTGGAACGTGGAACAGCGATCAGGAGGCGGATATGGGGGCGGCGAAGGCCTTTTCAAGGGGAGGGAGATAGGCTGTCCTGCGACCGTTTCCAAGCGCTCCATGTCCGAATTTTCAAGTACCATCTTCGGACACGAAAGGCGCAAGGAGACTTCCATGGGACGTCGCGAAATCATTGAACTGGCAATGCAACTGGAACCTGCGGAGCGGTTCGAGGTAGCCGAGGAACTGCTGCGCAGCGTAGAACAAGTCGACCCTGACATTGATCGGCTCTGGCTCGAGGAGGCGGAGCGTCGGCTCGCCGCCTATCGAGCTGGCAGGGTCAAGGGTATACCCGCCGAAGACATATTCGGCACCTTCTGATGCGGGTGGTCTTCTCACCCGAGGCCAAAGCCGAGTTCGATGAAGCCGTTGAATACTATGACCAGCAGCGTCAGGGACTCGGCGGCGAGCTGCGTGCGGAAATTCGCGAGTTTCTGCCGCGACTGCAAAGATCCCCGCTGACATTTCCGGTTGAACGTGGCGATATTCGCCGACTGATTCTGGCGCGGTTTCCTTACAAGCTGTTGTATTCGGTGGAATCCAATCACGTTTATGTCCTTGCCCTCGCCCATCGGCGCAGGGCGCCCGGTTACTGGGTGGATCGCACCGAGTAAGCCGTAGTCACTTTCCGGTATAAGCCTGAACGCGATCCAATTCAAGCGCTGACCGGAACCAGCGCCGGCGCCGCCAAACGCGTTGCCTCCAGCGGGCAGGAACTGCCGAAAGTCCACGCCTTGGCATCTGTTACAGCGCGGTCATGCCGGATTCAAGAGCCCCCGTTCGCAGCGCCCTGCGTTCGCTGGCGTACAGCGCACAATGCCGAAGCCGATCATCCTGAACGACCGAGCACTCATCAATCAGGAAGGCCGTACGAATAAATGACTAACGCGCAATGGTTTCTGCTCATCGGCGGCTTGCTGCTGGCCAGGGGGGCCACGGCTTCCCTGCTGGCGCGCCTGCCGGTCACCCCGGCCATCATTTATCTGGCGGTGGGACTGCTGGCCGGACCCACGGTATTCGACGCCTTTCACTTCAATCCGCTCCAGCAATCGGCCCTGCTGGAAGTGCTGACCGAGGTGGCGGTGCTGATTTCGCTGTTCTCCGCCGGCGTCAAGATGCCCGTTCCGTTCAGTCTGGCGCGCTGGCGCACGCCGATCCTGCTCGCGACGGTATCCATGACCGTCACCGTCGCCATGGTCGCGGCCTTTGCCTACTATCTGCTCGGCCTACCGCTGGGCGCAGGCGTCCTGCTGGGCGCGATCCTGGCGCCCACCGACCCGGTGCTGGCGACCGACGTCCAGATCCGCCACCCCGGCGACCGCGATCAACTGCGCTACACCCTGACCTGCGAAGCCGGGATGAACGACGGCAGCGCCTTTCCCTTCGTGATGCTGGGATTGGGGCTGCTCGGCTTGCACGATCTCGGCGAATTCGGCCTGCGCTGGGCGCTGTTCGATGTACTTTGGGCCACCGCGGCCGGCGTCGCCATCGGGATCGTGTGCGGCGTCGCCCTCGCTCACCTGGCGTGGAAGCTGCGCGGCAAGGCACAGGAGCACAAACTCATGGACGACTTCCTCGGCCTCGGCCTGATCGGTGTCGTCTATGGCCTCAGCGTGATGATCGACGCATGGGGATTTCTCGCGGTATTTTTCGCCGCCGTGGCCTTGCGCCAGACCGAACTCAAGCTCGCCGGATCAGCACCGCAGACAGCCGGCGCCAGCCCCGGCGGCGAGCTGTCGCCGACCGTCAGCGCGGGATCGCTGGTATTCAAGGAACATCTGGAGCGGCTCTCGGAAATCACCCTGATCCTGCTGATCGGCGGCACCATGTTCCTCGATTCCTGGAGTTGGCGGGCGGTGGCGCTGGCGCTGTTCCTGTTCGTGGTGGCGCGCCCGCTCAGCGTCCTCGTCGGCCTGCTGGGCACCCGCAGCTCGTGGCCGATACGCGGCATGGTCGGCTGGTTCGGCGTGCGCGGCATCGGTTCGCTGTACTACCTGATGTTCGCGATCCAGCACGGCCTGCCCGAAATCCTGGCGCTGGAACTGATCCAGTTCACACTGATCGTCGTATCGCTGTCGATCCTCGCCCACGGCACCAGCGTCAAGCCGCTGATGGGCCTCTTCGTGCGCCACCGCAGGAGCCTGCCGCCTACCTAGCCGAAGCGCGGCGCCCAAGAGTTGGCGCTGGCGACACGGCGCGTTCGCGAAGCACCGCTGCGCGTCTATGCCGCGCGCCACGCTTGCCGCTCCAGGCGCGGCTGCAGGGTCGCGGTCGGGGAACGGCGGTTCTTTTCCTGCAGGGTTTTGATCAGGCCGTCGATGCCGCCCTTGCCTACTTCGCTGGCGAAGCTGTTGCGGTAGTTGGTGACCAGGCTGACGCCGGCTATGGCCACGTCGAACACCTTCCAGTCGCCCGCGGCGCTGGCCAGGCTGTAGTCGAGGGAGATCGGCTGGCCTCCCGGCTTGTTGATCTGGCTATGCACGGTGACCTCGTCGCCCGCGCCTTGCCTGGGCGAGGGCTTGAAGCTCACCGTCTGGTCACGATAAGCGGTCAGCGCGTTGGCGTAGGTGCGTACCAGGAGGGTGCGGAATTCCCCGACCAGCACCTTGCGCTGTTCGGCGTTGGCCTGCTGCCAGGGACGTCCGACGGCGAGGCTGGTCATGCGGGCAAAGTCGAAATGCGGCGCGACCTTGGTTTCGACGAGGGAGACGGCCCGTTGGCGGTTTCCGGATTGGATGCCCTTGTCCTCGCGAAGGATTTTCAGCACCTCTTCGGTGACACCCTTTACCAGTGTCTCGGGTTCGCTGGCCGCGGCCGGCGCGAGCCACGACGCAAGCAGAACAACAGCCAGCAGCCAACTCAAGCGTTTGCGGATCATGATTGCCTCCATGGGATTTGTTGCCCGCGGATGGGGCGGGAATCGCCCCACCACCCCACCGGGGTAGGGTGGCGGGGCTTGATTGCAGCCTAGGTCCGCGTTGGCGCCAAAGCTGTCGGACGCCGCCGATTCGTTTGTAGGACGCCGCCGACATCGGCGAAACCGCGACGAAACAGCGGCGGCGCTCTGAACTCCGGCAGGCGATGGCGGGTCAGACGCAAGACAATATCGAGCGGAGCGCCACTCATGCTGCGAGTCGCGATAGTCGATGATCATGCGATTGTCCGCGCCGGCTTTCGCGAAATGCTGGCCGACGAAGTGGGCATCGCCGTGGCCTTCGAGGCCGCATCCGGCGAGGAGGCGCTGGCACTGCTGCAGGAAACCGGCTGCGAGGTGCTGCTGCTGGATCTCGCCCTGCCCGGACAAAGCGGGATCGACGTGCTGCGCAGCCTGCGCCTGCACCAGGCCAAGCCGCGGGTGCTGGTGCTGACCGGCTTTCCCGAAGAGCGCTATGCCCTGGCGATGATCCGCAACGGCGCCGACGGCTATCTGTGCAAGGAATGCGGACGGGACGAACTGCTGCGGGCGATACGCACCGTCGCCCAGGGCCGCCGTTATCTCTCGCCGCGCATGGCGGAGTTGCTCGCCGACGAGGTGACCGGCGCCGGCTCGGCGGCGCCCCATCAACAACTCTCCGAGCGTGAGCTGCAGGTTTTTCTGCGTCTTGCCCGCGGGCAATCGGTTTCGCAGATTGGCGCGGCGCTCAGCCTCAGCGTCAAGACGGTGAGCACGTATCGCTCGCGCCTTCTGGAAAAACTCGGGGTGGGCAGCAATGCGGAACTGGCCGCCTATGCCGTGCGCAACAGCCTGATGCTGGAGTGAAAGAGCGAACATGGATCGCACCGGGCAGATCCCGCCGCTGAAAGTGGTGCTCATCGAAGATTCGTCCATCCTGCGCCAGACCCTGGGCGCCGCCATCGGCGAGCTGGCGGGCGTGGAAGTGGTGGGCGAGGCGGAGGACGAAATCGCCGCGATCGAACTGCTGCAGCGCCAGCAGCCCGACCTCGCCATCGTGGACCTGCAGTTACGGGCGGGCAGCGGCATCGGCGTGCTGCGGGCGATCTCGCGGAACCCGGACCGGTTCGGCCACCCGCGCGCCGTGGTGTTCACCAATCATGGCCAGGTGCTGATCCGCGAGCGCTGCCGGGCGCTCGGCGTCGAGGGCTTTTTCGACAAGGCCAGCCAGATGGGCGAACTACTGGCCTACCTGCGCGCCTGCCTGCGCCAGGCGACGCCTTCCTGATCCGCGGCCTCAGACGTCGGGCGCAGATGCCGTCAGCGGAATCCGCGCCACGATGCGGACCCCGGCTCCAGGCCGGCTGCTGAGAGTGAAATCCCCGGCGCACATCTGGACGCGGTGTTTCATGCCCGCCAGACCATGATGCCGCCGCGCTGCCGCAGCGATCTGGAAACCCTGGCCGTCGTCCTCGATTTCCAGCTCCAGCCCTTTCCCTGCCATGACCCGCAGGGCGAGCTTCACCCGCCGGGCGTGGGCGTGCTTGCGGATGTTGGTCAAGGCTTCCTGGGCGATACGAAAGGTCGCCAGCGCCGGCGCCGGGGCAAGGTCCACGTCGTCGGCCGGCAGATTCAGGCTTAGCTTGGCCTCGGCGTCACGGGCGAACTCCTCGCCGAGGACGCGCAGCGCGCTGACCAGGCCCAGCATTTCGAGCAGCGGCGGGCGCAGGTCGTCGATGATTCGGCGCTTCATGGCGATGCCGTCGTCGAGCAGCCGTTCCAGCCGCGCCAGGCGTTCCAGGCAGGGTGCGAGGGTGGCGCCGTCCACGCCGTCCAGTTTGCGGGCGATCCATCCGGATTCCATTTTGGCGGCGGTGAGCAGCGCCCCCAGTTCGTCGTGCAGCTCCCGCGCCAGGCGCGCTTTCTCGGCTTCGCTGACATTGGTGAGGTGGCTCGCCAGTTCGCTCAACTCGGCGGTACGCTCCTGCACCACGCTGTCGAGGCGCTGGTTCTCGCTCCGGAGCAGGCTGGCGAGCTGTTCCCGCAGCTGGAGCTGGCGTTCCAGGACGAAATACAGCAGGGCCATCAGCGCCACGGCGCCGGCGGCGAGGACGACGACCACTGCGCGGGTCTGTTCGAGATCGCGCGTGGAGCGCTCGAAGGAGACTCGCCCCTGCGCCATCAACTGTGCCTCCAGTCCCAGGATCCGGTCGCGGATACGGTCGGTGTAACGCTTACCCTGGATTCGGGTTTCCTGGCCGGCAATGCCGCGCTCGACCGCCTGGTCGAGGCTGCGCAGCTTGATCGCGACCAGCCCCGAAAGATCGGCGATAACATCGTCGTTGGCGGGGTTAGCGGCGAAGTCGCGACGAATCGCCTCCAGGCGGTCGTCTATCGTTGCCAGGCTCTTTTTGTACGGTTCGAGATGGGCGCGATTGCCGCTCAGCAGATAGCCGCGCACGGCATTTTCCGCATCCATCAACTGGATCAGCAAGCTGTCGAGGCGCTCCACCCGTTCGGCCTGCAGTTGCAGGCCGTCGAGCGCGTCCAGGCTGTCGCTCGCCTGCCTGTGGCTCGAACCCAGCAGGAGCAGCACGAAGACGCAGCCCAGGGCCAGGAGCAGATGGTGCCAGTCGTTGCGGGCGAAGCGCCCGTGGCGGGGCGCCAGGTACGAGGGGATGCTTGCTTGCATGGCATGCCTCCTTCCCCGGGCCGGAAAACCGCCCGGGTACGCAGGAATTGTCCTACACGCGATTCAGTCAAGTCTGACAGCCGCTTTGCCGCGGGGTTCCTATGATGAAACCAACTCCCTGCAATACACCGGGGAGGAGTGTTGTTATTTCTACATTTTCCAAGGAGATAGCCATGAAAACCAGGACCCGTTTCGCGACGCTGTGCGTCGTTCTTGCCGCCCTGCCGCTCGGCGCGATTGCCGCCGCGGAATCCAGGAAGACCATGCCCGCGAAATAAGTGTCGGGAATGGACGTGCCAAGAGAACGGATCGATCGCGCCGCCGACCCTTGCTCCCCGGCAGTCGATCCGACCGGCCACGCAACCGTAAAGGAGAAACCACGATGAATGCCAAATCCACCAGTGCCGCGATCCTGACGGCGCTGCTGCTTGCCGCTTGCGGCGGCAGTCCGACCAAGGAAAGCACGGGCGAATACGTCGACGACAGCGTCATAACCACCAAGGTCAAGTCCGCCTTCATCCAGGACAAGGACGTCAAGGCGACCGCAATCAAGGTCGAGACCTTCAAGGGCGTCGTCCAGCTTTCCGGCTTCGTCGCCAGCCGCGCCGAGGTCGAGAAGGCCTCGCAGGTCGCCAGCCAGGTGCCGGGGGTCAGGGCGGTACGCAACGACATCCGCCTCAAGTCCACCGACGGATGACGGTCGTTCACCGCCAAGTCCATCAATCGCAGCCACTCATGGCGCAGGCGCAAACGGCTGCCTGAAGAAGTTGGCGCTGGCGACACGGCGTGGGAGCGACGCGAAGCACCGCGGCGCGCCCACGCCGGATTGAGGCGACCAATCGCCTCTTCGGCGAAACCTTGCTGAAAAACGCGCTGCGCGATCCGGTCAGCGGCGAACTCGGCAAGTCCATCGTCTTCGCCGTCAGCCAGAACCACGCCACCAAGCTTACGCAAGTCCGCAACGAACTGGCCGACATACTCTGGCCCGGCAAGTACCAGTCGGACTTTGCCGTGCAGGTCACCTCGCTGATCCCGGATGCGCAGCAACCAGTTCATGTAGGAACTCGTCTGCCAGCCAATTTGGCAGGCGGTGTCTGCCGCATTCCATTTCTGGTAGCTGTGCCGGTTGAAAAATGGTGCCGCTATTGGTACCATTGATCCATGGCGTCTTCCACCAAGATCCTCGACCAGATGCGACGCGAGCCGAGCAATGTGCGGTTCGGCGATCTCAAAAAGGTTTGCGAGGCGTATTTCGGAAAGCCGCGCCAGAGTGACACCAGCGAGGCACCAGTCACGCCATCTTCAAGACGCCCTGGGTGGGCGATCCGCGGATCAACATCCAGGACGACAAGGGCAGGGCCAAGGCATATCAGGTCAGGCAGGTGCTGCTTGCAATCGACAAACTGGAGGGGCTGCGCAATGAGCGTCGATCACTACACCTACCGCGTCACCTGGTCGGCCGAGGACGGCGAACACGTCGGCCTGTGCGCCGAATTTCCCTCGCTGTCGTGGCTGACCAAGACCCCGGAAGCCGCGCTGAAGGGAATCCGGCGCGTCGTTTCCGAGGCCGTGGCCGACATGCAAGCCGCAGGTGAGGAAATTCCGGTGCCCCTGGCGGAAAAGCATTACAGCGGCGAGTTTCGCGTGCGTATTCCGCCGCAGCTGCATCGCGCCCTAGCGACAGAGGCTGCCGAACAGGGCGTCAGCCTGAATCGACTGGCGAGCGCAAAACTGGCGGCATAAGTTGAGATAGTGGAGTCGCCGACTCCAGATATTCCGTACGCGTCGCCGTTCCACCAGCGCCGACTCTTGCGATCCAGGATTCGTGCAACGCTTCCTTGATCAACATTGGCAACAACCGAAAGACGCCTGACCCCATGCTCGCGAGGAGTCTGTTTTTCGGCCTTATGCAAAGCTTTCCATAAGGCCGACAAGCGAGCATTGGTCACCTATTTACCCTGTACCCAAAGAAATCTGCCCAATTAGTTAGTTAGCGGCAGGAACATCCCCTGCATCAGATCGGGATTGGCCGGTGCTTATCTCGTTCAACCGGCGGTCTTGCGCCATGTCCCAAATTGGGACTATACTTCCAGCCATGCGAATCGTTGCCGTGAGTTACCTGCGATTGTTCTGGGCCGGAAACCCGGATGCCGAACAGCCGTTGAAGTCGTGGGTGGATGAGGTAAAAAAGGCGGCCTGGAACCAACCGGCCGACATCAAGGATCAGTACCGCAACGCCAGCATCCTCAAGAACCGCCGAGTTGTCTTCAACATCAAAGGCAATGACTACCGCCTGGTGGTCTCGGTTGCGTATCGCTACCAGGCCGTCTATGTGAAGTTCATCGGCACGCATGTGGAATACGATGCGATTGACGCCGAAACTGTTGAAATGGAGCGCTGAGATGGAAATTCGACCGATTCACACTGAAGCTGATTACAAGGCGGCACTGCGCGAGGTGTCGGCGTATTTCGACAGCGAACCGGAGCCCGGAACGCCGGACGGTGACCGCTTCGAGGTGTTGCTGGCGCTTGTCGAATCCTATGAGGCGAAGCACTTCCCCGTCGACTATCCTGATCCCGTTGAGGCTATCAAGTTCCGCATGGAGCAGGCCGGGCTGACACCGAAAGACCTGGTGCCGGCCATTGGCCGCCTCAATCGTGTCTATGAAATCCTTGCCCGCAAGCGCCCATTGACCATCAATATGATTTGGCGGCTGCATGAGAAATTCGGCATTCCGGCCGAGAGCCTGATTCGTCCGCCTAAGCTAACCGCTGGCATTTAACCTGTTGAGGATCGGGCGGCGCGCCGGTCATTCGACGACGAAACTCAACCGCAACCGGGTGGGGAAATTTGAATTACCGCACTGGGGAAAATTCGGTTGCCCTTGACAGCAACATTTGGCACGTCATGTTTGGAAGACGCCTTCTCTTTGAATTCGTTTGTCCGTTCAGGCCGACCAACGGAAGTTCGCGGCCTACCTTCTGAACGGCTCTTGGCGGCCGGCAGCCGCCGGCCAGCTACCCATGGCACTGCGTAGGCTATAGTCACCGCTTCGAGAATTCGCGAGCCAGAACCATGCTGATTGCGCTTGTAGCCATCGCCCTGCTGATTGCCGCTGTTGCTGCCATCTATTTCCTGTTGAAGAGCATGGGGCAAGACGGCGTGGAAATCGCTGCCCCCGGCAGTTGCAGGAGCGGAAGATGCGGCGTCAGGAACATCGCAGGCGCCGAAGCGGGATGCCAACAGCAGGAAGTCCTACCTGGTGAAAGCGGCGAAATCAACGCGGTGGCCAACCTCGATCGAGAGAATGCGGTTGCGGAAGCGCCGGACCAGCGCCCGGGCTGAGCCCTGTTTTTGAGCCCGGTGAAGACTCCACGCTGACCGCTGCGGCCGACGACCCGGGCGTTACGCCAACCCCCGCCGCAAGGCTCCCCGCGCCGCGCGCCGCCGCCGCCGGAAACACTACGCCACCGCCACCACCGCCTGCGCCGCCATGCGCCTCCGGCAGGCAGAAGCCGCAGCAATGCGGCACTTGAGCCTGGCCTGGAACCCGGATTGCGCAGCGCCCAGGAGTTGGCGCTGGCGACACGGCGTGGGGGACGGCGCGAAGTACCGCTTCGCGTCGGCCGGCCGACCATGCTGGACCGGCATCGCCGAAACTCCGTTACCGAGGGTAACGCTGATAATATTCCACTTGGAAATATCAATGGCGACGGGCTCAGCCCAGCCGGCTCTGTCGGTGCATCACAAAACGGGAAGCTATCGATTGAACAAGAAGGAACTCACCGAGGCCGACATCCGCACCAAGTTCATCACGCCCGCCATCGTCGGCGCGAATGGCGAAAAGTGGGACGTGATGACCCAGCTTCGGGAGGAAATCTACTTCACCAAGGGTCGCGTCATCGTGCGCGGCAAGACCGTGAAGCGCGGCGAAGCCAAGAAGGCCGACTACCTGCTGTTCTACAAGCCCAACATCCCGATTGCGGTGGTCGAAGCCAAGGACAACAACCACACGGTAGGCGCCGGGATGCAGCAGGCACTGGACTACGCGGAAATTCTCGACGTTCCGTTTGCCTACAGTTCCAACGGCGACGGCTTTCTGGAGCACGACCGCAGCGGCGCTGGCGATGTCGTGGAGCGCGAACTCGGTCTCGACCAATTCCCTTCGCCGGACGAACTGTGGAATCGCTACTGCAAAGCCAAGGGCTACAGCCCGGCGCAGGAAACCATCACCGCCCAGGATTACTACGACGACGGCTCGGGCAAGGCGCCGCGCTACTACCAGCTTGTTGCCATCAACCGCACGGTCGAGGCCATCGCCCGTGGTGAGAACCGCATTCTGCTGGTCATGGCCACCGGCACCGGCAAGACTTACACCGCCTTCCAGATCATCTGGCGCCTGTGGAAGTCGGGCGCCAAGAAGCGCATCCTGTTTCTCGTCGATCGCAACATCCTCGCCGACCAGACCAAGACCAACGACTTCAAGCCCTTCGGGCAGGCGATGACCAAGATCACCAATCGCCTGGTCGACAAGTCCTATGAAATCTACCTGTCGCTCTACCAGGCGGTGACCGGCACGGAAGAAGAGAACAACATCTACAAGCAGTTCTCGCCCGATTTCTTCGATCTGGTCATCATCGACGAATGCCACCGCAGCAGCGCGGCGGAAGACGCCGCCTGGCACGATGTGCTGACCTATTTTTCCTCGGCTACCCAGATTGGCCTCACCGCCACGCCGAAGGAAACCCGCGACGTTTCCAACATCCATTACTTTGGCGATCCGCTCTACACCTATTCGCTGCGGCAGGGCATTTCCGACGGCTTTCTCGCGCCCTACAAGGTGGTGCGCATCGGCCTCGACAAAGACCTCGACGGATGGCGGCCGGAGACCGGCAAGACCGACAAGTACGGCCAGATCATCGAGGACCGCGAATACAACGAGTCCGACTTCGACCGCAATCTGATCCTGGAAAAGCGCACCGCCGTCGTCGCCGCGAAGATCACCGAATTCCTCAAAGCCACCGACCGTTTCGCCAAGACCATCGTCTTCTGCGAAAACATCGACCACGCCGAGCGCATGCGCCAGGCCCTGGTCAATGCCAACGCCGATCTTGCCGCCGCCAACAAGCGCTACATCATGCGCATCACCGGCGACAACGACGAGGGCAAGGCCCAGCTCGACAACTTCATCGACCCCGAATCCACCTTCCCGGTCATCGCCACCACCTCGCAACTGATGTCCACCGGCGTCGATGCCCAGACCTGCCACCTGATCGTGCTCGACAAACGCATCAACTCGATGACCGAGTTCAAGCAGATCATCGGCCGCGGCACCCGCATCAACGAGGACTACAACAAGTTCTTCTTCACCATCATGGATTTCAAGCGGGCCACGGCGCTGTTCGCCGATCCGGCCTTCGATGGCGATCCGGTGCAGATTTACGAACCCGGCCCGAATGACCCGCCGGTTCCGCCGGACGAGCCGCCGTTGGCAGGCCATGAAGATGAAGGTCAGGTGGTTTTTGAGCCGCCAGGTCCGTTCGAGCCACTGGGTGTCGGCGAGCCGCCGACCAAGTACTACGTCGACGACGTCGAAGTCACCGTCGTCACCGAGCGCGTCCAGTACCTCGACGAACACGGCCGACTCATCACCGAATCCCTCAAGGACTACACCCGCAAGACCGTGCGCAAGGCCTACACCTCGCTCAATGCCTTCCTCAATGCCTGGAACGATGCCGAGCGCAAGCAGGCCATCATCGAGGAACTCTCGGCTCAGGGCGTCTTCCTCGACGAACTCGCCGAACAGGTGGGTCGTGGCTACGACGCCTTCGACCTGGTCTGCCATGTCGCCTTCGACCAGCCGCCGCTGACCCGGCGCGAACGCGCCGAGCGGGTGAAGAAGCGCCATATCTTCGGCAAATACGGCGAGCAGACCCGCGCCGTGCTCGATGCCTTGCTGGAGAAATACGCCGATGGCGGCATCAAAAGTGTCGAATCCCTCGAAATCCTCAAGGTCGATCCCCTCACCGCCTTCGGCACACCGGTCGAGATCGTCAAGCTGTTCGGCGGCAAGCCGAACTACCTTGCCGCCATCCGCGAACTGGAAACCGCGCTTTATTCCAAGGCAGCCTGAGCATGACCAAACCCAAGAAAACCACCATCGATGTCCACGGCACGGACATCACCGTTCTCAGCAACGAGGACGGCGACTTCATCTCCCTGACCGACATGCTCAAGGCCAAGGACGGAGACTTCTTTATCTCCGACTGGCTGCGGAACCGCAACACCGTCGAATTCCTCGGCATCTGGGAATCGGTGCACAACCCCGCTTTTAATTCCGGCGAATTCGCCACAATTAAAAGTCAGGCCGGCCTCAATAGCTACAAGCTCAGTGTCAAGGAATGGACCGAGAAAACCGGCGCCATCGGCCTCAAGGCCAGCGCCGGAAGGTACGGCGGCACCTATGCCCACAAGGACATTGCCTTCGAATTCGGCATGTGGATCAGCCCCGAATTCAAGATTTACCTGATCAAGGAATTCCAGCGCCTGAAGGACGACGAAAACCGCCGCCTTTCCCTCTCCTGGAACCTCAACCGCACGCTGTCCAAACTCAATTACCGTATCCACACCGACGCCATCAAGGCCAATCTGATCCCCGCCGCCGTGACCCCGGCCCAGGCCGCCATCACCTACGCCAGCGAAGCCGACCTGCTCAACGTCGCCCTGTTCGGCCTCACCGCCAAGCAGTGGCGCGACGCCAATCCCAAGCTCGAAGGCAACATGCGCGAATACGCCACCATCGAGCAGTTGCTGGTTCTCGCCAACATCGAAGCCATGAACGCCGAGTTCATCCACATGCACCTGCCCCAGGGCGAGCGCCTGACCAAACTCAACGCCATCGCCATCCGGCAGATGCAGGTGCTCAGCACCGGCAATGCCGCGCGCCTGCTGCAAGCCCCCGACCAGGAATCGAAATAAGCCATGCCCAATGTCTCGAACATCGTCAAATCCATCCAGGACATCATGCGCAAGGACGCCGGCACCTACGGCGACGCGCAACGGCTCGAACAGCTCGGCTGGATGTTCTTCCTGAAAATTTTCGACGACCGCGAAAAGGAGCTGGAACTCCTGCGCGACCGCTACAAGTCGCCGCTGCCCAAGCACCTGCGCTGGACCAACTGGGCCACCGATGCCGAGGGCATCACCGGCGAGGCTCTGCTCGACTTCGTCAACAACACCCTGCTGCCGAAACTGAAGGCGCTCACCGGCGGCGGCGACAAGATCGCGGCGCTGGTGCGCATGGCCTTCGAGGATGCCAACAACTACATGAAGAACGGCACCCTGATGCGGCAGGTGATCAACAAGATCAACGGCATCGACTTCAATGCCTCGGATGACCGCCACATGTTCGGCGACATCTACGAAAAGATCCTCAAGGACCTGCAATCCGCCGGCAACGCCGGCGAGTTCTACACCCCGCGCGCCGTCACCCAGTTCATCGTCGAGCAGGTCAATCCCAACCTTAAAAAGCGCGAGACCATCCTCGACCCCGCCTGCGGCTCCGGCTCCTTCCTCATCCGCGCCTACGAGACCCTCCTGGAGCACCATGCGGCCCGCATGGGCGGCGATATCGGCCACCTGGACACCCGCATTCGTGAGCGCATCCTGCGTCGCAACATCTTCGGCGTCGACCTGGACCCCCAGGCCGTGGAGAT
>JAXMJU010000265.1:0-6725 GCA_034376265.1 Sulfuritalea sp.
TGGTACCGGTGGTGCCGGTGGTGCCGGTGGTGCCCGTGGTGCCTGTGGTGCCGGTGGTGCCTGTGGTGCCTGTGGTGCCGGTGGTGCCGGTGGTGCCCGTGGTGCCGGTGGTACCGGTGGTGCCGGTGGTGCCGGTGGTGCCCGTGGTGCCTGTGGTGCCGGTGGTGCCCGTGGTGCCGGTGGTGCCCGTGGTGCCGGTGGTGCCGGTGGTACCTGTGGTGCCGGTGGTGCCGGTGGTGCCGGTGGTGCCGGTGGTGCCTGTGGTGCCGGTGGTGCCCGTGGTGCCCGTGGTACCGGTGGTACCGGTGGTGCCGGTGGTACCGGTGGTACCGGTGGTGCCGGTGGTACCGGTGGTGCCGGTGGTGCCGGTGGTGCCCGTGGTGCCCGTGGTGCCGGTGGTACCTGTGGTGCCCGTGGTGCCGGTGGTACCTGTGGTGCCGGTGGTGCCCGTGGTGCCTGTGGTGCCTGTCGTACCGGTGGTGCCGGTGGTGCCGGTGGTGCCTGTGGTGCCTGTGGTGCCTGTGGTGCCGGTGGTGCCTGTGGTGCCTGTGGTGCCTGTGGTGCCTGTGGTACCGGTGGTGCCGGTGGTGCCGGTGGTACCGGTGGTGCCGGTGGTGCCCGTGGTGCCTGTGGTGCCCGTGGTACCGGTGGTGCCTGTGGTGCCGGTGGTGCCGGTGGTGCCTGTGGTGCCGGTGGTGCCGGTGGTGCCGGTGGTGCCGGTGGTGCCGGTGGTGCCGGTGCCATTACCAAAATCGGGAGAACTGCCCTTGCTGTCAGTTATCGTGCCGTCGTCGTTGCGTCTCAGCATCCCGGCGATGGTTCGTTCTTCGTCGACGGTGATCGACTGAACGCTCTGGCCGACGATCGTCAGGTCGTATTTACCCGGTGTCAGCCCGGTGAACTTATAAATCCCATCCTTGTTGGTAACGGTTGCCAGCTCGATGCCGCCGGCATGGCTCTTGACGATGACCTTGATGTTGGGCAGAGGCTCGCTTGCCGCCAGCGCAGCCGGGCCCCAGCACGACATGCCCAGGCCTGCGATAAGCGTGAGCATCAGGCGCGACAGGGGTTCTCTTTTCCCTCCGCCGCCTACCGAATCGGGATCCTGTTGGTCCATTTCGCTGCTCCTCGCTCGATCGGTCCGGCATCATCGAATTTCGCAACACCCGTTGCGGGGTGTCGTTTTCTCAACCGATCCGGCGGTGAACAGCTTTCGCGGCAAGCACCAACAATTTCGCTATAGCGCGCTTCCGGTTCTGCCCGCGGGACTGAGCGTGGGGTTGAGCGCAGGATTGGTTGCGAACGGGCCTGAGCCTGGGGTTTGCTGATTGAATCCAGCGCCGAAGGTCTGGCTGCCGGAGCCGCTGCTCGGAGCACTAAAACCACCGCCTATGCTGTTGGCGCTACCCATTCCGCCGCCCGGGCCCATGCCGGTTCCACTGCCGAAACCGAGAGGGGATGCTGGCTGATCAGCCGCCGACGTGGTAGCCCCTGGCTGACTGGGTTCGGGCTGATCCGCGGCTGCCGCTGCGCCCATCGAGAGGACGGCGCATGCCATTACCAAAATTGCGGGACTGAATTTCATTTGGATCTCCTTTGACCGGAGTTGAACTTCGATTACAGCAGGCAATGACCTATTGGCCTTGAGGCACGCTGGGCGTGACCAGGGTTCTCGCAGCGGCTCAATAACTGAAGCTCACGCCAAGCGACAGTACCTGGTTGGTGTAAGCCGTTCCGGCGAAGTTCGAATCATTCTTCATGTAGGCGTAGCCGCCGTTCAGGTACCAGTTCTTCGACATCCGCTCGGTGATCTCGGCGAACAGGGTTTGCGTCGTGGTATTGAACGCCACCAGGCTTTTGAAGTCACGCGCAGAGTGGCTGTAGCCGAGGTTGACGAAGGTATCGGTGCGCGGCAGGTAGCCCAGGTTCAAGCCATAGGTCGCGCCGGTATAGCTGAAGGAAGCGAGATTGGCTTTGTTGTCCTCATAGTCGGCAACCCCCTTGACCCATAAGGTCTGGTTCAGTTGCTTCTTGATTTCAAGGGAGGCGCCGACGCCATTGGAATCGCGTTCGTTTTGCCGGGTGTCGCGGCGGAAGCCGCGACCCATGATCTGTCCCGACCAGGTCGGCGACAGCTGCCGATATACCCCTGCGCTCGCCAGCAGCATGGAACTGTTCAGGTTGTCGAACTTGTTGTAGTTGGCCGTCATCGCGCCGACCTGAGCGATGAAATAGTTGGTTTGCGCATCGTCCAGCGGCTTGAAATACACGGCAGACGCGCTCAGCGTAAGAAAATCGTCGCTGAGCTGATTCGCCTTGGTCGGCGTGTCCGGGGAGCCGTTGACATTGCTGTCATGCGACAGTCTGGCACCCGCATTCAAGGTGGTTTCGGCTAGAGCCGGGGCGGTCATCACGGCAAGCACTACCGCCAGGAGCGCAGTTGACGAGGCTTGGTGGGGACTGAATCGCATCGGTATTCCTTATCAATGATTACGGATCGCAAATTACCGGCAGCTTCAGGCGCGCAATGCCTCTTCCCCTACTGGGACGCAATTGCAGACAGGGGATTTGACGCCCCATCTCGCCGACCTTGGCGGGACGAGCGTCAGGCAGGAGGTGCGACGATACTCTCTTATGCTCGTGTTTAGGCACTCTCATCACGTCAGCCGCCTCATGCCGATGCTATCCAGACCGGGCAGGTCGTCTGTGCGCTGCCGCACACAGGGGCCAGATAGTTTGGCGATGAATCCTGCGCGCAGCCGCCGCATTTCGCCAACACCCAAAGGCGCGCCCGGCCACGGCGCCCGCGTACCGTGGCCGAGCCAGGAGTTGGTGCTGGCGCCACGGCGCGCCGCACCGGCGGCGCGGATTGCGCTCCGCGCGAGTGCTGCTAGACTTCCTGCCACCACCCATTGCGGAAGACTCGATGCCGCGGTCGATCAGGCTGTTTGCCGCCGGCACCGATGGGTACGTCACCGGGAAAACCGGGTAATCGGTCAAACACTGGAGCACATGATGAGCGAAGGCCTTTCCACGCGTTGCGTCCATTCGCACCACGAGCGCACGGCACCGGCATGAGTAACGAATACATTTTCTTCGACGCCGACCTGCGCGACCGCTTTGTCGGCTTCCTTGCCGCCCGCGGCGTTCCGAGCGAGCTGCGGGCCGACGCCATGGAGGGTTTCGTCGTGGCCCTGGCCGACGACCTGGACGATGAGATCGAGGATGCCATCGAGGACCGCTACACGACGCTGATGGAAGCGCAGCGCGACCTGGTCGAAGCCGCCGACGGCGACCAAGCGCTCGCGCTGATGGCTGTCGCGATAACGCTACCCGATGGCCAGCCCGGCGTGGTGCGGATACCCGCGCGCCACGCGCGCCGCCTATTCGCGCACCTTTCCGTCGAAGAAGTGCATGAGTTGGTTGGCGCGATTGCGCAAAGCGTGGCGAATCCGGTGCTGGGGCCGCTGTGCCGGCGGGAATAGCCGGCGCCGCGGGATAGGCCAGGGAGGCAGCGCGCAATGTGCGAACTGTTCGGCTATAGCGGGGATCGCGTGCAGAACCTGAGCCGCTGGCTGGCGCCGTTTCGCGAACGCGGCGGCGGCAAGGCCGACAACCCCGACGGCTGGGGCGTGGCGTCCTGGCATGACGGCGTCGCCCGCCTTGGCAAGTCGTCCGAACCGGGCTTTCGCAGCGAGCAGTTCGCGCGCGTGGCGAGCGAACTGAGCACCCGCCTGGCCATCGCCCATGTGCGCAAGGCGCGGCATCCGCCGGTGCCGGGCATGCTCAACACCCATCCCTTCATCCATGCCTGCTGCAATCGCGAATGGGTCTTTGCACACAACGGCATGGTGCCGGAGGTCATCGCCTGGCAGACCACCGGGCCGCTGTGCCTGCCGGACGGCGAGACGGATTCGGAATACGCCTTCTGCCATTTGCTGACCGGCATCGCGGAGGCCTACGAGCATGCGCTGCGACCGGCATGGCTGGCCCGCCTGGCGCAGCTGACGGAAAAGATCGCGACGCTGGGCAAGTTCAATTTCCTGCTCTGCGACGGGCGGGAACTGATCGCCTACGGCCATGACCGGCTGCATAGTCTCGAACTCGACGACGAGTCGGGGCGCCAGGTCGTCATCGCCACCGAACCGCTGACCGCCGGGCCGTGGCAGCCCTTCGCGGCACGCGAATTGCGCGTGTATCGCGACGGCCGCCAAATCGCGCGGCTGGGCGGCACGACTGCGGATTCGCCGGCGCTGCTTTGACGGCCCCTCAGGTCACCTGCCGCAGCCCGGCCAGATAGCGCAGGCCGGCGATCGCGCGGCTGCCGTACCACGAAACCATTTCGCCGTCGATGCGGGTCACCGGGCGCTGCGCCAGCGCGGCGACTTCGGCTGCATCGCGCGCGCTGAAGGCATAGGGTTCCGAGGGCAGCAGCACGCGGCGCACGTCGATCAGCCAGGGCGCATCCCATGCGAATGGCGGGAAGCGACTCGGTGCCTCGACCGGCAGCGTGTCCCAGCCGGCGGCGGCGAGCATCGAAGAAATATAGGTGTCGCGCCGCACCGTCATCCAGGGCTCGCGCCAGATCGGATAGAGCACGGCTTCGCGCGGCAGGTCTCGCGCTGCCGCGGCAAGTTCCTCGCGCGCCGCAGCGAATCCGGCCACCAGCCGCGTGGCTTCCGCGTCGCGGCGGAAGATGCCGCCGAGCAGCGCATACAGGCCGAGGTTGTCAGCCACGGTTCGCGGATGCACGACGACGACATGAGGCACGAAGTCCATCATGGCTTGCACCGCCTCGCGCCGGTTTTCGTCGATGTCGGCGATGACGTGGCTGGGCGCCAGTTGCCGCAGCACATCGAGCTTGACGTCCTTGGTGCCACCGACCTTGGGCACGCGGCGCAGCACCTCGCGCGGATGCACGCAGAAGCCGGTGCGGCCGACCAGGCAGTCGGCGAGGCCGAGGTCGCAGACCAGCTCGGTCAGGCTCGGCACCAGGCTGACGATGCGCGGCGTGCCGCCATACGGCGGATGTTCGCGCCCCAATGCGTCGACCGGCATCACAGGTCGAGGCCGCGCGGCTTCCTGCCGGCGCGGGCGAACAGGGCATCGAACAGCGGATCGGGCAGCAGGCGCAGCAGCTTGGCCACCACGCCCATCTGCCAGGGAATCACCGCGTAGCTGCTGCCGCGGGCGATGGCGCGGGCAAAGCGCCGCGCCGCGGCGTCGGCCGGCAGCAGGAAGGGCATCGGGTAGGGATTTCCGGCCGTCATTGGCGTCGCGATATAGCCCGGCACGAGGGTGACGACCTTGACCCCGCTGCCGCGCAGTTCGCCGCGCAGGGCTTCGAGATAGGCGATGGTTGCCGCCTTCGAGGCCGAATAGGCACCGGCCCCGGGCAGGCCGCGGATGCCGGCGACCGAGGCGACGCCGACCAGGCGCCCGCTGCCGCGCGCCTTCATGGCGGCAATGAAGGGCTGCAGGGTCTGCGCCATGCCGATTACATTGACCTCGAAGACGCGACGCAAGGCGGGCAGGTCGCCGGCAGCGTCGGCCAGGGTGCCGACCGAAACGCCGGCATTGGCGATCACGATGTCCGGGCAGCCGTAGCGCGCGATGAAATCCGCCGCGGCAGCCTGCAGTGCCGCCGCATCGGCGACATCCAGCGCATAGCAGGCGTGGCCGCCGGAAAGTCCCGCGGGAAGTTCCGCAGCCAGGTCCAAAAGTTGCCGCTGGCGACGCGCCGCCAGGCCCAGGGTGGCGCCGGCCTGCGCGTAGTGACGGGCCAGCGCCGCGCCGATGCCGCTCGAAGCACCGCTGATGAAGACGATCACCGCGCCCTACTTGCGCCCGGTTTCGGCGCGCACGCCGTCGATCAGCTGATCGAGGAGCACGATCAGCTCGCCGTAGGTACCGGGCGTGATCGCCTGGTAGCGCCCGTGCACCACCATCGCCGGAACGCCGCTGAGGCCGGCGGCCTGGGTCAGCTCGCGGGCCTGGCGGACGCGACTCTGGACGCCGAAGGAAGTCCAGACCTCGCCGAACTTCCCGGCGTCGACGCCCTTGGTCGCCACCCACTCGAACAGCACTTTTTCCTTGTCGAGGCGCTTGCGTTCGAGGTGGATCGCGTTGAACGCCTCGGCGTGCAGCCGGTCCAGCAGGTTCATGGCTTCCAGCGTGTAGTACAGCCTGGCGCCCGGCGTCCATTTGTTGTCGGGGAAAACGGCCGGCACGCGACGGAATACGACATCGGCCGGCAGCTTCCTGACCCAGGGCATGAGCACCGGCTCGAAATCGAAACAATGCGGACAGCCGTACCAGAAAAATTCGGTGACTTCGATCTTGTTCCGTGCGGCGGCCAGGGGCGGGTAGATTTCGCGAAAATCGCGCCCTTCCTTGAGCTCCGCCGCGCCTGCGCCCGGCGCCAGGCACAGGCCGAGCACCGCCAGGACTGCTGCCATACGGCGGCGCCATGCGCTCATCGCCGCGTCCTATTCGACCTTCTGCTTGATCACGCTGCCCTGCAATCCGCTGTGCGTCAGCAGCGCCCGCGCCCGGTTCATCTCGTCGACGTCGCGGTAGGGGCCGACGCGCACGCGATGCATGGTGCCCCTGTCGGGAATGACGACTTCCTGCACGCTGGCGTCGAGCCCGGTCAGCGCAAGTTTGGCCTTGAGGTTGTCGGCGTCCGCCGCCTTCTGGAAGGAACCGACCTGCAGGAAGAAGAT
>JAXMJU010000266.1:0-35128 GCA_034376265.1 Sulfuritalea sp.
CCACTACGTTTCACCCCTGGGCCAGACAGGCAAGGGCAATGCGCTGGCCGTGCGCTACGAAGGCGAAGAGCAGTTCGCCGGCGGATCTATCGCCGTCGCCAACCACATTGCAAAGTTCGCCGCATCGGCAACACTGGTAACCGGTCTTGGAGACACCGACAGCCACGAAGGCTTCATCCGGGAAAAATTGCAGAGCAACGTCACACCGGTCTTCGCACGCTTCAAGAACGCGCGCACGGTCACCAAGCGGCGCTTCGTCGATAACGACCTGGCAAAGCTGTTCGAAGTCTACTTTTTTCAGGAAACGCCTGTTCTCGAGCAGGAGGGGCGGGAGGTATGCGCGTGGCTGGAGGACAACGTCGGCGAATACGACGTCGTTGTCGTCGCCGATTTCGGCAACGGCTTCATCACCGACGGCATGATCAGGGCACTTTGCGAAAATTCCCGGTTCCTGGCCGTCAATACCCAGATCAACAGCGGCAATCGCGGCTACCACGTCATCAATCGCTACTTGCGTGCCGACTTCGTCTCGCTCAACGAGCCAGAGTTGCGACTGGCGGCGCACAACCGCCACGCGCCACTGGAGGAGGTCGGCGAAAAAGTCGCGGGGAGGCTCGCTGCCGGGCATCTGGCGGTTACGCGCGGAACCAAAGGCATGATGATGCTTGATTCGAAATCGCGGGAATTCCACAAGGTACCTGCGCTTTCCTCGCGCGTCATTGACCGTGTGGGTGCCGGCGATGCATTTCTTTCCCTCGCTGCCCTTTGCCTTGGCAAGGGAGTGGCCGCCGATGTTTCCGCATTTGTCGGCAGCGTGGCCGCAGCCATGGATGTCCAGATCGTATGCAACCGCGAACCGATAGATCCCACCGGCCTGAAAAAGTATGTCGCCACACTACTCAAGTGACGCTTCGGCGCCAATGCGGACGCCTGGGCCGAACGCAGCGCAATTGTTCCGCGCGATGCTGCGCATCCGGCGCGTTGAAGAAGCCATCGCCGTTCGCTATGCCGAACAGGAAATGCGCTGCCCGATGCATTTGTGCATTGGGCAGGAAGCGATTGCGGCGGGGGTCTGCGCAGCCATGGCCGCTGGAGACCGCGCATTCAGCAACCATCGGGCCCACGGCCACTACCTGGCCATGGGTGGCAACCTGAACGCGATGATCGCCGAGTTGTATGGCCGCACCGACGGTTGCTGCGGGGGACGGGGAGGCTCGATGCATCTTATCGACCTTGCGGTCGGCTTCATGGGATCGACACCCATTGTCGGCGGAACCGTGCCGTTGGCCGTTGGCTCGGCGTGGGCTTCTTCGCTGCAGCAGGACGGCAGAGTCACTGTGGTGTTTTTCGGCGACGGCTGTTTCGAAGAAGGAGTCGTCCACGAGTCGATGAACTTTTCCGCCCTTCACAAGCTCCCGGTTGTCTTCGTCTGCGAGAACAACGATTTTTCGGTCTATACAAAACGCCTTGAACGTCAGCCTTCCCGGCCGATCCACCGTGTGGCGGAGGCGCACGGATTGGATGCTTGCGTCGGCAACGGCAATGATGTCGATCAGGTCCTGGCACTGACCAGAGATGCCATCGATCGCGCGCGACGCGGCGCGGGCCCGCAATTTATCGAGCTCAGTACCTATCGCTGGCGCGAGCACTGCGGTCCGGATTTTGACGACGCGCTGCAGTATCGGTCAGCAGAGGAAATCGAGGCCGGCGTCGAAGACTGCCCCATCGCACGTTACTCCGCACGCCTGACTTCGATGGACCCTCTGTTTCAGGGCGCAATTGCACGATACGAAACCGATCTCGCGCGGGAGATTGATGCGGCATTTGAGTTCGCGCTCGCCAGCAGTAAGCCCACTTCCGCCGACGCGGTGAAAAAAGTCCATGCCTGACGCCAAAGTTCGGCCGATCACTTACGCGGAAGCTATCCGCGAGGGGCTGGACCAAAGCATGGGGGCCGACTCGCGGGTCATCGTGATTGGCGAAGGTGTGCCGGATCCCAAAGCAATTTTCGGTACCACGGCCGGATTGCGCCAGAAATATGGCGCTAAACGGGTATTCGACATGCCGCTCGCCGAGAACGGGCTCACGGGTGCGTGCATCGGCGCGGCGATGTCGGGACTGCGTCCGGTCATGGTTCATCAGCGGATCGACTTCGCCCTGCTGGCGATGGACCAGTTGATCAACAACGCGGCAAAATGGCATTACATGTTCGATGGCAAGGTTTCCGTGCCGCTGGTGGTACGCATGATTGTCGGCCGCGGATGGGGCCAGGGCCCGCAACACTCGCAAAGCCTGCAGGCGATGTTTGCCCAGGCGCCGGGGCTCAAGGTCGTCATGCCATCTACCGCATATGATGCAAAGGGAATGCTGATTGCCGCGATAGAGGACAACAACCCGGTCCTGTTCATTGAACATCGATGGCTCCATGGGATTGTGGATGACGTCCCGGAAGACATGTACAGGGTGGCGCTGGACGAGGCTAAACTGCTCCACAACGGAAACGACGTCACCATAGCCGCGTTTTCCTACATGGCCATCGAAGCGCTGAGCGCCGCCAAAGCGCTGCTTGCGGCCATGAACATCGGCGCCGATGTCCTGGACATGCGCGGCATCTCGCCGCTTGACAGCCGCAGTGTGGTGGACTCGGTGCGCAAGACCGGAAGACTGATCGTTGCGGATACCGCAATGCGCTCCGGCAGCATTGCCGCCGAACTGATCAGCCGGGTGACGGAACAGGCATTTGATTCGCTCAAGGCGCGACCGGTAAGGATGGCCTCGCCCGACCATCCGGCGCCGACTTCGCACTTTATGAATGAGCACTATTACCCGACTGCCAGGACGATAGCGGACGAGATTCTCAGGCTGCTCGGCAAGGCCGGGGAGTCCGGCGCTTACCGACAATTGTGCCTGTTGACGCGTCGCAGCGGACCCCACGACACGCCGAACCGCGAATTTCGCGGGCCATTCTGATGCGCGCTTTCAACCGTCCGATCCGTAATTCGCCCACCTCCGAACGAAGCTTCAGGCAATGAACAACTTCGAATTCGCAGACTCACCGACGCCCAAACCAGATCCTTCATGGGGAAAATTATCCGATGACGAACGACGGCGGCGGGTCGAGCGTGCTGTCGCCGCCAGTTCGCCTCCCGTGCCGGACATTGTCGCAATCGTGGAAGCCAGAAGCGACGGCCAGGTGATCGTAAGCCTGCGGGCGCCGGTTGCGGCCGACAAACGAGGAACGCTTCTGCTCGATTTTGAATCCAGCCTCAAGGAGTCCGTTGACCCAGGCCTCGTCGTATGGCTCGAACCATTGGGTGATCGCAGTTCCCTGCGCAATCTTCGGGGAATCGAGGTGAAATTTTGAGCGCCGCCGTCCAGACGCGTGAGGGATCACTGATCCTCGACTCGCACAAGCTCGCCTATCACATGGACCGCGTCCGGGCGTGGGAGGCCGGCGAACGGATCGCGCCGGTCAGCGTCGACATGTCGCTAACGCGTGCGTGCGGCGCCATGTGCACCTTCTGCTACGCGATGATGCAGGAGTCGCAGGCGCGAAGCATGGTCAGTACCCGCCATGCGCTCAACCTGCTCGACGACTTTTCCGCAATCGGCATACGCAGCGTATCCCTCGTATCGGACGGCGAGAGCACACTATCGAAAGCCTACATTCCCTTCATCCGGCATGCCGCTGAACTCGGCATAGACGTCGGCAATGCCACCAATGCCTGGGAATGGGAACCTGAAAAAATCGAGCAGGTGCTGCCTTTCCTGACCTGGGTCCGATTCACAGTTGCTGCCGGCCGCGCGCAGAGCTACGCCAGCATCATGTACAAGGATGCCGCGCATACGGAAGTCTTCGACCGCGCGATCAGGCACATCAAGTACGCGGTGGATCTCAAGAAACGAGCCCGCCTGCCGGTGACCCTGGGCATCCAGATGGTTCTCATGCCGCATCTCAGGGACGAAATCATTCCGTTTTCGCAACTCGGTCTCGACCTGGGCGTGGACTATGCCGTGATCAAGCACTGCTCGGACGACGAGCAGCACACCCTCGGCATCGACTACAGCCAGTACGACGGCTTGAGCGACTTGCTGCATGCTGCCGAAGCAATGAGCAATGAGCAAACCAAGGTCATTGTCAAATGGGACAAGATCCGCGATGGCGACAAGCCCTCCTATCAGCGCTTTTATGGTCCGCAATTCCTGCTCCAGATCAGCGGCAGCGGCCTGGTAGCCCCCTCGGGCATGTTTTTCAACGCGCGCTACTCGAAACTGCACATCGGCAATTTCACCGAAGAACGCTTCATCGACATCTTCAAATCCGACCGCTACTGGCGGGCGATGGACTACCTCGCGTCACCGGCGTTCGATGCGCAGACCATGATGGGCACGCTGCCAATCCAGCACTACATCAGCGTCGCTCTCGATAACCACGCCAAGGGCATCAGGCGAATACAAGCAGGTACCGGCGAAAAGCCGCTGCATGTCAACTTCCTTTAGCCCGACCGGTGACACCGGGCGTACGGCATACCGCACTTGACAAAGCAACATCCATGGAGAAAGAACGGCAAGCCATCCGGATTCTGATCGCACCCAACGTAGCCAATCCCTACGATCAGCGGATGGTGAGCGAACTTGCGGCCGGATTCAACGGCATCGGTCACTATGCCGCACCACTCGCTGCGCCTGCGTCGCCGCTGGAGTTGCGGCAACTATGCGAAAGTTTCTCGATCGATGTCGTCTTGCAAATCAACCGGACACGCGACCCTGAGCTACCGCTGCCGCCCGACATCCGGCATATCGCGTGGTATCAGGACGTATTTCCTGAAACCTTGCATGGCTTCGCTGAAGGATTCAAGAGTTCGGACATTCTCTATGTCCTGGGTGACGCGCAGGTGCTGGGCCTGAATGAGGATCTGCCGTGTTTGGTGGGTTCTCTTTTCACCGGGGTAGATCCGACCACCCTCGCATTCAAGTCCGTCGGCCACCCGGCGCGTCTTGATTTTTCACTTTGCGGCGGATTGCCGCATCCCGCGGGAGGAGCGGGGCTGCTTGCCGATACCCTCTGGCATCTGGACCAATTGATCCGGCGCAAACCGCTTCTTGGAAAGTCGCAAACCGTGCGGCTATTGCGAAAGCTGCTGTTTGGTTCGCTGCTGCCTGTTGACTTTGTCCCGTATTCGACACTGCTGGCCATGCGGGACATCGTCCGGAGTTTTTATCGCCCATTGCGGGGTGAACTGGATATTCATCTCATCGCCATGGCGTTGCGGCAGTTGGTCGAACGGGAAGGCGAAATGTTCGAGGATATCCCGTCGACCAGTTCGCCTGAACAGTCGAACTGGCTCGCCACATTGATGAAATCACAAACCGGACGGTATCGCGGCAAGTCGCATCTGGCTGCCCGACTGGTGAGATTCCTTGCCGGCGAGAGCGCATTCTTTCAACCGTCCCTCAAGGAAGCCATCACGGGTGCCATCGGCTACTTCGCCCAGTCCTATCCCCGGATTCTGGATCGCGAGGCGCTGGTGAAACTCGCGTCAGCGGTGTCGCCATCGCTTGCGATCTACGGTCCGGGAATGAACTTGCACGACTTCGCGGCGCCCTACTTCAAGGGCGTGATCGATACGCAGCGCGAACTGCTGGACGTCTATTCGCGAAGCCGAATCAACCTGTCCAACAATACCCATGGGCTAGGCCTGCACAGCAGGACGCTCGAGTGCATGGCGACCGGAAACTTCCTGTTCATGCATGAGTCGCCGCACGACAACAAGCCCGGTGGAATGCTCACCAGTTTCGAACCGGAGGTTCACTTCGGCTCATATACGCCGGAATCCTTTGCCGAAAAGTCGGCCCGATGGCTCCGTGACGAGAAAGAAAGAATGCAAGTCGGGATCAGGGCGCAGACGATCATTAGAGAACGACATTGCTGGCATCATCGGGCACAGCAAATTATCGATGACCTGAAAAGGTGACAGTTGGCGCCCGATGCGCTGAGGCCTGCCTATGCCGTCTTCCCGATATACAATTTGCGATTCCAGACAAGGCCCGCACAAGCGACAATTCAGATGCACATCCTGCTCGTAGTGCCCAGATACAGCGACAACTGGGGCGAGTTCTACCAGATTCCACTGGGGCTCGGCTATATAGCGTCGGCGATCAGGCGAGCCGGACACAGGGTGAGCAGCCTGAATCTGAACCACTATCGGGGCACGGTCGAGAATCTTGTAACCGCCAAGGTTTCGGAGCTCAACCCGGACGTCTGCGCAACGGGTTCGCTGGCGCCGTTTCTGTCGACTCTGGCTTCCATTTTCGCCGCGGCCCGCGCGGCAAAGCCCGGTATCATCAACATCGCCGGCGGCGGGTTGGTGAGCGGCGAGCCGGAAATGAGCCTGCGAGTCCTGGATATAGATATCGGTGTCGTCAGCGAGGGCGAGCAGACGATTGTCGAACTTCTGGACTGTCTGGCGCAGTCGGGGAACCTGGCTTCGGTGACCGGCATCGTTTTCCGGGCCAGGACGGGCGCCGTCATGCAGACCCCGCCACGCGCACAGCTTCACGATCTTTCGCAGATCGCCTGGCCTGACTACGAACTGCTCGAGTGTGAAAAGAACATCGCCAACCAGCGTGCCCTGGACAGTTATTTCTTTCACTCGCATCCGGACAGCAAACCGCGGGTAGTCGACATGATCACCAGCCGATCCTGCCCCTACAGTTGCACTTTTTGTTTTCACCCGGTCGGCAAGGTTTATCGCGAACGTCCTCTGGATGACTTCTTTGCCGAACTTGACATGTTGGTTTCCCGCTACCAGATCAACATGGTCGCGCTGATTGATGAACTGTTTTCCCTGAGACAGCAACGCCTGCTGGAATTCTGCGAACGCATCAAGCCGTACAGACTGAAATGGATGGTCCAACTTCACGTGAGCAGCGCCAAGGACCACATTCTGAAGGCAATGCGTGACGCCGGCTGCACGTATGTCAGTTACGGCATTGAAAGCATGAGCAAGGCGGTGCTGGACAGCATGCGGAAGAAGACCAGGCCGGACAGGATCGAGGCAGCATTGGCCTTGACCTACGAACATCATATCGGCATACAGGGAAATCTGCTTTTTGGAGACACGGCCGAAACTTTGGAAACCGCCAGTGAATCGATGCACTGGTGGGCGTTCAACCGGCGTTACCAGGTCAACCTGACTCCCCTCATGGTTTTCCCGGGCAGTCCCGACTACTACCAAGCGTTGAGAGACGGGCTTATCCTGGATCGGGAAGCTTACGTCGCCAATATCCCGGGCCGATTCAACATTTCCCGAATGAATGACAAGAATCTTGAAATGCTCAGCTTCCAGATATGGGTTCATCACAACACCCTGCTCAACCTGGCGCCATTGAAGGAATTCCGGCGTTCCGAGCACCAGGTCGAATCGCGTGAGGCGACCTACGACATCGTATGGGATTGTCCGCGTTGCGGCCATGAGAACAAGTACCTTGGTGTCGTCCTGCCGCCGGACTACAGTCACTCCCTCCGGCTTAGCTGCCGCAATTGTCTGTCGCGGTGGGATATTCCAAACAAGGCCAGCCACATGGCCGCCAATCTCGTCAGCGCCTCATCGCGCACATCGTTCAGAAAGCTGGGTCGTGCCTTGATTGACAAGATCAGACAGCGCAAATATCGGGACATCGTCGACAAATCTCGGGAAATAATTCTGGGATCGATACCGGCCGCCTTGCGGGCCGGACGGATCTACAACTACCTGATCCCTTCGGAACATCGATTGAAGTCATTTGGCGCCGCACTTGTCAGAAATCCGTTCGATCATAAAATGCACAACGACTTTGCAGTCGCGCTGGTCAAGGTGGGTGCGTTTGGCGCCGGTCGCATGCATTATGAACAGTCACTGGCGCTAAGCCCGGGCAATGAAGAAGCGCTTGCGGGTATCCGTACGATTGACGGGCCAAGCCTGTCCGAAACCCAAAGAAGAACATATTTCGTATCTTGGTCGAATGCCGCGCCTCCCGTCAGGTGCGGGTCTGCGGAAACCGTTCTGCCGATGCAGCAGGTCCGCGCCCCGGCAGACCGGCAACCGACCGTCGGCGAACCGGTTGGAGCCTGAAGAACCTTCCCAGCGTCGCACCAACTTGCGAGTTACCCTCCGATGAAATTCCAATTCCGACGTCCGGCCGCCCTATCCTCCGACGTCCGCCCTATTGCCACAGACGCGGTACGCGACGCGCTGAGTCACGTGTTTTATGTAACCTCGTGGGGATATGGGGCCGACCACTGGTTTGCATGGTTTGTCAAGGCGCTTAACGCCAACCCCGAAATTCTCGCGTATCTCGCCAACGAAGGGTCTCGTCCGAAATACTTCCCTGAAGAGCGCTCAAGAGCGCAGCGACCCGACTTGATCAAATTCACCCGCTTTCTGGCGGATGTCGGCATGACCTATACCGCCATCGGCGATTGCTATTCGTATCGACCGACCATGATGCACGCCCTGCTTGCAGAGTGGCCTGACCTTGTTCGAATCGTTCAACTCACCCGCCACCCCTACGCCTGGCTGTTTTTCCATGTCCGCTGGCGCACAACCAACATGCGCATGCTCGGTGGCGAAGGCGGCCCACTGGAGCACGAATGGCAGTTCGGCTGTGACCACAAGCTGTTCAAGCGCCTGGGCCTGCGACGCTACGACAAGGAAGACATAGAAATTTGGACCAGCTACCAGGGCATGTGGAAGATGAATGACGTTGCCGCCGACGCCAAAATGCCGATTCGCCAGATTCCTATCGAACAAGTCGTCGGCAACCGCGATCTTTTCTGCGAAATCGTCGACTATTTGACGCACGGCCGGATCAGCTACGACAAGAACCTGCTTGACCTGATCTACCTCGGGGCATGGACCCCGTTCCGGGGAGAACAGCCCGTGCAGGCCCGTCCCGAGGCCTTGCGCGCCGAGTGGCCGGACTGGAAGATCGAGGCCTTCGACAAGCTGGTGGCCGACGAGGCCAAAGACTGCTTCCGCAACCTCGGCTATACGCTGTGAGGCCGGTCGATATGCGATTGAAGAAACTTGCCTCCCGCCTGTCGTTCCATCCCCGTAGCGATGCGCCGTCGAGTCGTTCCGGCGCGCCACGTCCGATATTTGTCGCCACGCAGTTCAAGTCCGGAACCAAGCTGCTCGAACACATAGTCGAGAAATTGACCGGGCTGTCCGCGCACCCGCTGGGAATGGAGGCCGGTTCCGACTATGAGAGCGCGGATCCGATTGCCTTTGAAGCCGGAGAGTTCTTCATCTGGCACAACGTGCCGGGCGAGCGGGTAAAGGCTCGCATTCGCGAAGCCAATGCCAGGCCGGTGTTCCTGATTCGCAACATCTATGACCTGCTGGTGTCGCAGTACCACCATTTCGCGGCCGACGTGGATGCTGCCGTCGGGCACAGCACCCAGACCACCGAATACTTTGCATCCATGACGCGAAGCGAAGGCATTTGCCTGGTCTTGTGCGGAGCGACTTCAAAGCAATTTCATTGGAATGGATTTGGCTATCAGTTGTGGCAGATCCAGGAGATGCTGAAGTTTTCGAAAGAGTATCCCTGTCACGTCATGAGCTATGACCGACTGGTTCTCAGCAAGGCTCGCGAAATGGACAAGCTCGCCCGCTTTCTTGAATTGGAGGTATCCCCGTCCACAATCGCCGAGCTGCTCGACAGTTCGGCGATTGACGCCATGCGTGCGGCTCGGGTGGCTGCCGTGGGGTCTGGCGATCACTTCCGCAAGGGCACCCCGGGCGATCATGTCAATGAGCTGGCGCCGCTCCACTATCACATGATCAATCACCTGATACTGACGTTCGCGCCGATGTTGCCAACGCTATGCGCCGAACTTGGATTTGCCGACATTGTCGATGCGAGGGGTCGCGCAAGCTGATGGCGATGTGCGGTCAGCCGCCACGTAGCCCCGGCTGGCGCCGAATCGACACGCATCAGATTCGCCGCATGGCCCGGCGCAGCATACTGAACATCTTTGCCCGAACGCCCGAGAACACAAGCGTGAACACGTCTCGATTCCAGTAGCGGGCATCGGCAAGCACGGTCGTCACGGTATAACGTCCCATTTCCCCGAACGCGCCGCTTGCCTTCCAGAACGGCAACGTTTCCGACAGAGGCGGCGCCAGCAGCCGCTGCAGGGCCGAGCCGATAAGTTGTTCCTGACGCTGCCGGCTTCTCGGCCCGACCACGTGATACGCATTGGCCACTATCCGATAGGTGCCGACAATGCCCGGAAGGACGCACGCACCATGGCGGAACGCCAGCGCCTGAAGGCAAAACCAGTCGGTGTACCAACGCAACTCCGTCGGAAACCCGCCGAAGGCGTCCACTGCAGTGCGCCTCAGCACCGCGACCAGGCCGATGGCGATACCATCGCTCAGCGCAGCCTGGCGGGCGTAGTCGGACGGGGAGAAGTAACGCGCGCTGGGTGTCTTCGCAAAGTATCGTGGTTCACGGCGCCCGGTGTCCTCGTGCAAGTACTCGAACGCGCCAAAGGCAAAAGCCGCCATCGGGTGTGAATCCAGCGCTTGAACCGCACACTCAAAGAAGGTCGGCTCAAGAACATCGTCGGAGGCAAACCAGTGAAGGTAAGGCGCGCTTGCCATCGCCATCAGATCAGGCACATTCGCCATCAGTCCGCGGTTTGTCGGACTCGCCCGGATGGTGAATCTCGGGTCGATCGCCGCAATAGCGCGGAGAACCTCAAGACTTTGGTCGGTCGAACCATCGTCAATAATGAACACTTCAAAGTCCCGGAAAGTCTGCGCGCGCAGACTCTCAAGCGCCGCGGGCAGGTGCGCAGCATGATTGTAGTTCGACATAATTACGGCGAGCTTCGGCATCAGACATGCTCTCGCGGCATTTTTCCGCAGCCTGCGGCGGTCGATGATGAGTTCATACTTTGAGTTTCAAATCCTGGTGGAATGAGCCACGAACGCACCAAGCCCGAGGCCAATGCCATTGAATACTATCAGCAGTGCCAGCCCGTTTGATTGGACACTTTGCACGGAGATGAATGGTGAGCTTCCATCTGTCTTTAGTCTTTTGGATTCCGTGTAGCACTTCCGTCCGACTCATCTCGTACCCCTTCAGGGCGCTGGGACGACCCGACAAACGGCGTACCACAAAACCGAACAATCCATTAACTCCCGACAGTAGAATGTCGCCAATCTTGAATCAATAGCCTTGGCGGATTCCAATGACGGACATGAATCGAGTACCGATTACCGGCGGCACAGGCTTCCTCGGATCACATCATTGCGATCGCCTTGTCGAACGCGGCGACGACGTTCTCGGCGTGAATGATTTCTTCACGGGATCGAAACGGAATGTTGCCCACCTGCTTGACCACCCCTACTCCGAACTGATGCGGCGCGATGTGACGTTCCAGGCGCTCCGCTGGTCGCCGAGATTTGCCCTCGAAGACGGGCTCAAGGAAACCATCGCGTATTTTCGCCGGATACTGGCGAAGTGATTGCGGCGGCAGGAAGGCATGTGCTCGCCGTAGCCCCAGCACCAACTTTCAGATGACCACCGTCGCCAGCTACCTTGCCCGGCACCTCGCGGCACGCGGCGCGCGCCACGTGTTTCTCATCACCGGCGGCGGCGCAATGTTCCTCAACGACGCGCTGTGCCACGAGGAAGGCATCACACCGGTCTTCTTCCACCACGAGCAAGCCGCGGCCATGGCCGCCGAGGCCTACGCGCGGATCGCCGACCTGCCGCCGGTGCTGAATGTGACCACCGGCCCCGGCGGCATCAACGCGCTTAACGGCGTGTTCGGCGCCTGGACCGACTCGGTGCCGATGATCGTGATCTCGGGACAGGTCAAGCGCGCCACCTGCCTCGCCACCACGCCGGTGTCAGGGTTGCGCCAACTGGGCGACCAGGAAAGCGAAACTATCCCGATGGTGCGCGGCATCACCAAGTATGCCGCCGTGGTCGAACACGCCGAGGATATCGCCTGGCATCTCGATCAAGCGCTCCACCATGCCATGTCGGGACGCCCCGGACCGGTGTGGCTGGACATCCCGATCGACGTCCAGAGCGCGGCCGTCGATCCCGCTGCCCTGCGTCGCTGGACGCCACCGGCCGCGGCTCCGCTCCCGGCAAGTTCCGATGTTGCCGCCGTCGTTGCGCGCCTGCGCACCGCCACGCGACCGGTGATACTTGCCGGCAGCGGCGTGCGTGCCGCTCGTGCGGTCGCCGAATTCGAACGCCTGATCCGTCGACTCGGCATACCGGTCACCACGGCATGGACACACGACCTGATCGCAGCCGATGACCCGCTCTATTGCGGCCGCCCCGGCAGCATCGGCACGCGTGCCGGCAACTTCACGGTGCAGAACGCCGACCTGCTGCTGGTGCTCGGCAGCCGACTCAATATCCGCCAGGTCAGCTACAACTGGCAGGCATTCGCCCCGCGCGCTTTCAAGATTCAGGTCGACGTCGATCCTGCCGAATTGAACAAGCCGACCGTCAAACCCGACCTCGCGGTGACCGCTGACTTGAAGGACTTCCTGACTGCCCTTGAGCTCGAACTGAGCGGCTGGACTGCGCAGCCGGCCCATCTCGAATGGCTGGCCTGGTGCCGCCAGCGCGTGGCGGACTATCCAACCGTGCTGCCGCGGCAACGGGTCTTCAAGGACAAGATCAATCCCTACCACTTTGTCGAAGAACTGTTCGCGCGACTCGGCGCCGATGACATCGTCGCCTGCGGCAACGCCACGGCCACCATCGTCCCCTTCCAGGCGGGCACCATCAAACCCGGCATGCGCATGTTTTCCAATTCCGGAAGCGCCTCGATGGGCTACGACCTGCCGGCCGCCATCGGCGCGTACTTTGGCGCCGTAGCCGCGCGGGGAACGCAGCAACGGATCATCTGCCTCGCTGGCGACGGCAGCATCATGATGAACCTGCAAGAATTGCAGACCATCGCCCAGCACCGCATACCGCTCAAGATCTTCGTGCTCAACAACCGTGGCTATCTGTCGATCCGTTCTTCGCAGGCCAACTTCTTCGGCCGACTTGCAGGGGAAGGGCCCGACAGCGGGGTCAGCTTTCCGGACTTCGTCGCGGTGGCAACCGCCTTCGGCATCCCCGCTCGCCGTATCGCCAGCGCCAACTTTCCAGACCACCTGGCAGAAGTACTGGCCACGGACGGGCCCTATCTATGCGATGTGATACTCGACGAGACGCAGGGCTTCGAGCCACGCATGACTTCGCGCAAACTGGACGACGGCAGCATCGTCACGCCGCCGCTGGAGGACATGTTTCCGTTTCTGGACCGCGACGAACTGGCCGGGAATAGGTTTGACAGCCGATAGCGCGTCGACCGGAGCAGTTCATTTTTTCAAGCGAGCAATCCTGATGCGACGCCGGACAACCGCTCTCGTCCTGCTGCTTGTCATCGCAATCGGGGCCGCGACCCTGTCGCTCGACGATGACGCACCATCGGAAGTCCCCATGTCGGCTGCGTGCCGTGAGCCTGACCGCGGCTCGCACAAGGCCGCCGCGTCAATCTCCGACTGGCGCACCGATCCCGCGGTATTCATCGCCCACGGCGGCGGCGGCATCGAAGGCAAGACCTACACCAGTTCCCTGGAGGCTGTCGAGCTATCGATAAGACGCGGCTACCGGATGATCGAACTGGATTTGCAAGTCACGACTGACGGATATCTGGTTGCGGCACATGACTGGAAATCCTTCAGGCAGCGCACCGGCCGCGGTCCGGAGGACATCAATGATCTGCCGCTGAGCCTTGCCCAGTTCAGATCCAAAGCCATCGACGGCCACTACACCCCGCTTGATGAAGAGGCGATCCGCAGACTGTTTCTCAAGCATCCTGAGTTGAATCTCGTCACCGACAAAATTCGCGACTATCCGCGACTGGTGCGCGCCTTCCCATTTCAGCAGCGGGTAATTGTCGAAGTGTTTTCGCCCCAGGATGTTGCCTTGGCGAAGGCGAGCGGCGTGGCCAATCCGATGCTTTCTGTCGGCAATCTGGAGGCTTCTCTGCCCCTCATCCTCGGTCAGCCGGTGCGCCATGTGGCGCTCAGCACCAACTCACTGCAGCGCTGTCCGGGTGCAGCCAGAAAGATCATTGAATCGGGTCGCCAGGTCTTCCTGTTCACGACGGACGACGCAACGCTCATGGCACGCCATGTCGGAACCCACGTCAGCGCGTTCTATTCCGATTACTGGCACGTCAAACAGGGTCGCTGCGACGGAATCGCCTGTCCGGAAAACAAAGCGAAGTCCGATGGCCGATAGCCCACCGTCTATCCCTGCCGAAAAGGCTCGGCCATGGTCCTCCTGGCGCGTGCTGTTGAGCTACGCAATACCGTTGCTTGTCCTTACCTGGGCGCATCCGGCAGGGATCGACGAGGTGATCGTGATGCTCACCGGAGTATTCATCGGCCTGACGCACTGGTTCCTGTCTCCGCTGACAACCAGCCTTTTTCTGCTTGGGTTCGGACAGATCATTTCACTGGCGAACGCCGAGAAGATGCGGGACACCGGCGATGCAATACTGTGGCAAGACCTGCTGTACGCCGTTCCGAATTTTTCCGGGAACCTCGGAACGCTCTGGCAATACGTCGGATTCTCCGGGCTCCTGGCTGGCGCACTGGGTACGAGTTTTTTGCTGCTCAGCCGAATCGTGGAGCAGCGCTGGCAGAAACGTTCGCGTCCCATCGGGATTGCGTTTTCGGCCGCTGCACTGCTGTTCTATTTGCCAGCGACCCACGATTATCTGGTCGATGTAGCAGCCGACATGCAACTGTTCAGGCAAAGCGCCAAGAGCTTTGCGGGAAATCTCCACACGCACTCACTGGCGCGATTCCTGCACTCGACCACATTGGCGCCTGCGGCATTCCAGTTGCCGGCCGGCAATGCGACCCCGTTCACTGATATGGCCGCCAATCTGTACGTCAACACCCCGGCGGTGCGAGCGGACCCCGCACCGGACATTTTCGTCATATTGAACGAGTCACAGTTCAACCCATCGGAACTTGCAGATTGCCATGCGCAGGACGACTGCGGCATGTCGCTGTACGAGCAAGACAGAAGCAGCGCGCTCAGGGGTCCGCTGAAGGTCCATACCCATGGCTGGGGCACATGGAATGCCGAGTTTACCTTGATGACCGGAGTGCCTTATTTCTGGTTCGGTGAGAGCGGTTTCTATTCGGCATATACCACGGCGCCGCGAGTTCAGATGGCACTCGCCAAGCACCTCGCATCGCTGGGCTATAGAACCATCGGCATCTATCCCACGCAGAAAGGCATGCTGAACGCTGCGCTGGCCTATCGACGCTACGGCTTTCAGGAATTCCATGGCGCCGAAGACCTGGATCTGTCCTGGGACTGGTGCAAGATTCCCGACCGCCTGATGTATCAGAAGCTCATGGAGAAGTATCGGTCGGCGCGCAAGGAAGACAAGCGGCCAATTTTCATAGTCATGCTGACGGTGTTCAACCACGGACCGCATGGACAGGGATGCATGGACTCCCAACTGGCGGAGTCGCTCGGCAACGACGCCACCTTGCAGATCGTCAAATTCAAGGACTACCTGCACCGATCGAAAGCGGCCAACGATGCGGCGACCACCTTTCGCGACGTGGCACTTGCTCTGCCGCAACATGTCCTGCTGCTTTTTGCCGGTGACCACCAGCCCAGCTTTGAAGGCCTCGCATCGCGCTATCCGCGACGAATGCATCGGCCGATGCCGACTGCCGACGCGCTGATGTTCACAAGCTATCAGTTTTATTCGAACTATGACGGCGCGGCATCTGTCGTTTCCGCAGGAAACCTGCGCGAGCTGGACATAAGTTTTCTTGCCTCAACCCTGCTCGAACTGGCTATGCTTCCGTTGGGCCCGCTGTTCCATCCGAACATCCAGCTGCGGGAATTGTGCCAAGGTCGACTCGATTCCTGCTCGACGGCGATCATCGACAGCTACAAGTCGCATTTGGCGCAGGTTGGCTTCTACAAATAGAATCACGAACCATGTCGGCAATCTGCGAAGTGCAATCACACGTAGCAAGACTATGAACACCAAACAAGTCTTCGAAGACCTTTTCGTGCTCGAACTCGCCAACAACCATTGGGGACGGGTCGCGCGCGGCCTGCGCATCGTCACCGATTTTTCGCGCATCGTGCGCTTCAACAATGTGCGCGCCGCGATCAAGCTTCAGTTCCGCGACGCCGATGCCTTCATCCACCAGGATTTTCGCAATCGCGAGGATATCCGCTACATCAAGAAAACGCTCGACACCCGCCTCACACGCGACGAACATGCCGCGCTGGTCGCCGCGATCCGCAAGGGCGGCTGCATTCCGATGGCGACGCCATTCGACGAATCCGCAGTCGATCTGTGCGCCGACCTCGGCATCGAGATCATCAAGCTGGCCAGTTCCGACCTCAACGACTGGATCCTGATCGAAAAGATCGCAACCACGCGCAAGCCGGTCATCGTCTCGACCGGCGGCTCTTCGCTCAAGGATATCGACGACCTGGTGAAGTTTTTCGCCAACCGCAACATTCCACTGGCCATCAACCATTGCGTCTCGTTGTATCCGTCGGAGGATCACGAACTGGAACTCAACCAGATCGATTTCCTCCGCGATCGCTACCCGCTCAACGTGATCGGATATTCGACCCACGAGTATCACGACTGGACCAGTTCGGTGATGATGGCCTACGCCAAGGGAGCGCGCACCTTCGAGCGGCATGTCGACATCGACGCCGACGGCATTCCGGTATCGCCTTACTGCAGCCAGCCGGCGCAAATCGATGCCTGGTTCAAGGCCTGGAAGAAGGCCGTCGAAATGTGCGGCGCACCGGGAACACGCAAGCGCATTCCGCCGCAGCGCGAAATCGCCTACCTCGATGCCCTGGTCCGCGGCGTCTATGCCCGGCACGACCTGCCGGCAGGACACATCCTGTCCGATGACGACGTGTATCTCGCCGTGCCGCTGCAGAAGGGGCAGATTTCCTGTCGCGAACTGATGCACGGCGAAGTCCTGCTGAGCCCCGTCGCCGCCAATGCGCCGATCCGCATCGACGACATCGACAGCCCTTACGCGAGCAATGATGCGCTTAAGGCACTCATTTACTCGCGAGGCCTGTAGTGGCTGCGCGCAAACTGATTTCCATCGTCACGCCCTGCTTCAACGAAGCCGGCAACGTAGAGGAGTTGCATCGCCGCATTGCGGCCCAGATGGAGCGGTTTCCGCAGTACGACTTCGAGCACATCTACATCGACAATGCCTCCACCGATGGCACCGTGGCCGAGATACGCCGTCTCGCCAGCGCCAACTCTTCGGTCAAGGCGATCGTCAATAACCGCAATTTCGGCATCATTCGCTCGTCCAATTACGGACTGTTGCAGGCGCGCGGCGACGCCATCATCAACATGGCGTCGGACATGCAGGAACCGCCGGAACTCATCGGCGATTTCATTCGCCATTGGGAGCAAGGCTACAAGGTGGTCGTCGGCGTCAAGCCGGAGAGCCACGAGACTGCACCGATGTTTGCGCTGCGCCGGCTTTACTACGCCACCATCGGCCGCATCGCCGATGTCACGCTGATCCCGCACTACACGGGTTTCGGCCTCTACGACCGAGAAGTCATAGAGGCGCTACGCAGGATCGACGATCCCTACCCCTACTTCCGCGGCCTGATCGCCGACATGGGGTTCTCCCACGCGCAGGTGCCCTATGTCCAACCGATGCGCAAGCGCGGCATCACCAAAAGCAATTTCTATGCGCTCTATGACATGGCGATGCTCGGCATCACCAGCCATTCCAAGGTGCCACTGCGCCTGGCCACCATGGCTGGGTTCGCACTGTCTGCGGTAAGCCTGCTGATTGCGTTGGGCTATCTGGTACTCAAGCTCACCCAGTGGGAACAAATGTCGTTCGGCATGGCTCCCATCCTGATCGGCTTCTTCTTCTTCGCCTCGGTGCAACTGTTCTTCATTGGACTGCTGGGCGAATACATATTGCAAATACATACCCAGGTACAAAAGCGGCCGCTTGTCGTCGAAAGAGAGCGCCTGAACTTCTGAGCAGTCTGCTTCCCGCATTGCGAAAAGCGACCGGACCGCCTTCGCAATAGCTCGAATGCGGCCGGACTCACGTAGCATCGCGCGAGTGCTCTTGCCACATCCTCTGAAAAAGCGCCTCAAGATCTTGCGCAAATTCTTTTGTGTCGAACAGGTGGGACGACAGACGATTGACCTTGAGCTTGTTGCGAAGCGACACCAGCGCCTGCGAATTGCGTCCGAGTTCCAGTGCCAGACCGCGGTACTCTTCGATCGATCCTGCCACCAGTTCATTCAACCCGATCGCATTGAGCATGCTTGCGGTAACCCTGCTCGGAAATGTCTCCCCGATGATGGTAATTACCGGGAGGCCGGCCCAAAGTGCGTCGCTTGCCGTGGTATGGGCGCCAAACGGAAATGTATCCAGCGCCAGATCAGCCAATGCCAGCCGCGCCAGATGCTGATCCGGTGGACGGGGGCCAGAAAATACCAATCGCGCGGGATCGATTCCATGCCCCTGCGCCACCATTGTCAGATTTGCCTGCGTCCTCGGGTTGGTCGCGAGTAGCCAGAGGACACTGCCGGGCAAGGCGCCCAACAGGTCGCACCAGCAATAAAAGATTTCCGGAGTGATCTTCAGGGGACGGCTGAAACAGCAAAACACCAGGCTGCTCGCCGGCAATCCCTCCTCCTCGCGCGATCGAGCCTGGGCAATCTTGCGGCCGGCATCATTGGGCTGGCAGCAAAACGGCATCAGCGCCAGAGTTTCCGCGAAATTAACTTGGTCGGAAAGCGGTGTGGCGATGGGATCGCCAATGAGATAGTCAGCAAGAATCCTGTTCCCCAGGGTGCCGGTATAGCCCAGCCAATTTACCTGAATCGGCGCCGGGCGAAGACCAAGCACCGCCGACTTTGTATTTCCGGTCCAGCCGGTAAGATCAATCAGAATATCGATCGCCTCGGCGCCGATTCGCTGAGCCATCACTTCCAACGAGAGCTGCGAAACATCGTGAAAGACGTCGCATGCCGCGACTATCCGACGGCGCATGTCGCTTTCATCGTAGCCGCCGTAAGAAAAGGCGTGAATCTCGAACGCATCATGGTTGTGATGTTCCAGGACACCCGCCAGCAGACGCATTACTGCGTGATCGTGGAAATCCGCCGACAAATAGCCGATGCGTAATCGTCGCGACTGATTCATGTTTCGCGCCACCGGCGTCCTGCCGCGTTCGCTCGGAATTATTCCCTGCACGAAATTCGCGGTGAGCGCCAATTGCTCCCGGCCCGATATTTCCGGCAGCAAGAGAAATGTGAACGGCTCCGCGACCATTTGTCCTTCAGCGACGAACTGCTTGCAACGTTGGATCATTTCCGTCATCTGCCGCCAATCGCACAGTTCCAGGCGGCAGTAAAGCAACTGCGTCAGCAAATGGACGTCGCTCGTATCTTGAACACGCTCGGGGCACAAGCCGGGGAGCAATTGTTCAGCCTGATCCGGACGACCGCCATCGGCGAAAGCAAAACCCGCCATACGGATTGCGTACGACTTTCCCTCGCCTTCGAGTTCAGCGGCGCGCAGGAAAGTCGACGCCGCGTTCAAATGATCGGAACGCCCATAGCGAAGCATCCCGAGTTGAAGCAAGGAGTCCTGATCCGCCGGATCCAGTTCGCTGGCGCGCAAAAAGCTTCCCTCTGCCTCATTCACTCTTTTACAATCCAGTAACAGGCAGCCAAGATTGAAATGAAAGTGCGGGATGTTTGGGTGGGAAGCCAGACCAGATCGTAAGGTAGCTTCAGCCTCGGCTAGCAGTCCAGCTAACCGTTGTGCATTTCCCAAGACCGAAAGTGCATCGCTATTTTCGGGCTCGGCCGCGCATACAATGGCCAATTGGCGCACCGCCTCGGTGTAGTCACCGAGCTCCGCTTTTGCAACCCCGTAAAGGTGGCGAGCCTCGAAGTTATTTGGAGTTACCGCCAGCAAACTATCCAGCGCGCTCACCACCTCGCCGTGGCGTCCGTTTTTCCACGCAGCCAATGCCTTGGCCCACAATCCCGTCTGCATTTCAGTTCCCAATCGTCCACCTTCCGCTGAACCAATCTCACCACTCCCGTAATATTGCCATGACACTGTGACTCCACGGCAACCCAATTTGCTTCACTACCTCACACCATGAAACGCGATGACGTCACCGCCCTCTGCGATCGAGGAGCGCGTCATCTGGAGCGTGGCAGGATCGCCGATTCCGAAGCCTGCTACTTGGAGGCGCTGGAGATTGAACCTGATTGCGCCGAAGCGCATTTCAAACTGGGCAATATCTTCAGCACGCGCGGCCAGCTTACAGAAGCTGCAGCCTGCTATCGCCGGGCCATCGACATCGCGCCGGATTACGTAAAAGCGCATTACAACCTGGGCAACACGCTGCGGGATTTATCCCGCCTCGCAGAAGCCGAGACCTGCTACCGGCGTGCTGTAGGGATCGATCCGGGCTATACGGCTGCACACAACAACCTAGGCGCCATGCTGATGTATCAGGCGCGCCATGACGAAGCCGAAACCTGCTTTCGGTCGGTACTCAGAATCCTGCCCATTGATGTCGTGGCGATTAACAATCTGGGGCTTGCACTCAAAGAACTGGGGCGTTTTGACGAGGCGGCAGCGAGCTACAAGAACGTGCTGGCGATCAGACCTGACAATGCCGACGCGTACAACAACCTGGGGGTAGTACAAAAGGCGCAAGGCCGTCTCGCCGAATCAGAAGCAAGTTATCGGCGCGCGCTGGAGTTGATGCCCAGTTTCACCAACGCCCACAGCAATCTGCTGCTGGGCCTCAACTACGACCCATGTCGCTCCACGTCATACTGCGTGGAGGAAGCTCGTCGGTTCGGCAAATCCGTCTCATCGCTGGCCGACACACCTTATCGTTCCTGGACATGCGCGCCACACCCAACGCGTCTGAAAGTCGGGCTTGTATCAGCTGACCTTCGCAATCACGTCGTAGGTAATTTTCTGGAAAACATCCTATGTCAGCTTGATCAATCCCGCATCGAACTGATCGGCTACCCCACTTACCACGTTGAAGACAGCCTCACGGCGCGCATCCGCCCCTGCTTTTCGTCCTGGAAACCGATTTACGGCTTGAGCAACAAGAAGGCCGCAAATCTGATCCACTCGGATGGAGTGCACCTCCTTCTCGACCTGTCGGGACACACGGGCCACAATCGCCTGCCCGTGTTCGCGTGGAAACCCGCTCCGGTACAGGCCAGCTGGTTGGGATACTTCGCTACTACTGGGTTGGCGGAAATTGACTATGTACTGGCGGACCGGACCGGAGTGCCGGAGGAATGTCAGCACAACTTCACCGAAGAAGTATGGTATCTGCCTGACACAAGACTGTGTTTCTCTGAGCCAAAATCAAGAATTTCGGTATCCAGCTTGCCTGCTCTTGGCAATGGCATGATGACTTTTGGCTGCTTTCAGCATTTGTCCAAGCTGAACAACAGGACGCTGAAAGTGTGGCGCACAATACTCACTCGGTTGCCGAATGCCCGCATACGGTTCCAGCATGGACACCTGAACTCAAGTTCAAGTCGGGAAGAACTCAGTCGATGCCTGCAAGACGCCGGAATCGCCCCGGATCGCGTCACAATGCACGGCGGGCTTGAGTATTCAAAGTATCTGGAAGCCTATGCTGAAGTAGATTTAGTCCTGGATACGTTCCCGTTCCCGGGGGGCGCAACCACCTGCGAGGCTCTCTGGATGGGAGTTCCAACCCTCACGCTGAGTGGCTCAACAATGATTCAGAATCAAGGAGCCAGTTTGCTTGTAGCGGCCGGACTACCCGAATGGATCGCTGGCAACGAGAAGGATTACATTCATAAAGCCGTCGCCGTCGCCAGCGACCTTGAATCTCTGGCAAATTTGCGGCTGCGCCTGCGACAGCAGATTCTTGCCTCGCCGCTGTTTGATTCGAAGCGCTTCGCCCGGAACTTCGCGGACGCCTTGTGGGAAATGTGGCAGCGACGTCAAAGGCAGCTAGGCAAAATAGAACATCCCGACAGGAAAACATGAGATGAACTCATCGGTTGGTCGGCAATCGGAAAGCCAGCTGCCGCAAACGGCCGAGGGTTGGGCCCGGGTCGGCGCGGAGCATATGGAGAGTGGCAGAACTGACGCGGCGACGGCCTGCTACCTGGCAGCCTTGGAGCTTCACCCCGATTACGCTGAAGCGCATTTCAAACTGGGTAATATCTTCAGCGCGCGTCGCCAACTTGCGGAAGCCGAGGCCTGTTACCGGCGGGCCATTGACATCGCGCCGGATTACGTAAAGGCGCATTACAACCTGGGCAACACGCTGCGGGATCTATCCCGCCTGAACGAAGCCGAAGCCAGCTTCCGCCGCGTACTGAAACTCGACCCTGGCTACACGGCGGCCAGCAACAATTTAGGTGCCATGCTATTGGATCAAAAGCGATACACCGAGAGCGAAGCATGTTTTCGATCAGTGCTGACAATTCAACCGCATGATGCAGTGGCATTGAATAATCTAGGGCTTGCGCTGGTGGCTCAGGGGCGACTCCCGGATGCCGAGGTCACTTATCGCACAGCCTTGCAGTGCAACCCGAATTATCCGAATGTACTGAACAGCCTGGGGATCCTCTTCCATGCCCAGGGACGCCTTGACGAAGCAGAAGCCAGCTATCTGAGGGCGATTCAAATCAAGCCGGACTATGCGGAGGCTTTCAATAGCTTAGGAGTTACGTTAAAAGCCCAAGACCGCTTGAGCGATGCAGAGGCCAGTTATCGAACCGCGCTTAGGTTACTGCCGGGTTATGTCCATGCCTACAACAACCTTGGAGTAATCCTCAAGGAACTAGGTCGCCTCGATGAAGCCGAGGCAACATTCAAGCGTGCCCTGGATATCGATCCGGGCGATGCTGGCGCCTGCAACAATCTGGGAATTATTCTGGCGGATCAGGGACAGCCGGCAGAAGCAATAGCCTTCTTTCGGCGCGCAGTGAAATCCGATCCAGACTATACGTCCGCGCACACCAACCTTTTGTTCCACATAAACTATTTCGGCGATTCGATACATACCGAACCCCTCGAAAGCGAGCGTCTTTACGGTCAAGCCCTCACGCGAAAAGCCCATACGCCATTTTCATCTTGGTCATGCGCAAACCAACCCAAGCGCCTCCGTGTCGGCTTCGTGTCAGGTGATTTCAAAAATCACCCTGTGGCGTATTTCTTGGAAGGAGTGCTTGCGCATCTCGACCCGGACCGGCTTGAGCTCATAGCCTATGCAAACCACCGTTCTGACGACGAAATCACCGCTCGGCTACGCGCCAGATTTTCCACCTGGCGCTCGATTGCCGATTTGAGCGACGCAGCAGTTGCACATATGATTCACGCGGATCGACTGCATCTCTTGATTGATCTTTCCGGCCATACCACCGGAAATCGGCTGCCCGTTTTTGCATGGAAGCCTGCGCCGATACAAATTTCATGGCTCGGCTACTTTGCGACCACCGGGGTTGAGCAAATGGACTACGTCCTGGCAACGTCAACGGAAGTGCCGGCTGATGCCAGGAACCGATTCACCGAGTCCATTTGGTATCTACCCGAGACTCGGCTGTGTTTCAATGCGCCTGCGGTGAATATTTCCATCGAAGAGTTACCCGCTCGACGCAATGGCTTCGTTACCTTTGGCTGCTTCCAGACTCTTGCCAAGATCGGTGATGACGTCCTCCGGTTATGGGCAGAAATACTGACAGCCCTGCCGCAGGCCCGACTGCGGTTTCAGCATTTCCAGCTGGCTGTACCGACCGTGCGTATGGACTTCATACAGCGAATGGCGGCACTCCACATCGATCCCTATCGCGTAATCCTATACGGTGGGGCTTCCCGCGAAGCCTATCTGGCGGCACACAACGAGGTCGACATCATCCTCGACACATTTCCCTATCCCGGCGGAACAACGACCAGCGAGGCATTGTGGATGGGTGTACCCACCCTGACACTGGCGGGATGCAGCATGACCGAAAGGCAAGGGGCAAGTTTGCTGACAGCGGCAGGATTACCGGACTGGGTAGCAAGCACCAAAACAGAGTACGTGGCTAAGACAATTGCGTTCGCCAATGATCTGGTGAGGCTGTCGGACTTGCGTTCATCGCTAAGACAGCAGGTTTTGATGTCTCCGTTGTTTGACGGCCCCCGTTTCGCTCGCCACTTCGAGCAGGCGCTATGGCAGATTTGGCTGGCGCATCAATCCCGCGGCGGCAACGAGGCACTGACTTGAACCGGGACCCCGGCCGAAACCCGGCGACAGGCCGAACCGATGCCGTTCTGGTGTTGACACTCGCATATCTTGCCCTACCCAGTCTGATATTTGTCTTTGGCTGGTTTCTGCCGCCGGTTGCACTTGTTCTGTGTGCCGCCATGATTCACATCCTTGTAAAGACCGCGGGAGCGAAGCCGCTTGCATGGGACGCTGGATATTCACGTCAGGCAGTCCTGTTGATTCTTGCCACCAGCCTTGCGTGGGCGGCATTTGGTGGCGGCAGTCACTTCGTATACGCCAATTCGGACTGGGTGGTTCGCGATGCCGTTCTGGGTGACCTGGTGTTTGCAAAATGGCCGGTGAACTATGTAACGGCGGAAGGCGTCAATCTGATATTGCGCTCGGCAATCGGCTATTTTCTTCCGCCAGCGCTATTCGGCAAGGTGTTCGGCGTGGCACACCTCGATCTCGCCATCTACCTCTGGACCGCCGCGGGCGTAATGATTTTTCTCCTCTTGCTGCCGCTCCCCGGGCAAGCCGGATGGCGCCTAGCATCGGGCCTGCTGCTTGTGGTTTTTTTCAGCGGCATGGATTTCGTGGGCCAGACGATCTCGACGGAATCCCTGCCCGAATTCCCGCAAAGACTCGAGTGGTGGGTTCCATTGAGCTATCCGTCGCTAACCGGGCAACTCCTTTGGGCACCGAACCACTGCCTGCCGATATGGATCGGTGCTGCGCTGATCTTTCGGCATTGGAACACAAGGGATCTGCCTGGGCTCAGTGCCGCAATGCTGCCACTTACGCTGATATGGACACCTTTCGCGGCCATCGGCTTGGCGCCATTCGCGCTGCTCGGTACCATCGTTTCGGTTCGAAATTTCGGCTGGCGAAACATGCCATGGAGTTCCCTGGTTTCCGTCGCCATTTTCTGTTTGCCCATCGGCCTTTTCTTGCTGCTCGATCTGGGTGGCATAGATTCCCGAGTTGCAAGCACCCCGACCAGCGGACCGGTGAACTATCCCTTGCAGGCGGCGACGCCGAGCGCCTATTTTCTGTTTGTTACCTGCGAGTTCCTGTTCCTTGCCCTGGTGCTGGCCCCTCACGTTCGGCAGTTACGGGAAGCGTTTGCCGTTGCCGTGTTCCTGCTGCTGGCCCTGCCGATGATCCGCTTCGGCCCTTCCAATGATTTCCTGCTGCGCCTATGCGCTCCGCCGCTTGTGGTTTTGCTCGTGGTGTGCCTGCAAACGTTGCTTACACAGACCCGGTCCCTGTTCAGGTCAAGTCTGTGGATTGCAGGTCTGTTTCTCGTCATAGGCGGCCACACCGCGTTCAACGAGCTTTGGCGCGCGGCATCCTACCGCCGGTGGCCGGCCGACTACCAGGTGACTCTGGCCGACCGACAGGATGGACGACCGGCGGCGCACTATGCCGGCCGCCTTGGTTCGTCTCCGATACGCCAGTTGCTCATGCCTCTACCGGAGCCTCGCCGCAGCGTCAGCTCAAGACCACCCGGCACCTGAGCCGGGGATGCTGGTCAGGCCAACGAATCAACACCGGCGGTCTGTTTCTCTTCCCACATCGCGAAGAAAAGGTCTTCCAGTGCGCGGACAAACAGGTTCATGTCAAACAGGGGCGCGGTGCGCCGACCGGCTGCCAGGCGTGCCCGGAGTTCCTCCAATCGTTGCGGATTACTGTGGAGGTCCACGCACAGGTCCAGATACTCGTCCCAGGAGTGGGTAACGCATTCCGGTAGGCCCGCGGCAGTGACCAGGCTGGCGCCAACCCGGCCGGCAAAGGTCTCTCCCAGCAAGACAACCATCGGCACGCCCGCCCATAGCGTATCGATACCTGAAGAATGCGAGTTGTACGGAAACGGGTCGAGTGCCACGTCGGCCAGTTGCAAACGTGCCAGATGATCCGCGCGGGAAGCGACATGCGGAGCAAAAATAATCCGCTCTGTGGCCACGCCGCGCGCAACTGCCTCGCGAACCAGATTATCTGCCGCCTGCCCACTCGGTCGCGTCAGCCAAAGGCAACTACCGGGGGTCTGAATCAGCAATCGACACCAGACATCTAAAACCTGCGGGTTGAACTTGTACCTGTTGTTCATCGAGCAAAACACAAATGCATGCTCTGGCAAGCCCGCTTCGGCACGGCTCGGCGCATCGGCAATGGCTTGCGTCGCATCCATCGGCAAGTAGCAATGCGGTAGCCGCGCAATGCGCTCGACAAAGAAATCCGCGTACTCGTCAGGGATGACAATCGGATCTGCGATCAGGTAATCCGCGAGTTGCTCCAGGCCCATTGTTCCTGCATAGCCGATCCAACTGGCCTGAATGGGCGCAACTCTTCGCGCCAAGGCCGCTGGCCGCCCCCCTGTGGTCCATCCCTGCAGGTCAATCAGGATATCGATACCGTCCTGTGCGATACGCGTAGCGCTCGACTCAACGCCGAGCGAACCGATGTCGACAAAGTGCTCGCAGGCACCGGCCAATCGCTGGCGAATCGCACTGCCGTCATCGGGCCCCATGGAATAGACGAATATCTCGATCCTGGTTCGGTCATGCAATTCGATGACTTGTGGAATCACATGGGCAACCGGATGATCCTTGACCAGATCGTAGGACAAATAGCCAATCCGCAGACGGCTCTTCTCGCCGGCAGCATTACCGCGCCGACTGACAAACGACGGCGCATTAAGAAAGTAGGGCGGAATCTCCTCACGGGAATAAACTTCGGCAATACGTCGCAATTCCGCTGCAGATAGCCCGGGAATGGCGAGTGCATTCAATGGCGCTATCCCGACGCGCTCGAAGTCTCCGGTCAGAACACGCAGACGGTGTACTGCCTCCGTCAATCCATCCCAACGGCAGGTGGCAAGCCCTGCAAAAATCAGGTTCCCCAGGTAACACGGATTGTCAGGAGCATCCTCCAACAATGCCGAGTAGCAGACGAAGGCCTCTTCACGCCTTCCGGAGTTGGCCAGAGCCTGCGCAAGCGTATTGATGGCAGCATCGAAATCGCCCGGATACAGTTCGATCGCCTTGAGTAGAAAGGGTACGGCATCGCCCCAGCGATTCATGTGGCAGAGGGCCTCGCCCTTGTTCTTCCACACCTCCGGATCGTTACCGTCAAGCGCCAGGGCGCGATCAAAGCAATCCACCGCCTCGTCCCAGCGCAACACCACCGCCAAGCAAATACCAAGATTATTGTACAACTCAGGATCCTTGGCATTCTGCCGTATTGCCTGCTCCAGCACCGGTAACGCGGCATCGTAATCACGCTGACCAATCAGCCCGAACGACAGTGCCTTCAGGACATACGGATGATTAGGCAACAGCCGAAGCAAGTCGCGCGCGGCTGGCACAATCTCATGATATCTACCTTGCTCTACCAGCCTGATCAGCGGCGACAGCCGCGCTTCAATACTTTCCGCAAGGCGCCCGCCGCCATGCCCCGTGCGGCCTGGCTTACGCTTCATGGTCGCCGTCCTTCCGCCCGGGCACCGCCGCATCCGGGCTCGATTCCAAATAGCGGAAAAAGACATCCTCCAGCGACAGGGTAGGACGGATTTCGAGAATGGTGTGCCCTGCCGCGCGCAGTGCGTCAAGCAGTTGCCATAGCTGGTCGCGTCGAGTGTCCATGCGCCAGCGGCCACCGGTTTCTTCGACCTGGCCAGACAACTGGGTCACGCCTGACGATCTCACCGTCACCGTTTGTGCGTCATGCAACAGATCGCCGGGGGACTCCACGGCAACCAGTTCGCCGCGATGAATCAGGCCGAAACGATCGGCAAGCCGCTCCACATCGTGCAATACATGCGACGTCAGAAAGATTGTGCCGCCGGAACTCCGGTACTCGCCGAGAATATCGACCACATCCTTGCGCCCCACCGGATCGAGACCGGAAAGCGGTTCGTCGAGTATCAGGAGCCTTGGCTGAATGGCCATCGCATGGGCGAGCGCAGCCCGTTGCGTCATACCCTTGGAAAAGCTGTGAATCCGCTTCCTGGCCACGTGCGCGAGATCGAAACGATCCAGCCATCGCATGCAGTGCGCGCGCGCGTCCGGTGGCTTTAGGCCATGGATCGACAGCCCCATGGTCAACAGTTCCAGAGGCGTCAGGTAGTCGTAGAGGCTGGGGTTCTCCGGCACATAACCCAGGCCGCGCCGCGCCTCGGGCAGTGAAACATCCATACCGAACAATTCGGCACGGCCGGAGGTCGGCCTCAGTACGCCGGTAAGCACCTTGATGGTCGTACTCTTACCGGCGCCATTGGGGCCGATGAAGCCGAACACCTCACCTTCACCCACGCTCAGCGAAACATTGCGCACCGCCTCGAACGCCGGGGTCATCCACCCACGCGGGTAGGTCTTGCTCAAACCGCTGATGGAAATCGCTGCGTTCATTTTTGCGGACGATTGAGAAGGACAGGAACCCCATTCGGGTCGACCCCGAAACCAAAGCCAAAGGGATCGACAGGCAGCTTGGCCACGAGACCGGCGCTTACCAACTCCGAAAGCTCGACCAGAGGCTTGCCATGCCGATCCGAATAAACAACGGCGGCACGGCGCAAGACCCCGAGATCGCGCAGTCGCTGGGCGCGAACACGCAGATAGTCGGCAAAATCCTTGCGCCTGGCCTGTGCCGCCATGGCATCAACAATTCGAGCGGCCAATTCCACGTCTTGGGTTCGGTCTAGCCAGCGCGCAGCAAAATTTTCAAGCAGGAGTCGCTCGTCGGGTTTGGGCAGTTTCGGCGCGGCCTGTAGCAACCACTCCGACGCAGCCATATAGTCCCCCATGAAATGCGTCAGGTTGAACGCGTAATAAAAGGCGGGCTGATAGTCATAAAAGCGGGCTAAGGTGGCTCGCCGCAGGATCACTTGGGCGGCCTCAACCTGCCCCTCCCAGGGGAGAATCGCGGCGGCAATGTAATAGTTGTCTTCGTGCGCAGGATTGAGCCAGGACGCGTCGCGTTGAACCAGGCCGAGAACACGGAAGTCCTCGGGCCCCATTTTGCTCGTCTCGGTCACCAGAGCGCGTATCGCGGCCCAGCTTGCAGCAAGGTAGCGGTCGCCGCCAGCCATCACAACTTGAACAAATACCGGCAGAGCGATAGTGATCTCTGCGCTCACCTGGGCTCGCTTGATGTCCGGCAAACGACTCTGCGCAAACACGAAGACCGCACTCCCCATCATCAACGCCACGATCGCCTGCCAGGGCCAGGGCCAAGCACCGCGCATCAAAAAAACTCGCGCCGCGAAAAGGTGATGACGGCAAGGGACAGCAATACCGTCACATAGCCAGCCGCCAGCGCCAATCCATAGAGTACCGTGCCATCGCTCAAGGGCACACCGTACATCGGCCAGATCCGCCAGTCGAGGCGGGAAAGATCCGGCAGCAGCCACTGGATGATCTGCATCAGCGGCCCGAAACGATTCATGATGTCGGCGTCGCCATCGGCGCCGCGGACAAGATAGTCGAGCGCCGCGCCCAGACTTTTACCGCCCACGGCAAATGCGGCACCCAGCGCGACGGGAAGCATTTGCACGGTCGAAAAGGTGGCGATCCAGAGGGTGAATGCCGCAACCACCACGGCGTCAACCCACAAACCAATGATGGCTAGCCAGTATGGCCAGCCGAGCTGCACCCCAAACCCCTGCTCGTAATGCCCACCAGCAGAAACCACCGAAAACCATAACAGGCCAGCCAGCAGGACAGCCGCCACCGCCAGCAGGCAAACCACGCCGGCGAACCGCCCGAGAATATAGGCCGCGCGTGAAACAGGATAGGCCAGAGCGTAAAGAACGGTACGCCGTTCCACCTCGCGCGCAACCAGTTCCTGGACCCAGAACACGGCAAACAGGACGAGGCTGAAACGAATGCCGGACATACCCACGTCAATCGTAACGGTCCGCGGTTGCCGCGGCGAAAAGGCGGAGGCAAGAAAGGCGACACCAACCAGCATCGCCCCGAGTATCAGAATAAGCAATACCGCCCGACTGCGTATGCCGGAGCGTAATGCTGAAATACAGAAAGGCCACATGGGAAAAAAAGTAGCGCGCCTCGGCGCGCTACTTTTGTCGCTCAAAACAATATTCAGCTTGCGTTGGCCTGAACGAGAGCGAGGGCCGCAGTAGTATCCGTCGCTGTACAACCGCTTGTCGCGCAAGCCGCACTCGTCTTTACACCGCCGCCACCGGTACCGCCGCCAAAAGCGAACTTGCCTTTTGCCGATCCGGACACCACGCCAAATGAGGTGCCAGTCTGACTAAAGCCCATATGGACATTTGCTGAACACTTGGGCGTGAAGTCTACCTTCACGAAATTGGTGCTGGAGGTGACCGACGTGGAACTACTTGCGGCCGCGGTAGCTGCAGAACAAACCGTTCCATCAGTGACCGCATGCGACAAAGAACTTACTGCGCTAGCAGCCACGAAGGTCAAAATCATAACTTTTTTCATAATATATTCCTCAAGAAGGATAAATGATCAGGTCGTGGAATTAGAGACGGCTGCCGTCAGCATATTCTTGGCATCCGACTGAGCTGCCTTGTCCTCGCCCTTCTTGGTGTACTCGCTGAATTGCGGGATAGCGATCGCCGCCAGGATACCGATGATGGCTACCACGATCATCAGCTCGATCAGGGTAAAACCCTTTTGCATTTTTGACTTCATTGATTCTCTCCTTAGGAAAAAAGGGGTTGCCCCCCTACGGACCAACAACCAGACTTACCAAAAACTATCAAAACACCATACATCGAAGTTCGTCTGACGGCTACGCGTTCAGATCTGAATTTGCTACCCCCTGAATCAGGAAATTCTTGGCATCCGACTGCGCCGCCTTGTCCTCCGCCTTCTTTGTGTATGCCGAGAATTGCGGAATCGCTATTGCCGCCAGTATGCCAATAATGGCCACCACGATCATCAACTCTATTAGCGTAAAGCCGTCACTGCCACTTCGTCTCGACATCTTGCACTCCAAATTTTGGGCTGTGGGCTCACGAGCTGAACACTAAGCAATAGTTGCGCCAGGAAGTAGCATCTTAACCAAGCCCATGCCCAATCAAGAAGTGACAGTAACTACTCAGGTAAACGATATTCCCCTAACACATTGTTTTAACAAGACCACCGCTCGCGGTGAGTTTATCGAACCGCAAATTTCGCGCCGACACAGGTCTTCGAAAAGCTCAGGCCGTGCCGGTTTGTCGCAATTTTTAAAAAGGGTAATGGCTATCTGAGCAGTTACAAGTGACAAAAAGTGTCAGCGGCATGCCGCCATTGGTCAAGCCCCTCGCGTCGGTAGAGTCATCGCCGACTGACTCAACCTATAGCAACGCCAGTATCAAAGGGATGCCAGCAGGCGTCCAGTAGCCAGAATTCGCATGCCTGTGTTCCGCTTTCAAGAAGCTGGCCAGATCGGATGGGGCCATGCCGTCGGCCGCAGCCCGCAGAATCATTCGGCGGCTGATTTCGGGTGAGGCAAACGGGCTTTCGCAAAGCCACTTGACCCTGGTGGAATCACTGGCGGCAAACCAGGACGAATGATGTTCGCTTACTTCCAGTTGCTCGTATACGGCGGCGGAAAACCAGTCGGCTTCCCGGTTTTCCGGAGACAGTGCTTCGAACCGCGCGCAGGGCGGAAAAAATGGCTGGTCGAGTTCCGCTCCGGTTGCGCTTACCAATTGCCGGAGCGCGTCCACTCCGGTGCTGCGGCGCCCCAGATCAAGGGCCACCCGCGCCAGCGTGGCTAGCCCGGTCGGTGTCGGGAAATTGCGACAGGATCCGACCAGAATTTCAAAAGCGGACGCAAGCGCCGCGAGCCGACGCGCAGGCGACAGGTCGATGAACCTATAAGCCGCGTAAAGGATGATCGCCTCTCCATAGGCACAGTCCAGAACATCCCCCTCTGAAAACTCAAATGATTGCGCAAAGGGCTGGTTCAGCATCGCATCTAGTGCCAGGGAACGCTCAGCGTCGCATAGCAGCAACTGTTCAGGCGCGAAGACGAGAAGCCCCTTCTCGGCCAGAAGCATGGCGCGATCTGGCTTTGCAGCAAAAAGATTAAGCTCGAACGAATCAAGGGGCTCGTCACTGGTCAACGGAACCAGACAACTGGCATCTCCCAGCAATCTGTAGGTCCGGTACCCCAGAGCTTCAAAAATCCAGCGTAAGACATTGTTGCTTGTTCCCGGATCCTTGAATTCGTACATAACCAGCGGCGACTGGCGGGCGAAGAAGTCTCGGCCTCCGGCAACGATACGTGCCTCCTGGCCCTCTGCATCAATCTTGACGAAATCGATAGGTGGCCAGGCGAACTCCTGAGCCTGAAGATCGAGGGTGGACACGCGCACCCGTTCAGAGTTCGCAGACTGCGCCGCATTCTCGCTCAGTCTGTTCAGTTCGCCAGATTCTGCAAGCGACAACCAGCCGTCCTTCTTTGCATCGGCCAGCGCACAGGCAGAAATTGTCAGGTTGGCCAAGGCGTTCGCCGCACGACTGGCTTCGAGGTGTGACCGGTTTCCACTCCCCGGCTCGAAAGCGACGACCCTCCCGGTCTCGCCCACGGAGCGAGCCATCGGCAGGCAGTAGAACCCGACGTTGGCCCCGATATCAATTGCATTCATTCCCGGTTCAAGCCAGCGCAGAAGAAATTCTGGCTCACGCTCAAACCATCTTTCCTGTTCGAGCAGGAATACCGTCGATATGCAGCGCAAGGACGCCGGAACGGAGACCGAGATTCCGTCGACAGTCTTTAACAAGATCGAATTGCGGGCTCCATCGCCTTGCGAATCTCGTTGCCGATTCTCCGTCGAGTGTTGTTTCGGATTGATGTCCGCGGCGGCCATTTTGGCCGCCCGCGGCTTCTCGGCAATCATGTTCAAGCTAACGCGAACCCCTTTGAACTCCTTAGAACTGGCATCATCAAACAGACCAAACTCGCGGACCCGTCGAATGTTCGTGAAACCGGCTTCGCGAAGGAATCGCCTAAGGAACTCCTCATTCAAGCCGGCCAGGTGGTAATCGTGCGCATCCGTATGACCGCCGAACAACATGCGCATCACAAAGAATCGCTCGTCGAATGTCATCCCGGCCTTCGCAACCAGCAACCGGGCCAGTACATCAAGATCGGGAACGCTGATGAAGACCTGTCCACCCGGCTCAAGGACACGACGCCATTCGGCCAGAGCGATCTTGAGCTCTTCCTTGTAGTCGAAATGTTCGACTACATGCGAAGCGTATATCGCGCAAAACGTTTCATTCGCGAACCGTGACAGGTCGTTTGCGTTGCAAACGTGGTCTACCAGGGGCGCAGGATTCACATTCAATATTTCCCATGCATCGGATCGCTCTTTACCGCCTATGTGGAGTCGGCGTCCGCGTCCAACGTGAAGATCGGTTTCGATCGCTGATACTGCGTTTGGCTTGAGTGCTACCGTCCAGCCCGATTCCCCGTCATCGCCGTCCGTATCATCGCCACCGCACCGGACAGGCAGATTCAGCAACGCAGCGACATCCCGCGTCGGCGTCTGCTTGAACCCGATGGCCGCAATTTCGATGTTGCTGCAGTTCGCGAAAACCCACTGAAAGCCGGCAGCCTGCATTGCAGAGGTCAGCGTCGACTTCGAGAACCCGGTCTTGTGCGCAAAGAAATCATTGTCACTGCGCTCGATTTCCTCGCCGTATCCATACACCACATCGCGAACTGTTATTGGCCCGGAGGGTGACTGGTACAGCACGTCACCGATATCGAGATCCTTTTCGGCAACCTCCCGCATCAGCCAAGCAATGTCCGGAACACGGATGTATACGAAGCCGTCGTCATTCAGCACGTGGCAGAACCCCGCCAAAACGCGGGCGACGTCGTGATGATGGTAATGCTCCAGGTTGTGCTCGCAATAGACCGAGTCGTAGTGCCCGTCGATCAAGGTGCCAATCTCGCGCGCATCGCAAAGAACATCCGGATTGCAGGCCGGATCGATATCCAGCAGCACGTTCTCCCATTCGTCATAGATGGATGGAATGGAAATGTTCTTGCTGTTGCCGCCGACGTTGAGAACCCGTTTCACTTTGCCATCCTCCAGATTGATATCTGTGGTGACGGGAACTTCAGGTGGCGGCTGATCCGCCAAGGCAGCTTCGCCGTCGGCGATCTCCGAACAACTGCTGAATTCATGCGGCCCATCAATACGGGCATGGCCCCCGCTCTGCAATCAAAATAGGAAAGGAAACGATGCGGCCTGCCGTAGGACTCGTTCAAGCCCCGGCACTGGTCGACGTCGGGCTCGAAGCCAATCAACCGGGCGCGCTTGATGCCAATCGGATTCTGGTAGTTCGGAACACCCGTCTTTGCCGCGCCGATATCAAGAATCGTCAGCGTGCAATCGTCATTCAAGAATTGAAAAAAACTCCACATTAACGATTTCCTTTACCTATGAACCTAAAAACCGCAGTTACCCGATTCCATTCGCATGATGCGCGAGAAATCGGTGTGTTTGAGACGGCCCGATTCGGGCGATGGTCTGCTTGATATGGTCGCAGCACAAAGTCCAGACGGTCGTCGAGTTGAACTGCTCCGCAGTGCGGGTCACCCATCCCTTGAGCAAGGCGGAGATACGCATCAGGGCCTCCCTGGCTTTGCCGAAGTGTGCGTGCAAGCCGGTGAGCGTGATGGTGGTTTGCCCGGCATGCTCCGTTTTGCGGCCGACCGAGGACATCAACCACGGTCGACTGGTAATCGCCTCTCGCCGCGCCTC
>JAXMJU010000267.1:0-5660 GCA_034376265.1 Sulfuritalea sp.
CGTGGTCGATATAAGTTGATCGTTCGTAGGTTCGTTCTTTTACCATCTTTGATAGTTCGGTTCTCGAATTTCCCATTTTTTGAGAATGGCCCGCCCATGATCGCCCCTGCGTCTCTCCCGAAGTATCCGGTCAAATCCCAAATGATAACGTCAACTTTCGATCGAACATTCGTTCTCTCTGTCCTGCCGTGGGGGCTACGGGAAACTCGGTGGTATAGATTTTGCGCAACTCGCATTCCAGTTCCGGCCGGTTTGCCGCTCCGGTAGTCGCTGGAAGCCCTCGAATGAGGGCAAGAGAGGTGTGCCAGGGTAATCTTCGGCTTTCTCACGGCCGGGCCCGAAGGGCGAGTTCATATCATTCATTCAGAGGAAAGCGAATGAGGTACGGAGAAACGGGCTTCAACCTGGAGATCGATTTGTCGCGGGGCGGTATCGAACGGGTGGAAACGGATCCGGAGGAGACCGCGCTCTATCTCGGCGGACTGGGCACCAACGCCAAGCTGTTGTGGGACCGGGTCCCGCCCGAGGTGACCGCCTTTTCGCCGGACAACCTGCTCATATTCAGCGCCGGTCTCCTGTGCGGCACGCCCGCCATCGGCTGCAACCGCACCATCGTAACCACCATCTCCCCCCAGACGGACCTGATGGCGTTTTCCATGATGGGCGGATTTTGGGCGCCGGAACTCAAGCATGCAGGCTATGACAAGGTCATCCTGCGGGGTAAATCCCCGGAACTGGTGTACATCTGGATCCACGACGACAAGGTCGAAATCCGTGACGCCGCCCACCTGCGGGGCAAGGGCTCGGTGGAAACCACCGCGCTGATTCAGCAGGAGTTGAACGATCCCAGGGCCCGAGTGGCGGCCATCGGCCTGGCCGGGGAAAACCGGGTCTATTACGCCTCCATCGAGCAGGACCGCTCCAGCGCCAGCCGCGGAGGCGTCGGCGCCGTCATGGGGGACAAGGGCGTGAAGGCCATCGCCGTGCGCGGCACCGGGGACATCAATATCGCCCGGCCGGCGGAATACATGCAGTTGTGCAACGAGGTGCTGGAGTACATCGAGTTTCGCAATGCCAACCCGATCAAGGGAGTGATGCCGATCCTGCAGGGCCTGGGTTCACCCCAGGAAATGCTCATCCATGACGAAAAGTGGCACACGGAAAACTTCATGTGGGGCAACTCACGGGTCCGCCGCAATGACTTCTGGAACGAAGACATCGAAAAGCGTTGGTCCGCGACGCTGGACAACTATCGCACCCGCCTGATCAGCTGTTACAACTGCCCGATGAAATGCGGCGCCACCATTGACATCCCGGGACTGCCTACCTTCATGATGAAATGCTTCACCAAGCTGACCTATACCATGGCGGCCTTTTCGGACCTGGAATTCGGCATGCGCATCGCCCAGCGGGCCACCGAGTACGGGGTGGACGGATTTACGGCGCCGCAGGTGATGGCGATGGCCCTGGAACTGTTGGAAAAAGGCATCCTGACCAAGGACGACTTCCCGGGCATGCCGGAAGATAGCGAGGGCAGGTTCTACTGGCTGCTGGACCGGATCGTCCGGCGGGAAGGCATCGGCGATGTGCTGGCCAACGGCACTTACTGGGCGGCAAAAGCCATTGGCACGGAAGCCGATCCCTTCGCCCATAACTGCATCAAGAAGCATGAGCAGCTGCCGCTCAAGCTTTCCATGCTGAATCCCATCTACTTCCTCATGTATTCCACCGGCGAGAAGCTCAACATCACCCAGATCGAGGGGCAGTTCCCCCAGGCGCCGTTTCCCGAACGGGAGCAGCGGGAGGAATTCGTCAAGGACTGGTTCCAGGTCCCGGACGACAGGTTCAAGCAGTATTTCCTGGACTGGAATCCCCGTGGGGAAAACTCCATGCCCTACTATCCCACCGTGGATATGTGCTGCGATATCGTCGACTGGCAGGAGAAGATGCACTACATCGATGACGCCTTCGGTATGTGCGCCGGGCTGTCGTCGTTTCCCCTGAAGCCGCCCTATCACATCCATAATTACCCGAAGTTCATCACCGCTGGCGCCGGAATCGAGATGGATGAAGACAAGCTGTCCCAGGCGGCCAAGCGCTACCGGACGCTGGTTCGGGCCAACAACATCCGGCGCGGCATGCGCCGGGAGGACGAGAAGCCGCCGGCGAATCACTGGAAGAAGCGGTTCCCGGAACTGGAAAAGGAACTGCTGGACGGCTACTACCGGTTCAAGGGCTGGAACGAGGACGGCATCCCGACCGTGGAATGCCTGCGGGAACTGGGCCTGGACTATGTTGCCGATGAGTTTGTCAGCCGCGGAATCCTTGCTGATGAAAAGACCGCTGGTTCATCGACGGCTGCCGATGCCTCGAGCAGCGCAGCTCAGTCTGTGGAGTAAAGAACCTTGCCTGAAAAGAAAGCCAGGATTGTCACCAGGATCGTCAAGTCCATCCACGTGGACGTGGACAAATGCAACGGCTGCCGCGCCTGTGAAGTCATCTGTTCCGCCCTGCATGCGCGGCCGAAATATAGCAGCAACAACCCGGCCCGGTCACGGATCCGCGTGATACGCCAACCCCTGGATGACATCTACGTGCCCGTGTACGCGGGCGAATATGTCAAGGGCGAATGCTACGGGCGGGACAAGTACACTATCAACGGCAAGGTATACAAAGAGTGCGCCTTCTGTCGTTCCCCCTGTCCGTCCCGGGATGACTTCAAGGAGCCGGATTCCGGCCTGCCCCTTAGCTGCGATATGTGTGAAAGCGAACCGGATCTGAAGGAGCCCCTGTGCGTCCGCTGGTGCCTGGCGGAGGCCTTGATCTACGAGGAGCGGGAAGAGGCGGTGGTGGAGAAGGTGGAACAGGGCAAACTGGAGCTGGGGTTGGAGTTTCTGGCCAATGAATTCGGTATGGACAAGCTGCTCGATTCCGTCGCCCGGATGATGGAGAAGGATGAAAAACCAGAGCTGAATCGCTAAGGGACCGGACAGATTTCAAACTACCAACGGGGTGACAGCGTATGAACAACGATCCTAAGCTGAAGGCAAAATAAGATGGAGACGATACCCTTATCTCCCTACAAACCGGTAGTTGATGGCATCAAAGAGGCGGGCGGCGGCGCCGATAAATTCTGCTATGAATGCGGCAAATGCGATACGGTGTGTCCGTGGAATCGCGTCAGAAAATTTCCCGTTCGCAAAATCATCAATCAGGCAAAATTCGGCGTGGTTCCGTTCGAATCGGAAGACATCTGGCTATGTACCACCTGTGGCAATTGCGTTCAGCGCTGCCCCCGCGGCGTAGAAATCATTGACGTGATGCGGGCGATGCGCCGCGTCTTGGTGCCGGACGGCGTCGTTCCGACAAGCATCCCAAATCTTCGCGGTTTCATGACCAGCCTTGCCAGTGTCGGCAATCCGTGGGGACAAGAACCGCAAGATCGCGCAAATTGGGCAAAAGACCTGGGAGTCAAAGAGTTCAGCGAGGGGACTGAGGTGCTCTATTTCTCCTGCTGCTATACCAGTTATGACCCGAGATTGAAGAAGGTGGCGCAAGCCACTGCCGATCTCCTCACCAAGGCGGGAGTGGATTTTGGCATATTGGGCGCGAAGGAGGTGTGCTGCGGCGAGAGTGTCCGCAAAGCGGGGAATGAGACATTATTCAAACGCCTGGCTCGGGAGAACATCAAGACGTTTATCGAAAACGGAGTGAAGAAAATTCTCGTTTCTTCCCCGCACTGCTACCACGCCTTCAAGAATGAATATTCCGAGTTCAAGGTGAACTTTGAGGTGGTCCATACCTCCCAATATTTTCCCCAACTCATTAACGAAGGGCGGCTCAAACCCACCAAGGAATATAAGAAGCAGGTCACTTATCACGACCCATGCTACCTGGGGCGGCATAATGGAATCTATGATGAGCCCCGAGAGGCATTGAAGAGCATACCTGGTTTGGAACTGAACGAGATGTCCGAGTCCCGGCAGAATAGTCTCTGCTGCGGAATGGGGGGCAGCCGGATTTGGATGGAGACCGCCAAGGAGGAAAGATTCTCCAACCTCCGGCTGGAACAAGCGCGCGAGGTTGGGGCTGAGGTCTTGGCAACGTCCTGCCCGTATTGCATCACCCAATTCGAGGATAGCCGATTGACGCTGAAGAATAGTGAGTCCACACAAATCAAGGACATCACCGAGATTCTCCAGGAAGTGATTTGAGCAAGGTAACGACTCAGTCTGTCATTTCGAGGCGCGGTTTGCGCGCCGAGAAATGTCGCGGCAGCGATAGCGAGATTTCCACTCGCCCTGGCGGGAACGCAAGTCGCAGGGTCGCTCCGCTCGAAATAACCAGGTGGCTGGATAGAAAATGAGGACATTGAGTATGGAAAACGAACAAATCGCGCGGCTCCGTGCGCGACTGGCAAAAAATAATATCGGCGACGTGATGGTTGTTGGCGGCGGCGTCAGCGGCGTTCAAGCATCGCTTGATCTTGCCAAAGCGGGTTTCAAGGTTTATCTGGTCGATAAGGCGCCCGCCATTGGCGGTCACATGGCGCAGCTCGACAAGACCTTTCCGACCAACGACTGCTCGATATGAATTCTCGCGCCTAAACTGGTCGAGGTCGGCCGGCATCCAAACATCGAGGTTCTAACCTACACTGAAGTTGATCGCGTCGAGGGGGACGCGGGAAACTTTCAAGTAACGCTGGTTAGAAAGCCCAGGTATATTCGCGAGGATAAATGCACGGCTTGTACGACCTGCGTGGAATATTGTCCCGTCACCTATCCTGATCGCTTCAATCAGGAAATATCGACGAACAAAGCCGTACATATCTACTTCAAGCAAGCCATTCCGCTGATCACCTACATAGACGAATCTTGTGTTTATCTCAAAGAAAAGAAATGCGGTATTTGCGCGACCGTATGCGAGAATGACGCGATCGATCTCAATCAAACGGCAAAGAAGTTAGAAATACATGTCGGAGCGATTATTCTCTCGCCTGGCTTGGAGCCATTCGATCCGAAGGTGGGGAACGAATACGGCTACGGCAAGATGCAGAACGTCGTCACCAGCATGGACTATGAACGGCTGATGTGCGCCACGGGTCCATATGATGGCGAAATTCTGCGCGCGTCCGACAAAAAGCATCCACACAAAGTCGCGTGGATTCAATGCGTCGGTTCGAGACAGGTCAATCCTGCGGGTGGTAACAGTTATTGTTCAGCCGTCTGCTGCACCTATACCCAGAAGCAGGTCGTCTTAACCAAAGATCATAACGCCGAGGCAGAGTGTACGGTCTTCCATAACGATATTCGATCCTATGGCAAGGATTTTGAGCGATTCTACCAAAAAGCGGAGAGACTGCCCGGGATTCGGTTTATCCGAAGTTACGCATCCGTAGTCAAAGAGCATCCCAAAACCAAGAATGTCACCATACGATATTCTACGCCCGATGACGGCGTCCAAGAAGAGGAATTCGAGATGGTGGTATTGTCCGTTGGATTGAATCCGCCTGCCGACGCCAAGGGACTGGCGAGCAAGTTCGGCATCGAGCTCGATGCCCACGGATTCTGCAGGACCACCGAGGTCAATCCGATGGAGACGACTCGCCCGGGAGTCTTTATCAGCGGCGCGTTCAAGGGTCCCATAGATATTCCCGAGTC
>JAXMJU010000268.1:0-8155 GCA_034376265.1 Sulfuritalea sp.
AATCAGCAGGGTGTCGATGCGGTAAGGGTCACCGCGCCAGGCGTTGGTGATCACGTTTTGCATCAGGCCGTGGGCTGACAGCGGGTGTTCCCACGAAAAACCCTTGTCAATGCGCACCGGGCCACCGGCTTCATCCACAAACAAATCGTCCGGGCTTTCGGGCCAGCCCAGCGGCGCGCCGTCGAGCGGCGTGTTGGGTTTGACCGCCTGCGGCCCCTTGGGCGGGCGGGCATTGGGCGGCACGGCGCGTGGGTATGGCGCTTTGTGCCGGAAGCCGCCGGGTCGGTCGATGGTGCCCAGCAAGGACATCAAAATGGACAGCGAGCGGATGGTCTGGAAACCGTTGGAGTGCGCCGCCAGGCCCCGCATGGCGTGAAAGGCCACCGGGTTGCCGGTGACGGATTGGTGGCGCTTGCCCCAGCAATCAGTCCAGGCAATGGGCAGCTCGATTTTTTGATCACGTGCGGTGATACCCATCTCATGGGCCAGGCGCGTGATGGTGGCGGCCGGAATGCCGGTGATGCCCTCGGCCCACTCCGGCGTGTAGGGTTTGACGCGTTCTTCAAGCAACTGGAAGGCGGGCACGGCGGGGGTGCCGTCGGGCATCTTGAAGTGACCCAGCAGCGCCGGGTCAGCGCCTTCGGTGTGGTCAGACACGCTTTGCTCGCTGTGCCGGTCCCACCAGCTGAAGTTGGCCGGGCGCAGCGGGTTGACGGTGTCGCCGTCGGCCTTGCGCAGGAACATGCCGAAGTCGTCGCTGGCCGCGTCCTGGTTCACCAGCTGGCCGGCGTTGGTGTAGCGCGCCAAAAACTCGCGGTCGTACAGGCCTTGCTTGATGAGTTCGTGGATCAGCGCCAAAAACAGGGCACCGTCGGTGCCGGGTTTGATGGGAATCCATTCGTCGGCAATGGCCGAGTAGCCAGTGCGCACCGGATTGATCGAGACAAAGCGCCCACCACCCCGCTTGAACTTGGAAAGCTCCTTTTTCATGGGGTTGGAATGGTGGTCTTCGGCGGTGCCGATCATCACGAACAGCTTGGCGCGCTCCAGGTCGGGGCCACCGAATTCCCAGAGGAGCCGCCAATGGTGTAGATCATGCCGGCGGCCATGTTAACCGAGCAAAAACCGCCGTGAGCGGCGTAGTTGGGGGTGCCGAACTGGCGCGCAAACAGCCCGGTGAGCGCCTGCATCTGGTCGCGCCCGGTGAACAGGGCAAACTGTTTAGGGTCGGTGGCGCGCAGCTTTTTAAGCCGCTCCTCCAGCATGGCAAAGGCCGCGTCCCATTCGATCTCTTCAAATTGGCCATCACCGCGGTCGCTGCCTGGTTTGCGCAGCAAGGGCTTGGTCAGGCGCGCCGGTGAATACTGCTTCATGATGCCCGACGAACCCTTGGCGCAGATCACGCCCTTGTTCAGCGGGTGATCCGGATTGCCGTCGATATAGCGCACCACGCCGTCGCGCAGGTGCACGCGGATGCCGCAACGGCAGGCGCACATGTAGCAGGTGGTGGTCTTGACTTCCTGCAGCGGAGAAATCGATGCGTTGGTGTCTTGCATTAAGGGAAGTCGGCGCGGGCCCGGAAAACTACATTAGAAAGTCTCAATATTCTGACGACAAGCCCGGTTCAGATACAAGGGGATAATTTCTATTTTTCGATAAGCAACAGTGATTGTCCGAGTTCACTCTCTCGCTGTAGAGTAGCTGGCCCGCGTTGATGCGTGCAGAACCCCGCCCGAAGGCCAAAAGCCATGAATATTCCCGACTTCACCGATAGCGAATTCCAACTGGTCAATCAGATTCTGTTGGAACGATACAGCCGCCTGGTTCCGCTGCAGGCAGCCGACGTCGAGCTGCAGCTCGATCCGACCAGCGAGGCGCTGACGACCTGCCCCTCGCTTTACTGGAACGAGCTGGGCGCCGAATTCATCGTCAGCAAGCTGGCGGACCAGCGTTTCCGTTGCCAGTTCTTCTATTCGGCCGATGAACAGTTCGGCACCGGTCGCGACTTTTACGACAATCTGGGCGATTGCGTGACCAATTTGCTGCAGATTCAGGCCGACCACCACGCCACGCGTTCGTCGGCCTTGACCGAAACGCTCGGCAACAAGACCCCGGCGCAGGACGAGGACTACCACGGCCCGCTGGTGATATGACGCTGGAGAAAGCACGCCAGCTGCTCGGTACTCAGATCAGCTTCGGCGGCGGTTACAACCGCAACGGCGCGCGCCTGATCCTGGCCGAGGTGGCAAAGGAGCACGGCCAGGAGGCCGCCGATGCGCTGATCCGCGAGTTGGGTCTCGAACGACTTTTCGGCTTTACGCCGGGCCAACCCCTATGAAAATCTGCATCCTCTCCGACAGCCACGACCGCGGTCCGATGATGGCGGCGGCTGTCGCCACAGCCAAAGCGGAAGGTGCGGAGGCAGTCATTCACTGCGGCGACATCATCGGCGGCAACACCCTGAAGGCATCGCTGAAGCACGGCCTGCCGATCCATGCCGTGCACGGCAACAATCTCGGCGACCCGGTATCCATCGCCCGCATCGCCTGCCATTCGGAAGGCCAGTTGCACTATCATGGACAGGATGCCGCCATCGAACTTGGCGGACGGCGCATCTTCCTGACTCACTACCCGCACATCGGTCATGGCATGGCCTGCACCGGCGACTACGATCTGGTCTGCTGCGGCCACAGTCACGAGACGGAAATCCGCCAGCAGGCCAACGTCAAGGGCGGCCTGACTTGGCTGGTCAATCCGGGCACGGTAGCGGGTCTCGGGGCACCGACCGCAACCTGGATATTCGGCGACCTGGCGACGCTCGAATTCGAGATTCGTGAACTGGCTCCGGGGTCCGCGACGAAGCAATGAATCCATCCCCGCCGGGGCTGCTGCCGCTGCAACTCGTCACATTCAGCTTTTCTATTGGAACATTGGAAGATTGCACAGGCCGAAGTCGCGACAGTCGATAAAATTCGCGGCACTCAAGTACATTAATCCCGGGAGCTCGATGTGACGGCTTCAATAGCAACCAACCAGACGATACTGGTCGTCGGCGGCGGCATCAGCGGCATGACGGCGGCCCTCGAAGCCGCGGAATGCGGCAAGCAGGTGATCCTGGTCGAAAAGGCCCCCGTTCTGGGTGGCCGCACGGCACGGCTGTACCGCTACTTTCCCAAGATGTGCCATCCGACCTGCGGGCTGGAAATCAACCTGCGGCGCCTCAAGCAGAACCGCAACGTGCGCCTGATGACCATGACCGAAGTCACTGCCGTATCCGGCAGCCGAGGCAACTACTCGGTGACGCTGAAGGTAGCGCCGCGCTTCGTCAATGAGAACTGCACCGCCTGCGGCAAATGCGCCGAGGCCGTCTCCGCCGAAGTTCCGAACCCTTGGAACTATGGCCTGGACAAGATGAAGGCGGCCTACCTGCCGCACAACATGGCTTATCCGCAGCGCTATGTGATCGACCCCTCGATCGTCGGCACGCCCGAAGGCGAGAAGGCCAAGGCCGCCTGCCCGGTCGGCGCGGTCGATCTCGAGATGAAGGAAGAGTCGGTCACGCTACAGGTCGGCGCCGTGATCTGGGCCACCGGCTGGCGTCCCTACGATGCCGCCAAGATCCAGCCCTACGGCTACGACCGCTTCCCCAACGTGATCACCAGCCTCGAATTCGAGCGCCTGGCCGATCCGCAAGGTCCCACCGGTGGCAAGATCCTGCGCCCCGGCGACGGCAAGGAGGCAAAGAACATCGCTTTCATCCAGTGCGCCGGATCGCGCGACGAAAACCACCTGCGCCACTGCTCGCGCATCTGCTGCATGGCGTCACTGAAGCAGACGCAATATGTGCGCGAAGCTTATGGCGATGCAGGCAAGTCGACCATCTACTACATCGACATCCGTGCCATCGACCGCTTCGAGGACTTCTACCAGATGGTGCAGAAGGATTCGAGCGTCAGCTTCATCAAGAGCAAGGTGGCGAAGATCGTCGAGAACCAGGAAAACGGCAACCCGATCCTGCATGGCGTGGATACCGAGGGTTACCACCGCTACGCCACCGAGCATGACCTGGCGGTGCTCGCCGTGGGCATGGAACCCGAGATCACCGGCGTCAAGCTGCCGGACGACATCATTCTCGACTCGTCGAACTTCATCGAAGGCAGCAAGGACGGCGGCATGTTCAGCGCCGGCGCAGCAAGCAGCCCGCTCGACGTCAATCGCTCGGTGCAAAGCGCCACGGCTGCTTCGCTGCACGCCATCCAGGTCATTCGTAAAACCGCTTCAACGGAGGCCGCGTAATCATGGCCGATAACAAATTCGCCGCGTATATCTGCTCCGGCTGTGGCATCGGCGATGCCATGAAGGTGCCGCAACTCGAAAATATCGCCAAGAAGGAAGGCAAGATGGCCATCGTCAAGAGCCATCCCTTCCTCTGCAATGCCGAAGGCGTGCAGATGATCAAGGATGACATCGCCAACGAGGCCGTCACCCACGTCTGCATCGGTGCCTGTTCGCGCCGTTCCAAGACCGAGGCCTTCCAGTTCGAGGGCGTCGCCATGTCGCGCGCCAACCTGCGCGAAGGCGTGCTGTGGGTAGTCGCCGCCGGCAAGGACCATGATGAAGTGCGCCAGGAAATGGCTGCCGACTACATCCGCATGGGTTGCGCCGAGCTGAAAAAGATGACCCAGCCTGCCGGCAACGTCAAGGGAAGCTCGAGCAAGCGCATCCTGGTCGTCGGTGGCGGCATGTCGGGCATGACCGCCGCACTGGAAATCGCCGCGACCGGCTACGAAGCCGTGCTGGTCGAGAAGACCGGCGCGCTGGGTGGCATGGCCGCGCAGTTGTGGAAACGCCAGCCCTTCAAGGAACCCTATTCCGCGGCGCAGGAAACCGGCGTGGCCGAAATGGCCGCGAAGATTGCCGCCAACCCGAAGATCAAGCTGCACCTGAACTCGACCATCGCCGAAACATCAGGCGCGCCCGGCCGGTTCAAGATCCAGATCGCCCAGGAATCGGGAACCGTGTCCGAGGAAACCGTCGGCGCCATCGTACAGGCGACGGGCTTCACCACCTACGACATGGCCAAGCTGCCGGAACTCGGCGGCGGACAGCCCAACGTGGTCGACCAGGCCGGTCTCGAAGCCCTGGCCATGGCCGCCAAGGGCGGCGCAATCAAGCGCGCCGACGGCAAGGAAGTGAAATCGGTCGTGTTCGTGCAGTGCGCCGGCCAGCGCGACGAGACGGGCACGCACCTGTCCTACTGCTCCGGCCACTGCTGCGGCACCAGCATCAAGCAGGCGAACTATTTCAAGGATCAGAACCCCGACATCGACACCGTGGTCATGTACCAGGACCTGCGCGTGCCGGGCATGGGCGAGGATTTCTACCGCAGTGCGCAGGAAAAGGGCGTGATCTTCACCAAGGGCAAGGCTTCCAAGGTCACCGGCGGCGACAGCTGCAACGTGAGCTTCAAGGACCTGATCCTCGACGAAGAGAACATCATCGCCGCCGACCTGGTGGTGCTGGCGACCGGCCAGGTGCCCAACGCCGGTGTCGACCTCGAAGCCTGGAACCCGGTGGTGACCGCTGCCGATGGTGGCGACGCGGCGGCCAAGGCCGCGCGCGACGAGATGAAGACGATTTCGATCCTCAATCTCAACTACCGCCAGGGCCCGGACATGCCGCAGTTCAAGCATGGCTTCGCCGACTCGCACTTCATCTGTTTCCCTTATGAGACGCGCCGCACCGGCATCTATGCCGCCGGCCCGGTGCGCAGGCCGATGGACATCCTGCAGGCCACCGACGACGCCACCGGCGCCGCGCTGAAGGCGATCCAGGCCGTGGAAAACGCTTCCCTCGGCCGCGCCGCGCATCCGCGCTCGGGCGACCTGTCCTTCCCCACTGCGCGTCTCGAAGGCTGCACCCAGTGCAAGCGCTGCACGGTTGAATGCCCCTTCGGCGCCATCGACGAGGACGAAAGGCGTTTTCCGGTCTTCAACGAGGAACGCTGCCGCCGCTGCGGCACCTGCATGGGCGCCTGCCCGGTGCGCGTGATCTCCTTCGAAAACTACTCCTGCGACACCGTCGGCAGCCAGGTCAAGGCGGTCGAAGTGCCCGACGAAGACGAAGAGAAGCCGCGCATCCTGGTGCTGGCCTGCGAGAACGACGCCTACCCGGCGCTCGACATGGCGGGCATGGCGCGCCTGACCCACTCGGCCTTCGTTCGCGTCATTCCGGTGCGCTGCCTCGGTTCCGTGAATACTATCTGGATCACCGACGCACTGAATGCCGGCTATGACGGTGTGATGATGATGGGCTGCAAGAAGGGTGACGACTACCAGTGCCACTTCGTCAAGGGCTCGGAACTCGCTCACTACCGCATGAGCAAGATCGGCGACACGCTGACGCAGCTCGGCCTCGAACCCGAGCGGGTGCAGACGCAGGAAGTCGCGATCACTGACAATGCCCGCGTGGTCAAGCTGATCAACGACTACGTCGCCGAACTCGAGAAGCTCGGCCCCTCGCCCATGAAGGGCTTCGGCTGAGCCAGGAAATGGAGACGCGACAGATGACAATCAACGCAACTGCGGCCAATCAAGCCGCGAATTCGGGCGCACTGGAACGCTACCGCAACAACTTCCTCAAGGAAGTCGAAGCCAACGTCGAAGAAGGCCACATGGTCAAGATGTGCATGCAGTGCGGCGTCTGCGCCGGCTCCTGCCCCTTCGGCCCGGACTGGGAACATTCGCCGCAGAAGATCTTCATGATGATCCGCGCCGGCAAGCGTGACGAGGTGCTGGGTTCCGACTCGATGTTCATGTGCACCTCCTGCTACAACTGCATGGTGCGCTGCCCGCGCGAATTGCCGATCACCCACATCATGCACGGTCTGGCCAACTATGCGCATCGCCTCGGTCTCGCACCCAAGGGCCAGCCGACACGCGAGTTCGCCACCCTGTTCTGGAACAACGCAATCAAGAAGGGCCGCGTCAATGAACTGAAGCTGACGCTGGGTCACTACTTCCGGGGCGGCCTGGTGTCCGGCATCAAGGAGGCGCTGGGAATGCAGAGCATCGGCCTCGGTCTGTTTCTGGCCAAGCGCCTCAACCCCATGGAAATCTTCGGTGGTCACGCGGTCAAGGATCTCAAGGGATTCCACGCCATCATCGCCAAGGCCAAGGAAATCGAGGATCGCAAGAAGGGCTTCACGGCCTGACGCTGACGGAGAGAAAAATGGCAAAGAAAGAATACGCGTTCTATCCCGGCTGCTCCTCGCAGCTCAAGGCTTCGGCGTCGAACTATCTGGTGTCGACCAACTCGATGTGCAAGTCGCTCGACATCAAGCTGACCGAGATTCCGGACTGGAATTGCTGCGGCGCCTCGGTCGGCTACTGCGAGGGAGGCGAATTGCCGCGCATCGCCATCAATGCACGCAACTTCGCCCAGGCCGAAACCCATCTGCCGGGACAGGACATCGTCGCCACCTGCGCCGCCTGCTGGCTCGGCGCGCGCGAAAGCAAGGAAAGGCTCGATGGCTCGGCGCAACTGATGAAGGAAACCAACGAGGCGCTGGCCGCCGCCGGACTGCACTACAGCGGCGGCGCGAACGTGCGCCACATGGTCGAAGTGCTGATCGAGGACTTCGGCTACGACGGCCTCAAGGCGCCGATGAAGAAGTCGCTGGAAGGCATCAAGTTCGCCGGCTATGTCGGCTGCCAGACCAACCGCCCCTTCGGCATCGATGGCGAGTCCTTCGAGAATCCGCTGTATCTCGACAAGATGGTCGAGACTTTCGGCGGTGAAGCGCTGAAAACCTATGACCAGAAAGTGACCTGTTGCGGCGGCGCATTGGCTTTTTCAGAGCCGGACAAGAGCCAAAAGCAGATTCGCGACATCGTCGAATCGGCCTACGACGCCGGCGCCGAAATGATCGTCACGCCTTGCCCGCTGTGCCAGGCCAACGTCGAGGTTTACCAGTCCGAGATCAACAAGAAGCAGGGCACCAAGTTCAACATGCCGGTGCTCTACTACTCGCAGCTGATGACCATCGCCTACGGCGGCAGCGCCAAGGACGCAGGCCTCAACGGCCAGCTGATCCGCGCCGAAAAGCTGGAAAAGATCGCCGGCAAGTAAGGCTCAAGAGTTGGGGGGGGGGGGG
>JAXMJU010000269.1:0-6544 GCA_034376265.1 Sulfuritalea sp.
AAGAACGAAACGCCGCTGCCGCTGCCCACGGTGCAGTTCGACCTGCGCACGGCCGACCTGCGCCTATACGACAAGCACTTCCACGACGTCCGCATCGGCGGTAGCCGGCCGCAGGCGAGCACCTGCACGCGTTTCGAGATGAAAAGCCGCGAGCTGGCCGGCAACTTCGAATGGAACAGCGCCAGCGGCGGCAAGCTGTCCGGCCGCATCGCCCAGTTTTCGATTCCGGCCGTCGTCGCCCCGCCGGAAGTTCTCCAGGCCAAGGCAAGCGAGGTCATTGAGCATATTCCAGCGCTCGACATTACGGTCGACCAGCTTTCCTACAAGGACCGCGCGCTGGGCACCGTGCGCATCGCGGCGGAGAACGTCGACGGCTCCTGGAACACGCGGATCGAAATGAGGAACGACGACGGCACACTGGACGCCAGCGGACGCTGGCGTCCCAGCCCGACCCAGGCCGCCACCCAGGTCAAATTCAAGCTCGGCGCCAAGAGCATCGAGAAGCTGCTGGCGCGCATCGGCTACCCCGACTCGGTGCGCCGTGGCAGCGCCAACCTCGCCGGCGACCTGGCATGGAGCGGTTCGCCCTTCACCATCGACTATGCCTCGCTCTCCGGCAAGCTCAGCCTCGACGCCGCCAATGGTCAATTCGTCAAGCTGGAGCCGGGTGTCGGCCGTCTGCTCGGCATCCTCAGCCTGCAATCCCTGCCGCGGCGCATCACGCTGGATTTCCGCGATGTCTTCAGCGAAGGCTTCGCCTTCGACAACATCGCCGGCAATTTCGCGGTGAATCGCGGCGTGATGGAGACCAAGGACCTGGAGATCAAGGGGCCCTCGGCCAAGGTGATGATGAACGGCACGGTCAGCCTCGGCGCCGAGACGCAGAACCTCAAGGTCCGCGTGCAACCCGCCGTGGGAGAATCGCTGGCGGTCGGCGCCATGATCGCCAACCCGGTCGCCGGCGCGGTGGTCTGGGCCGCGCAGAAGATTTTCCGGGACCCGCTGGACCAGGCCTTCGCCTTCGAATACGCGGTGACCGGCAGCTGGGCCGACCCCAAGGTCGAAAAGCTGGGAGCGCAGAAAGCCACGGAGGAAAGCAAATGAAGATCGCCGCCGTACAAATGATTTCCGGACCCGAGGTGGCGCCCAATCTCGCTACCGCCGCCCGCCTGATCGCCGAAGCCGCCGCGGCGGGCGCGCAATTGGTGGCCCTGCCCGAGTACTTTCCGCTGATCGGCGCCACCGATGCCGACCGCCTCGCGGCGCGCGAGACGGATGGGACCGGTCCGATGCAGGATTTCCTGGCCGCAACCGCGCGCCGCCACGGCCTGTGGCTGGTCGGCGGCTCGATTCCCCTGATGGCGCGAGATCCCGCCAAACTGCGCAACAGCTGCCTGGTTTACAACCCGCAGGGCGAGCGCGTGGCGCGCTACGACAAGATCCACTTGTTCAATTTCCACAAGGGCGACGAGGCCTACGACGAAGCCGCCACCATCGAACGCGGCGACCAGCTGGTGAGCTTCGACACCCCGCTTGGACGCGTCGGCGTCGCGATCTGCTACGACCTGCGTTTCCCCGAGCTGTTCCGTGCGCTGGCTCAGTTGCCAAACCCGCTGGATCTGCTGGTGCTGCCCGCCGCCTTCACCGAAACCACCGGCCGCGCGCACTGGGAAATACTGCTGCGCGCGCGTGCCGTGGAAAACCAGTGCTACGTTCTGGCAGCAGCGCAGGGCGGACGGCACCCGACGGGGCGCCTGACCCATGGCAACAGCATGATCATCGACCCCTGGGGTGAGATCCTGGCGCGCATGGACAAGGGCGAAGGTGTGGTCCTCGCCGAACTGAATCGACAATACCTGGTCGACACCAGAACCAGTCTGCCGGCCCTGAAACACCGCATACTGTAGGAAACGCAGGAAACAAATGTAGGAAACTTAAGGAAAGCCATGAACGCTCCCGCCAGCCCCATCCCCCTCTTCGAAATCGCCGAACAGACCCTGCTCAAGCCGCACGGACTGGCGCCCCATCAGCTGGAACGGGTGTTCGGCCAGCTGTTCGGCAATCACGTCGATTACGCCGATCTGTATTTCCAGTACGCGCGTTCGGAGGCCTGGAGCCTCGAAGAGGGTATCGTCAAGTCGGGCAGCTTCAACATCGAACAAGGCGTCGGCGTGCGCGCGCTGTCGGGCGAGAAGACCGCCTTTGCCTATTCCGACGACATCAGCATGGCCGCGCTGCAGGCCGCCGCCGGCACCACCCGGGCGATTGCCGCTGCCGGCGCCCAGCGCCTGGCGCCACTGCTCAAGCGCAGCAAGCAGCCGTCCGCGCTGTATGCCGGCAACGATCCGATCGCATCGCTCGACGACGCCGCCAAGGTCAAGCTGCTGGAGCGGCTCGAAGCCATGGCGCGTGCCGCCGACCCGCGCGTCAGGGAAGTCATGGCGTCCGTCGCCGGCACCTGGGAAGTGGTGCTGGTGGCCCGCTCCGATGGCCAGATGGCGGCCGACGTGCGGCCGCTGGTGCGCATTTCGATTTCCGTGATCATGGAAGAAAAGGGCCGGCGCGAGCAGGGTTCCGCCGGCGGCGGCGGACGCTTCGATTACGCCTATTTCAGCGACGCCGTGCTGATGGACTATGCCGAGCGGGCGGTACACCAGGCCAGCGTCAATCTCGCGGCCAAGCCGGCCCCGGCCGGCGAAATGACCGTGGTGCTGGGCCCGGGCTGGCCCGGCATCCTGCTGCATGAAGCGGTCGGCCACGGCCTCGAAGGCGACTTCAACCGCAAGGGCAGCTCGACCTTCGCCGGACGCATCGGCCAGCGCGTCGCGGCGAAAGGCGTCACCGTGGTCGATGACGGCACCATCGCTGATCGCCGCGGTTCATTGACCATCGACGACGAAGGCAACCCGACGCAGCGCACGGTGCTGATCGAGGACGGCATCCTGGTCGGCTACCTGCAAGACACGCTGAACGCGCGGCTGATGAACGTGCGGCCCACCGGCAACGGCCGCCGCGAATCCTTCGCCCACCTGCCGCTGCCGCGCATGACCAACACCACGATGCTCAACGGCAGCCACGATCCGCAGGAAATCATCAAGTCGGTCAAGAAGGGCCTCTATGCGGCCAACTTCGGCGGCGGCCAGGTCGATATCACCAGCGGCAAGTTCGTCTTTTCGACCGCCGAGGCCTATTTGATCGAAAACGGCAGGATCACCGCGCCGGTCAAGGGCGCAACGCTGATCGGCAGCGGCCCCGAGGCGATGATGCGCGTCGCCATGATCGGCAACGACATGGCGCTCGATTCGGGCGTCGGCACCTGCGGCAAGGAAGGCCAGAGCGTGCCGGTCGGCGTCGGCCAGCCGACCGTGCGCATCGACGGACTGACGGTGGGCGGGACCGGCTGAGTCGGCGCGGAAACTTTGCGCTAGACCGCGACTTCCACCCGGTCGCGGCCGTTTTCCTTGGCTCGCTTCAATGCGGAGTCGGCGCGGGCGATCAGCGCCTCCAGCGATTCGCCGCCGAGCATCGGGGCCACGCCGCAACTCAGCGTCACGCCCTCGCCCGTCGGCAGCCCGCAACCGATGGCCACCAGTTCGCGCAGGCGCCCGGCAATCGGCAGCGCCTCGTCGAGGCTGGTATGCGGCAACAGGATCAGGAACTCCTCGCCGCCATAGCGGGCGATCAGGTCCTGCGCCCGCAGGCCGTCGGCCAGGCGTCGCGCCATGCGGCGCAGCAGGGCGTCGCCGGAGAGATAGCCGAAGCGCTCGTTGAAATGCTTGAACAGATCGATGTCGGCCATCACCAGGCACAGCGGCGCGCCATCCCGCTCGCAACGGGCGATCGCGCGCGGAAAGGCTTCCAGCAGCCAGTGCCGGTTGTAGATCCCGGTCAGGGCATCGACGCTGGCCGCCTGCTCGAATTCGAGGCTGCGGGTCTGCAAGCTCACCAGCGACTGATTGCTTTCGCGCATGCGGCCGGCCATGATCGCCAGCAGGTTGCGCGCGACGCCGTGGGAGCAATCCACCAGCGACCAGAGCACGTCGTGCGGAATCGCCAGGAGTTCGCTGTCGCGCGCCGCCAGCACCAGGGCCGAGGCGGCCTGGCCGTCGAGCAGCGACATTTCGCCGACGCAATCGCCGGCGCCGAGGACCGCCTGCTCCGGCATGCTGCGATCCTCCAGATAGACGCGCAGCTCGCCGTCGAAAATCAGGTAGAGGTGGCTGTTGGCCACGCCGGGTTGCAGCAGGCGATCGCCGCGTTCCAGCTTCACCCGCTGACAGCCTTCAAACAAATGCTCGACGCTTTCCAGGCCGACATTGGCGAACAGCTTCGTCCGCTGCAAATACTCGCGATCCATGCTATCGATCATGACCGTTCCTGCAAATTCCTCACGACGAGACGCACAGCATAAATCACAAAGCGCGACGGCCGCAAAAAACCGCCGCCCCTGCGTCAAGGTCATTTTTCGTCATAGCCGTAACCTAATTCCTCGACGCCGTGCCGCAGTGCCGCCATGGCGGCCGGCACCTGGTCGGGGGTGCCGCGCACGCCGAGCTCGATATGCCGCTGGACTTGCTTGGAGCCGAGAAAGGGCAGGCTGAACACCTTGATGCCGGAAAACTCGGCTTCGACGCGCCGCATCAGGGGAATCAGCGCGCCTTCGCTACCCTTCCACACCACGAGCGCCGCCTCGTCGCTGGGATGCGCATGGAAGCGCCAGGAGTAGAAACTGTCGAGCACCCACTCCACCATCGGCCAGGCCATCTGCGGGAAACCGGGCACGAAATGGTGCTGGCCCAGCGTAAAGCCCGGGATGCGGTTGAAGGGATTGGGAATGATGCGGCTGCCCCGCGGGAAATTGCCCAGCGCCAGTTGCGTCTCGGTGAGCTCGAACTTGAGCTCGGCGAAGCGCGCGCGAATCTCGCGTTCGGCGTCCGCATGCAGCACCAGTTCGACGCCCGCGGCGGCGGCGGCGGCCTGCCGGGTATGGTCGTCGGGTGTGTTGCCGATGCCGCCGAAGCTGAACACGATGTCGTCGCTGGCCAGCGTGCGGCGCAGGGTCTCGGTCAGGCGTTCGCGGTCGTCGCCGATGTAGAGCGTCCAGTCCAGCACCAGGCCGCGCGCAGCGAGAAGTTCGATGAGCTTGGGGAAATGCTTGTCGGCGCGCTTGCCGCGCGTGATCTCGTCGCCGATGATGATCGCGCCGATGCCTTTCAAAGTTCTATTCCCCCTTGCTGCCGCTGGCGACGCAGCGCCGCCAGCCCGAGATGCACGAACACCAGCGCGGTCAGGGCCGGCGCCAGCAGATTGAGCAGCGGCAGGTGCGCCGCGGCCGCGGTGGCGAGGCCGGCGGCATAGAAGCGGCTGCGATTCTCGCGCACCAGGCGCTGCATTTCAGCCCGCGAGGCATGTTCGGCCAGCGCATCGAAACGAAAGGTGCGCTGGTTCAGCCAGGCGCCCCAGGCCAGCGGCAGCACCAGCAGAACGCCGGGAATCAGCAGCAGCGGCAACATCAGCAGGCTGCCGAAAACGAAGATCGCGCTGGCCCCCAGCGTGGTGCCCAGGCTGCCCCAGAACACGTTCTCGCCGTGGCGGCCCAGATCCGGGTAGTCGCGCGCCGCCACCAGGTTGATCAGGCGCGGCAAGGCAAACACGGCGACCAGCAGGATCGCGGTGACATAGACCAGGACGGCGAAGGCCGCCAACAGCAGGAAGGCCGCGGCCCAGCGCGCCACCCACTCCCAGCCTTGCCACGGCAGCTGCGGCAGGACGCGCGCCATTAGGTCCATGCCTTGAGCCCACAGCGCATAGCCCACGACCAGCCACAAGACCAGCGCCAGCAGCGGCGGCCAGAGCGCATGCCACAGCACCTCGCGCCGCGTCAGGTCGCGCAGCGATCTGGTAAAGGCGGCAAATACCTCGATCACGAACGCAACAGTTCGGGAAAGTCGGCGACCGGCCAACGGCGCGGTATCCAGGGCGCGGGTTGGGGCGTTTCGGCGGCATCGCCGAGTTTCAAGCGCTGCGCGCCGCGCCCGCCGGCTCGCAGCAGCGGGCCGGGTTGGGCGACGATCAGATTCTCGTCGAGGCGCGTGGCATCGAGCCAGAACCAGTCCGCGCCTTCGGCCCAGAGCCAGGCGAGGCAAGCGCCGCCTTGGTCAGGGTCCGCATCCCAGAGTCGCGCGGTGTTGTCGTGACTGCCGGTCAAACAACGGCGGCCATCGGCGGAGAACGCCACGCTGCTGACCCAGTTGGTATGGCCCTGCAAGGTCAGCAGAGAAGCGCCGGAGTCCGCATCCCAGAGGCGCGCGGTGTTATCCAAACTGCCGGTCAAACAACGGCGGCCATCGGTGGAAAAGGCCACGCTGGTGACCGGGCTGGTTTGGCCCTGCAAGGTGAGCAGACAAGCACCGGAATCCGCATCCCAGAGGCGCGCGATATTGTCGTGACTGCCGGTCAGGCAACGGCGGCCATCGGCGGAAAACGCCACGCTGATGACCGCACTGGTATGGCCCTGCAAGATGAGCAGAGAAGCGCCGGACTC
>JAXMJU010000270.1:0-6524 GCA_034376265.1 Sulfuritalea sp.
CTTTCTGCGTCCAGCGGCGCCGGCGCGGCCGGTGAGTTCCAAATCCTCGCTCGCGGCGTTGGCGAGGAAGGTCTGCATGCGTTGCCAAGCGCCGGCATCGAAATCGTCGCTCCACTGCCCGGCGCTCGACCCGCGTCCCATCATGACTTTGTAGGCCGGGTTGCATTGCAGGATGCTGCCTTGCTTGTCCAGCGAGAACAGCCCGATCGGTATTGCCTCATAGGTATTGCGCAGCTCGTCCTGGGCCTTTCTTCGCTCCAGCTTTTCCTGCCTTATCTGCTCTGCAATCGCCAGTGCGGACAGCAGGCTGGACGACAGCGCCGCAGTGACGCTATTGACGCTGCCGATCAGGTCGCGAAAACCTACCGCGGCCGCCACGACCTCGTTGAGGCTGGCCAGCATCGCCACTCCCATGCCTGCCCCATACCACATGGCGACCTTGGATCGCGTCACCATCAGGATGCGCACCAGAAGGAAGACGATCACAGCGACTGTATAGGTGCTCAATACCCACAGCAACGGCAGGTAGCTGGCGAATGGCAACGCAAGCGCCGCCAGCAGCAGGGGCAGGCAGGACCACTGCGAAATATGCAGCAGTTGTGCGTATTTCACTCGTTTCAGGTCATGAGAGAAAAGCCGGCTGAACAACATGATCGTCAGCATGTAATACGCATAGGTGGTGAGCTTGCGCATCGGCACGATCCAGTCCGGCGGGATCGATCCCTCCAGCCACTGCGCATCCCATCCGGCGGTAAGCGCCGCCATGCGCAAGTTGACCATCAGCCAGGCGGCGAACAGTACGTACAGCCACTCGCGACTGACGATCGCAGTCAGCAGGACGAACAGGGAAAGCACGATCAGGCCGCCATCGAGCAGGCCCGAGTTGCGGTGGAACTTCAGTTCCGACAGGCTGAACTTTTCGGCCGGCCACAGGATCACCGAGATATTGCCGGGGCCGGTATGTCTGGCGCGGCACAGGAGCCGAACCGCGGATGCCGACTGGCCGAGTTGCAGCGCAAAGCCGGTTCGCGCCACCTTCATTGCGCCTTCCGCATTGCTTCGGCTCGCCGAGCCCAGGAGGCGAAAGTCCGCCGTCGTCCAGCAGGCGGCGTCCAGGGCATGGCGCGACGGCAGTTCGACGACCAGCGGCCGGTCGCTGGCCGGCACCTCGAAACTGAACCAAAAGGGCAGTTCCGACCGGCGGGTTCCGACTTCGGCCATCGCCGTCTTCCCGGCCAACTGCCGCAGGGCCTGTTGCGGCGTCAGGCTTGGCCCGTCTTCTAGCTGCGCCGCAAATTCGATGCGGCTGGCGCCGTCCAGCGGGTACACGTTCGGCAACAAGACCAGCGCCACCAGCGATGCGATACCGATGGCGATCGGGACACCGTAAACGGAGAGTCGGTACAAAAACGTATCGACCGCCGCGCTGGCGCCCGAGCCAAGTAATCGTCGCATACTTCATACACCCAAAGAAATAGAACCATGGCAGTCTGTCGCCGTGATTCTACTGCCCAATTTCTAAGGATTCAGTTCTCTGACGCCGTCACCGCGAATGGAAAGCGAGCGCCGGCAACCGACACGCCGACGGTCCCGCGCGCATCGATATCCGGATGGATGGTTTCGAAAAAGAAGCCGTAGAGGGGATGCTCGGCTTGGTTCCAGTCGGGCTCAACGCGGCTCACCTCGAGCGCCAGAACCCGGTGCGGAATATTTCCGGCGTGGCGCATCGGGATGAAGCCGCCGCCAGGAACCACGTCATTGAACAGCAGGGCCTCGTACTGGCGGTCCAGCGGTGAGCGCGCCGCGATCACCATCCACTCGATGCCTTCCATGACGCAATACTCGTAGTAGGCCTTGAACAACGCCGTCTTCGCCAGACGCCCGGTGCGGCCGAGGGCCACGCCGAGGCGCGTGGCCTCCGCCTGGCTGCTTCCCTGCAGCCAGGATGGCAGTTCGATCGACTGCTCGAGAGCCAGCTTGCGGTAGCGGTTGGTCTGTATCCGCATGGTGCCCAGGGCAGATCCGTCCAGTTTGGATTCGGCAAGCAGCACGACCGATCCCGGTTCTCTGTCTGCGGCTTCCTCTCTCTCCAACAGGGACGCCACTTCGGGGATGTGACGCCCATAGGCCGAGTGGCGAATGAGGACTGCCTTGTCCAGTTGCTCCTGGCTAGTGACGATCCTGACGGTAAAGGGGAGCCGCTCTTCGACCGCAGCTTGCTTCGCCTGCGAAGCAAGGTCGCCGGCCAGAATGGCGGCAAGCTTCGGCGCGTTGAACGAGGATCCGGGTTGCACGAAGGAATTCAGATTCATGGAAGTTCTCCTGAGTGGGAAAGGTGGGTACAAAGGATCTACATGGGAATGAAACGGCTGGCCAATCCAACAGACATCGCGATACCGTGCTGCTGGCCTGGTCAGCCATTTCGTACTTAAGTATGACGGGTACACCGACGCGGCACCAAGCTCGAACCACGCTGTATCTCGACACTCCGTGGCAGGAAAACGACGGAATCCTGGTGTGAATCAGTGTGTTGGGGAGTTTTGCCGATTTGCGTCAGCGATTCGGCATGCCCAATGTGGAGTCCTAACGGGACTGCCGCGCCGACTACTTCTGCGCGGGTCATGGGCGCCATCGTCGAGTCGGCGCTCCGCCGTCAGCCCGCGGTGCGCTCCATCCAGTCCGCCACCAGCGGCCACAGCGCAGCTTCGCCTGGCGGCTTGAAGAAGCCGAAGTGGCCGATGCGCGCCAGGCCCAGCGAGGCCGGATCGACCAGGCGGTAATCCACGGCGCGCCGCCGATAGGCGCCATGCAGCAGCCGCGAGCCGGCTTCGAGCAGCAGTTCGTCGTCGCTGAATGTCAGCGCCAGCACCGGGTAATCGGCCGTGGCATAGGCTTCGCGAGCGCCGGGCTCGCCGCTCAGGATGTATTCCGGCGTCAGGCACCAGCGCCGCCACTGAAACATCGCGCCGCTCGGCAGGTCGCCGACGACGCCGATGCGGGCGCCGGGAAAATAGCCGAAGAGCGGGCACAGCGCGGGCGCCAGCACATGCCACATCAGCGGCGCCGAGCGCCGCACGCGCGGCGCCAGATGGCGCGTCGAACCGCTGCCGACGGCGATGTTGACCAGGCCGGCGAGGCGCTCGCGCGAAGGCAGCAGCGGCGCCACCTGGCCACCGAAGCTGTGGCCGACGACGAACAGCGGTTCCTGCGGCGACGCGGCGGCGATCATCTGCAGCAGGGCGTCGTAATCCTTGTAGAGCCAGTCGCCGAGGTCGGCCTTGAGCTTGCGCCGCGGCCCGCTCAGCGACTCGCCGATGCCGCGGTAATCGAAGGTCCAGGCGGTGTAGCCGCGCCGCGCCAGGTAGCGCGCAAACGGTGCGTAGAAGCCTTGCGGCACAGCCATCGCCGCGGCGATCACGACCTGGCCGCGCGTCTGGCCGTGCAACCGGTCCTGCGGGTCGAAGCGGTAGGCGGCGAGGCGGTGGCCGTCGCTGGCGGCGAAGCTGATGGGCGTCATGGTTTGCTGCCGGTGGTCGCGATGCGGGTTTTTACCATGCAGTACAGGTTTCAATGAAAATCCCGGCTCGCCGTGGCCAGGCCACCGGGCAAAAGTTCCCGCAGGGACGCACCGCGCTGGTGCTGGCGAATGGAATTCTTTGCGGATCAATAGCGTGCGTAGGCATAATGGAACTCGGAATTTTCAATCAAAGACAGACGCTGCTGTTCGTCAAAAAGCCCTTGCCTGCCTGTCGAACATTGGGCCCTAATCGTTAAGGATCATGAATTTGACATCCCGGCAGCTCCACCTCGATTTGGATGGCGGTTTAAGCCGGCCTCATTCCGCCAAGGTCGCTGCCGCGATCGAGAAACTTTCCGCCGCATCCGGAGCAGAATCGCGCGGCGCCATCTTCACCCGCGCCGAAGTCGTCGAGTTCATTCTCGACCTGGTCGGCTACACGGAAGACAAGCCCTTGACCCGGCAGCGACTGCTGGAGCCCTCATTTGGCGGCGGCGATTTTCTGCTGCCTGCAGTGAGCCGCCTGCTGGGAGCGTGGCGGGCCGGAACCGGCACCGGGTCGGCCCTGGAAGACTTGGGTGGGGCAATCCGGGCGGTAGAGCTGCACCGGGAGACCTTCAATTCCACTCATGCCGCTGTAATCGCACTGTTAAAGCAGGAAGGCCTGGCACAGAAAACCGCGCAGACTCTTGCCGATCGCTGGCTGACGCATGGCGATTTCCTGCTCGCAGATCTAAAGGGCCAATTCGACTTCGTCGTCGGAAATCCGCCTTACGTGCGCCAGGAAATGATTCCCGCCGCCTTGCTGGAGGTGTACCGGAGCCGCTATCCCACCATGTACGACCGCGCCGACCTCTATATTCCGTTCATCGAGCGATCGTTGTCGGTACTCCCACCCGGTGGCAATTTGGGTTTCATCTGTGCCGATCGCTGGATGAAGAACCGCTATGGCGGACCGCTGCGCGGCATGGTCGCCGAGCAGTTCCACTTGAAATTCCATATCGACATGGTGGGCACCCCGGCCTTCCATTCCGATGTGATCGCCTATCCGGCTATCACCATCATCAGCCGGGAAACCCCCGGCACGACGCGCATCGCGCATCGCCCTGCGATCGACCGCGCCACCCTGAGCAAACTGGCAGCGACCCTGCGCGCCGACGCGTTGCCTAAAGATTGCACTACCGTCCGCGAACTTGCCGGCGTCACCGATGGCGCGGAACCGTGGCTGCTGGAATCCGCGGATCAGATGGCACTCATCCGGCGACTTGAGCGACAGTTCCCGACCCTGGAAGAAGCAGGCTGCACGGTAGGCATAGGAGTCGCCACCGGGGCGGACAAGGCCTTCATTGGCGACTACGACAGCCTCGATGTGGAAGGGGATCGCAAACTGCCCTTGGTGACAACCCGCGACATAGCGTCCGGTGAAGTGAATTGGCAAGGCCAAGGCGTCATCAATCCCTTCGCCGAAAACGGCGGCCTGGTCGAGCTGCAGGACTATCCGCGTCTGCGCCGCTACCTAGAAGCGCGGCAAGAAGTCATTGCCGGCCGCCACTGTGCGCAGAAGTCACCAGGCAACTGGTTTCGCACCATTGACCGAATCACCCCGTCCCTCGCAAAAAAGCCCAAGCTCCTGATCCCCGACATCAAGGGCGAAGCCCATATCGTGTTCGAGGACGGGAATCTGTACCCGCACCACAATCTTTATTACCTTACGTCGGACGAGTGGGACTTGCGGGCTTTGCAGGCGGTGATGCTTTCTGCCGTCACCCGCCTGTTCGTGGCGACGTATTCAACCAAGATGCGTGGCGGTTTCCTCAGGTTCCAGGCGCAATACCTTAGACGTCTGCGCTTGCCGCATTGGCGCAGCGTTTCCGAGTCGCTGCGAGCCGAGCTGATCGAGGCCGCGACGAAACGCGACATAGCGACCTGCAACCAGGCGGCATTCAAGCTGTATGGCCTCAGTCACGAAGAAAAATCCGGTCTGGGAGGCAACGGGGACTAAATGGCGCTTGATCTTGTCGATTACGAACAGAAGGCCCGCAAGGCCGTAAAGGCTTTCTGGAAAAAGCGGAAAGCCGCCACGCAAAAACAGATCGAATCCGGCAAGGCCGACCAAGGCGAACGGGCAGGCGGCACCAGTGGCAAGAACATGGACGGCTTCGTTGCGCTGGTAGTCGATATCGTGCGGGCCAACGGTCTGGCCCATGCGCAGATTCATCAGAAGCGCGCGGTGCTGACCTTGCCGGGCTACTTCCGACCGACCAAACTTTGGGATCTGGTGTCATCCACAAGGACGACCTGATCGCGACTATCGAGTTGAAAAGCCAGGTCGGCCCATCGTTTAGCAAAAATTTCAACAACCGCACCGAAGAAGCCATCGGCACTGCCCACGATCTGTGGACGGCCTACCGTGAAGAGGCCTTCGGCAAACAGCCGCGTCCGTTTGTCGGCTGGCTGATGATGGTCGAGGATGCCGCGAAGTCCAGGTCGCCGGTCAAGGACTCATCGCCGCACTTTCCGGTTTTTGCGGAATTCAAGAATGCGTCCTACCTCGAACGCTACGACCTGCTGTGCCAGAAGCTGGTGCAGGAACAGCTTTATACGACCGCCAGCATCATCACGTCGAAGCGCAGTGCCGCCACCAACGGCGAATTTGCGGAAATGTCGGCGATGACGGGCCTCAAGACCTTCGTCACCGCACTAGCCGGACACGTTGCGGCGGAGGCTGCACGGTTGGGGTGAAGTGCGTTGCAACGGCGCCTGGCGCTGAGAGCCTTCACCGTCGCGCCGCAAAGGCCAGTCACGCCCACTTGTCCAGCCTCGAGCAAAAGTCGGCGCTGGTGGGACGGTGATGCGCCACGATGAAACGCCAGGACAACGAATAAGGTTAGATCGTGATCGCGAAGCGAGCCACGATCTGAACCGTTTGTTGGACGAGCCCGGTCCTCGGAGGCGGGACTCGCCTCCCTGCAAACATCTATTTTGGCAATACCCCGAATGCATGAAC
>JAXMJU010000271.1:0-5100 GCA_034376265.1 Sulfuritalea sp.
GCGTGGCTGCAGGCGCTCAAGGCGATCGGCATGCGCTGCGACTGGAAGGTGCTCACCTGCGCGGACTACGGCGACGCCACCACGCGCGAGCGCTTCTTCCTCTACGGCCGCAGCGACAAGAAGGCGCTCCGCTGGCCAGACGCGACTCATGCGCCGCGGGGCTACGAGGTCGACCTGCTAGACACCAGGAAGACCTGGCGCTCGGCCGCCGAGATCATCGATTGGTCGCGCCCCGGGACGAGCATCTTCACGCGCAAGCGCCCACTGGTGAAGAACACGCTATCCAGGCTGCTCGCCGGCGCGCAGCGCAACCACTGGCCGAAGCAGCATATCGAGGCGCTGCAGGATCTGATCGACGGCAAGGCGCCGCGCTTGCAGGTGAGCGCCGAGGAGGCGGAGGCCATTTCCCGGCAACTGGGCATGCCGCTCGTCATGGGGACGGCGAGCCCCGCCACGGCGCGCGGCGCGGACCGTCCGATTCCGGCTTTGACTGCCGGCGGCGGCGTGCACTTCGCCGAGTCCATCCTCCTCCACAAGCACGACAGCGACGGCGGGCGCAGCTTCCGCAGCGTCCTCGAGCCGGCGCCGACCTTCACCACCGAGGGCGCACCGTCGCTTGCGCGCCCGATCATCACCCCGTACTACGGCGGCGGAAGCGGCCTCACCGGGCAGAGCGCGGACGAGCCCATGCCGGCACAAGGCACGAGGGACCGCTTCGCGCTCGCAACGCCGTTCTTGGTGCCGAACTTCGGCGAGCGGCCCGGCCAGGAACCGCGCACGCACTCCATTGACGAACCGGCACCGACGATCGCGGCGAGCGGGCATATCCAGCTCGCGCAGGCGGTCATAGCTCCCTGCACGCACCACGATTCATCGAATCGCGCGCGCGGCGCCGATGAACCACTACCGACGATCACCGGGGCGAATCGCGGGGACCTCGCGATGGCGCAGCCGTTCGTCAGCCTGTGCACGCACGGCAATGATCGGAACGCTGGCCGCGCCGTAGATGAGCCGCTCGCCACGGTGACCACGGCCAAGGGCGGCGAGATGACGCTCGCGACGCCCGCGCTAGCCGAGGGCTACTACATCGACATCCTCTACAGGATGCTCCATTGGTCGGAGCTGGCGCGCGCGACCTCGTTTGAGGACGAAGGCAGGCCCTACCAATTCACCGGCACGGCAACCGAGATCACGAAGCAGATCGGCAACGCTGTCCCGATCCGGACCGGGACCGCGCTTTGCGCCTCGGCCCTGGAAGGTTTGAGGGCGGCGGCATGACGACCTGCAAGCAATGCGGACTGCCGGTGTCCTGGGTGAAAGAGCAGGGCAAGTGGAAATGCCGCAACCCGAACGGCTCCGACCATTGGGATCTTTGCTCACAGACGCGGACGAAGCGGGCGCTACGTGAGGGCATTCCGTTCAAGGAAAAGCACGGCCACGGCGTCCGGCACGAGGGGCGCAAGAAGTACATGCACCGTAGCGCTCCGCAGATCGTCGGCAAGAAATACACGCCAAGTTGCGACGCCTGCGCCATCCCGCCGTGGGAAACCTGCGCGTGCAGCGAAAGGCTCGCCACATGACACGCGACCGCACCATCGACTGCATGCGCCTGGATACCGAAGAGGGCGTCGTGTCGGCAGCGATCGCGATGGCCGCAGCGGTTTGCGAGGACGTGCTGTGGCCAGTTATCAATCACACACCGCCAGGAATGCGCCAAGCACTCTTCGAGCGGTTTATATCCGGCCTGACCGGGGCGATGTGCGCCGAGGTCGGCCCGGAGCGAGCCAAGGAAACGCTCGACGCGGTGAAGCTCGCGATCGACGACGTCCAGCGGGGGCGCGCGCATGCACACTGAGCGCACGGCTTGCGACGAACTAGCCGCCGACAACGCCCGCAAGCTCTCCGCGCGCTTCTTCCTCCGCGTCGGCCAGGCTGGCCGCGCCGCGCCAAAGCGTGACGAGTACACCGCGCCGCTCTTTCCGCTGGCGCTCATCCTCGAGGCCGAGGGACTGCTCGCCCGCGATCTCGCCTACCTCCAGAAGTGCGAGGCCCTCATCAAGCAGGTGGCAAGGGAGATGCTCGGGTGAAGGTCGTCGACCGCGCCGTCGAGTACAGGGAATTCTTGGAGGCGAAGGTCTGCCTGGAATGCAACCACGGGTTTGAATGCTCGCCTGGCGAGGTCAATTCTCTGCTGAAGCCGCACCAGCGCGACATCGTCTGCTGGGCCGTGCGTGGCGGGCGCCGGGCCGTATTTACCGCCTTCGGCCTGGGGAAGACCGTCATTCAGTTGGAGATCGTGCGGCTGATCCTGCTCAAGGCCGGCGGCGGGCGCGGCCTGATCGTGCTGCCGCTTGGCGTCCGGCAGGAGTTCCGGCGCGACGCGCGAATGCTCGGAACCCCGCTCACGTTCATCCGCACGACCGCCGAGGCCTCGGCCGACGGGCTCTACATGACGAATTACGAGAGCGTCCGGGAAGGGAAGCTCGACCCGACCGGCTTTACCGTGGTGAGCTTGGACGAGGCCGCGGTCCTGCGTGGGTTTGGCGGGACGAAGACCTTCCGCGAGTTCATGGGCCTCTTCGCTGGCGACGAAAAGAAGATGGACAGCCGCACGCGCAGCGCTGGCGTGCCGTATCGGTTTGTGGCGACAGCGACACCTTCGCCGAACGAGTTCATCGAGCTGCTCGCCTATTCGGCCTTCCTCGGCATTCTGGAAGTTGGGCAAGGCAAGACGCGATTCTTCAAGAGGAACAGCGAGAAGGCCGACGCGCTGACGCTGCATAAGCACAAGGAAGCCGAATTCTGGATGTGGGTTTCTTCCTGGGCGATATTCCTGCAGAAGCCATCCGACCTGGGGCATCCGGATGATGGATACGAGATGCCGGTGATGGATGTGCGCTGGCATGAGGTCGCATCCGACTTCACCGACGTGGCGCCGGAGAAGGGCGGGCAGGGCAGGATGTTCCGATCCGTTGCCATCGGCGTGCAGGACTCTGCCCGCGAGAAGCGCGAGAGCTTGCCAGGGCGCATTACCAAGCTGCTCGAACTGCGGGCCGAGGATCCGGGCGCGCACCGCATCCTGTGGCACGACCTCGAGGCCGAGCGCGAGGCGATAGAGTGGGCGGTGCCGGGCGCAGTCAGCGTCTACGGCAGCCAGGATTTGGACGAGCGCGAAGCGGCGATTGTCGAATTCTCCGAGGGTCGCCTGCAGGAACTGGCCGCCAAGCCAGTGATGCTCGGCTCCGGATGCAACCTGCAACGGCATTGTCACTGGGCTATTTTTCTTGGCATTGGGTTCAAGTTTTCAGAGTTGATCCAGGCCATTCACCGCATCCAGCGATTTCTACAGACGCACCAGGTCCGCATCGATCTGATTTACACGGAGGCCGAGCGCGAGATCCGCAAGACGCTCGAGCGCAAATGGGCGCAGCACATAGAACTCGTCGCCCAGATGACTGCCATCATCCGCGAGTACGGTTTGTCCGGCGCCGCGATGGCGGTCGCAGCGAAGCAAGGGCTGGGCGTGGAGCGCTCTGAGGTCAGCGGTCGACACTTCACCCTAGTCAACAACGACTGCGTCGAGGAGACCCGCGCCATGAAGGCGAACAGCGTCGGCCTGGTGCTTACCTCCGTACCGTTCGGGACGCAGTATCAGTACTCGATGAACTATGCCGACTTCGGCCACACGGATAACAACGATCATTTTTGGCGGCAAATGGACTTCCTCACGCCGGAGCTTTTTCGGGTGCTACAGCCGGGCCGCATCGCTGCCGTGCACGTCAAGGATCGAATCGTCCCTGGCGGATTGACCGGGCTCGGTTTCCAGACCGTCTATCCGTTCAGCGACGAAACGCGCGCGCAATTCTGCCGGCACGGCTTCGCCTTCATTGGCCGTATATCGATCATCACCGACGTGGTGCGCGAGAACAATCAGACCTACCGCCTCGGCTGGTCGGAGCAATGCAAAGACGGCTCGAAGATGGGCAACGGATTACCCGAATATCTACTGCTCTTCAGGAAACCGCCGACCGATACCACGAACAGCTACGCCGATCTTCCGGTCGTGAAAGGCAAGGCGAAGTACTCGCGCTCTCGCTGGCAGATCGACGCGCACGGCTTCCATCGCTCATCCGGAAACCGGCTGATCCATCCTGACGATCTGCGCGGCCTTCGCCACGAACAGATCTTCAAGCTGTTCCGCAAGTACTCGCTGGAGAACGTTTACGACTTCGAGAACCACGTTGCGCTGGGGGAGGCGCTTGAGGAGCGCCGCATGCTGCCGGTCACCTTCATGCTCTTGCAGCCGCAGTCATGGCACGAGGATGTCTGGTCCGACATCACCAGGATGCGCACGCTGAACGGCGCGCAGTCCGCCAAAGGTAAAGAGATGCACTTGGCGCCGCTTCAATTCGACATCGTGGACCGCGCCATCACCAGGTTTTCGAACCCAGGCGAAACGGTGTACGACCCGTTCTGCGGCCTCGGCACCACACCTTACCGTGCGGTGAAGCTCGGCCGGCGCGGCCTCGGCGTTGAGCTCAGCCCCACCTATTTCTACGACTCGGTCTTCTATTGCCAGGCAGCCGAGCGCGAACTGGCCACGCCTTCGCTGTTCGATCTGGACGAAGACGATGGCGTGGAGGAGTCCACATGAGACCTCCGGCGAGCCTGCTGTGGTTCCTCTACGTGGCCGCAGGCCTGGGCTGCCCGGACATCGGCCGCTTATATAAGCGCGACCCGAAGACGGTGTTCTGGTGGCTGCGGCAGGCCTGCATCCCTACCAGGGCGCGCGGCGCCGACCAGCGGCAATGGCTGAAGCCCGGTCACCACATGAACTTGGGCCGCAAGCGCACCGCCGACGAGGTGCGCAACATCCGCGCCGCCACCATGCGCCGCGGCGGCGTGCCGTACATGCGCGGTGGCAAGCACTGGCTGCGCACCGTGCCGCGGGAGGCGAATCCGAACTGGAAGGGCGGCATCACCGCCGAGCGGCAGGCCTTCTACGCGACGTCGGAATGGAAGGCAGCGTGCTGCGCGGTCTGGGCGCGCGCCGACGCCTGCTGCGAGCGCTGCTGCCTGGACTCGCGCACCGTTGATCTG
>JAXMJU010000272.1:0-4716 GCA_034376265.1 Sulfuritalea sp.
TCAGGCCCGGCGTGCCGGGAATGGCCATCGGCGAAACGCCGGAGCCGGTCATCGCATAGCGCTTGTAGCGTTCGCCCTCGACGGCGGGGGCGGTAGCCGTCAGGCGCTGGCCGATGAATGCCAGTTCGGCCGGCTTGGGCACGATGGCGCGGGCCTGGCCCATGGCCTGGTCGGTGAGCACCAGGGCGGGCGCCTGCATGGCCTCGGCCAGATGCACGGCCCATTGCGTGGTGAACAGGCAGTCGGGCACCGAGTTGGCGGCGACCACGATGTGCGGCGCGTCGCCGTGCAGGCCGTACACCGCGATGTTGAGGTCGCTCTGTTCCGACTTGGTGGCGATGCCGGTCGAAGGCCCGACGCGCATCACGTCCACCACCACCAGCGGCACCTCGGCGGCGACCGCGAGGCCCAGCGATTCGATCATCAGCGACAAACCGGGGCCGGAGGTGGCGGTCATTGCCGGCACGCCGCCGTAGGAGGCGCCGATGATCTGGTTGATCGATGCCAGCTCGTCCTCGGCCTGCACCAGCATGCCGCCGACCTTGGCCAGCGACGGCGCCAGCCATTCCAGCACCTCGGTAGCGGGGGTGATCGGATAGGCGGCGACGAAGCGCACGCCGCCGCGAATCACGCCCAGCCCCGTGGCCTCGTTGCCGGTGATGCTCCAGCGCGGTTCGGTTGCTGCGGCAACCGATGTGGCAACCGCGGGCAGCTTCGGAATCGCCGGCAGATCGGCGGCCGCGGCAAAGCCGGCGTGGAACGCCGCCATGCTGGCGTCGATCGCGGCCTGGCCCTTGCGTTTCAGATTGTTCTCGACCACCGCCTGCATGGCTTCCGGCGGCAGGCCGATCAGGCCGGCAATGGCGCCCAGCGCCACCATGTTGGGGCGGCCGTTCTCGATCTTGCCGGCGATCTCGGTCATGGCCAGCACGGCCTGCCGTGGCTTGCCGGCCAGCAGGGCGGCCGGTGCGTCGCCGTGGGCCGGATCGCCGACGATCAGGCTGGTGGCGACCAGCGGAATCTCGGCCGAGAAGCGAGCGATGTTGTCCCAGTCGATCGCCATCAGCAGGTGGAAGCTGTCGTCGTGCGACATGATCGGCTCGGTGGCGAAACGCAGCATCGCGGCGGCTTCGCCACCGCGGATCTGCGGCCCCGAGGAGCGGCTCATCAGGGCATACCAGCCGGCCTGGGCCGCCGCGTCGAGCAGCAGCGATCCGGCGGTAACGACGCCCGCGCCGCCGCTGCCGGCGATGACGAGCGAGACACTGTTGATTGTCACGAGCTTCCTCCTCCTGTCGAATTTCGCCGCGGTTTGATCCGCCTGCGTTCGTTGAACCCTAATTAAATCAGGGCTAAATAACCCTACTATCAGGAGAGAATAAACGCAGAAATGGTGGAAGTCAAATCATTTGCGGTCCATCATAGAACGCTGATGCAGGGTGCCGTGTTGCCAGCGCCAACTCTTGGCCGGGGAGGTCGCACACGATGTCTTCCATGGGCTCAGGTCTGCAGGAAATTGTGGCTGGCGCCGTCGAGCACCAGGCAGGTCAGGACGCCGCTGCGGTAGGCGCCGGTGTCGATGCCGATACGGTTGTGGCGGACCTCCGGCTGCGGGCTGATGCTGTGGCCGTGGACGATCATCGCGCCGTGCTCCAGATCCGAATCGAGAAAGGATTTGCGGATCCACATGCAGTCGTGGTCGCGCTGCTGCTCCAGGCGCACGCCGGGGCGCACACCGCCGTGGACGAAGCAGTAGTCGCCGGCCCGGTAGCTGACGCGCAGATCACGGAAGAACGCCAGGTCTTCCGCCGGCAGGGCCGCCGCAAAGCGCTCGCGCAGTGCGATCACGCTGGCGTCGTCGCGCGCCCGGCGGTCGGCGATCGCCACGCCGTAGTCGGCCAGGGTGTCGAGTCCGTCGTAGTCGAACCAGTGCTTGCCTGCATCGTTCTCGCCGCCGAGAAAGCGCAGCAGCAGGTCTTCGTGGTTGCCCTTGAGCCATATCGGTTCGAAGCCCTCGGGCCGCCAACTGCGCACCCGGTCCACCACGGCGCGCGAATGCGCGCCGCGACTGACATAGTCGCCGAGATAGACCAGCAGTCGGCGCGTTGCCGCGCGCCGTCGCGCGTCGGCCGCGATGCGCGCCTGAATGGCGGTCAGCAGGTCGAGCCGGCCATGCAGGTCGCCGACGGCATAGATCACCGTATCTTCCGGCGTCCGGCGGATCATCGGTCGCGTCCGGTGGACGTTACGGAGCAGGACGTCGCGGCGGATTCATGCCGCAATATCGCGCATTTCGGCATACACCGCCTGCTCCATGCCGAGCAGGGCCGCGCGCTGTGCGGCCGGCCACTCATAGGTCAGGGCCGTGGTGCTGACGCCGGCCCAGGACTGGTCCTTGGCGCCCATGACATCCATTTCGTACAGCATCAGCGCCGCCGGCATCGCGGCCTCGATGTGTTCCTTGATCTTGCGCGAGCGGCCCTTGACCAGGTAGGTCAGGTCGCCCGGACCGATGATCTGGATCGATGCCTGTCCCGTGCGCTGCAGGTTGGCCATGGCCGAACCGCCGTGGTCCACGCCGAAGCGCAGGCGCCGCGGGTCGAGGCAGACCACCCAGGTGAAGGCGGAACTCGGATAGTTATCGGCGCCCGTGGTCAGCATCAGGGCCGGGACGCCGGGACGCAGATAGTCCACGAGCTTTTGCGGCAGGGTCGGGGTGATTTCGTTGGGCATGATCAAATCCTCGGGGCGGTGCAATGTCGGTCAGGCCGGACGCCAGCCCGCGGTGGCTTCCTGGATCACGCCGTAAAGCCACCGGTCGGTCGCGCTGCCGTCCACGGGATTTGCCTGCAGCGGCAGTTGCTGTGCGGCGAACAGGCGCACGTCGCTGGCGTCGTCGCCGGCGCGCAGGCTGCCGCCGATCGACCGCGCCCGGTAGGCGACGATCAGCACATCGACGTCGGCCTGCGAGTAGACGCCGATCAGGCCGTCGAGTTCGATGTCGAGGCCGCATTCCTCGCGCGCCTCACGCCTGACCGCGTCGGGGACCGATTCGCCGCATTCGACATAGCCGGCGGGCGGCGCCCAGTAATCGGCCAGCGGCGCTGCGCTGCGCCGGATCATGACCAGTTGCCCTTCATGCTCGATCACGGCCATGCCGACCGGAGCCGGATTGCGCCACGCGACGAATCCGCAGGCGGGGCACTGCGGGCGCTGCTTGCCGCCCAGCGTGGTCAGTGCCATGGGTGTCGCACAGCGGTTACAGAACGTGGCGCTCATTCGATCCGCAACTGCAGCCGGACGCGATCGCCGTCGTGCAGGCGCAGTTCCCGGCGCACGGCCACCGGCGCGACGATTTCGAGCTTGTCGGCGGGATAGCCGGCCACTTCCGGCAGCACCGCCGCGCCCTTGATGCGGTCGTTGATCAGCACCTCGAAGCACTTGGCGGCGCAGAAGCCGGCCGGCGGTTCGATGGCGATACCGGCGGCCTGCTGCAGCCTGCTGCGCAGCCGGGTCCAGGCATCGCCCGACAGGCTCAGGTTGAGTGTGCCGGGATGGGGGACGTAACCGAGCTTGGCCTGAAACTCGCGCGCGACCCAGTCCAGTTGCGTAAACACCGCACCTTCGCCGAGTCCGCTGCAGAGACGACCTTCAAGCGTCATGGCCGTCGCCGTCACTGGCCCGACTTGGCTTTCTCGCGTTCTTCATTGCCGGTCCAGCGCTTGAAGAGGTTCAGCTCGACGCCGAGGTCGAACTGGTCGAGTGCCTTGTTCACCGACTGGTCGATGATGTCTTCCAGGGTCTTCGGCCGATGGTAGAAGGCCGGCAGCGGCGGCACCAGCACCGCGCCGGCTTCGGTGACCTGGCTCATCAGGCGCAGGTGGCCGAGGTGCAGCGGCGTTTCGCGCAGCATCAGCACCAGCTTGCGCCTTTCCTTGAGGCAGACGTCGGCGCCGCGGATCAGCAGGTTGGTGTTGAACGAGTTGGCGATCGCGGAGAGCGTCTTGATCGAGCAGGGCGCGATGACCATGCCGGCATGCCTGAACGATCCCGAGGAAATGCAGGCGCCGACGTCGTTGATGTCGTGCACATGGCTGGCCAGGCTCTTGACCCGGTCGATGCTGTAGTCGGTCTCATAGACGATGGTGCGCTTGGCCGAATCCGACATCACCAGGTGGGTTTCCACACCGGCCTGCTTGAGCACCTCCAGGATGCGCAGTCCGTAGATCGCACCGCTTGCTCCGGATATTCCGACTACCAGCTTCATTTTCTTTTCCTCGTTTGGGGGTTGGTGGCGGGACGGCGCACGCATGGCCTAGCCCGCCACAAAACCGATTTCGGCCAGGACGCTCCTGGCCTTGGCTGCCGCGGCAGCCGGAATCGTGATCTTATCGAACTCGGGGCCGCTGCCGCGCGTGGCGTCCATGCCCATGCGCGAACCCGTGCCGCCGCCGCAGGACGGATCGATCACGTAGCCTTCCATGCCGGACAGAATCACCGTATCGCGATCGGGCTGGAAGCGCGTCGCCAGCGCCCAGGACACTTCGCGCGGGTTGCGGATATCGACGTCGTCGTCGACCACGGTGACCAGCTTGACGCGCTTGTCCATGCCGAACACGAGGTGGATCAGGCGCCGCACGTCGGTTGGCCTGGCCTTGGCCAGGGCGATGACGGCGGTGAAGCCGCAGGTGCCGGTGGTCAGGTCGAGGTCGGCGA
>JAXMJU010000273.1:0-8386 GCA_034376265.1 Sulfuritalea sp.
GCGTGGCGCTCGACCGTGCCGCCGCGTCCTTGAAACAGGCCGGCATCGCTCATGCCCTGATCAACATTGGCGGCAACGTCATGGCGCTGGGCAATCGCGACGGCAAGCCGGACGGCGCCGCCTGGCGCATCGGCATCCAGCATCCGCGGCCGCAGGGCGTCGGCGGCGCGCCGCTGGCGACGCTGGAATTGCGGAACGGCGAAGCCATCGGCACCTCGGGCGACTACCACCGCTATTTCGAAGTGGCGGGGCGCCGCTACTGCCACCTGCTCGATCCGCGCACCGGCTTTCCGGCTACCGCCACCCAGGCCGTGACGGTGCTGATGGCGCCAGGGCCGGGTGCGGGCATGCGGTCCGACGCGCTGTCCAAGCCGATTTTCATCGCCGGCCGGGACTGGCGCGGCATGGCGCGGAAGCTCGGCGTCGAAGCGGTATTGAGAGTTGGCGCTGACGGCACGGTGAGCGCGACCCCGGCGATGCAGGCGCGCGTAAAAATCGAAGTGCCGGACCTCAAGCTGGAGGTGACACCATGAGTGACGACCCCGAAATCCGGCGCGCGGTGCGCCGCACGGTCGGCATCGCCGCCTTGAAGCGCATCCGCCGCCTGGTCGATGCCGACAATGCGCACGAAGCCGCCAGGCAGCGCTGGGCCCGCCGCCTTGCGCTGCTGTTCGTCGCGGCCGCGGCGATGGTCGTGGCCTGGATGCTGATCCGATAGAATGTAGCCATGATCGGTATCTTCCTTCTCACCCACAGCACCTACGGCGAAGCGCTGATCCAGTGCGCCTGCCACGTGCTCAACAAGCGGCCCTTGCAGATCGTGCAACTCGGCGTCGCCGCGCAGGACGATCCGCTGGACGCCCTGCCGCTGGCGCGCGACATGATCAAGCTGGTCGACACCGGGAGCGGCGTGCTGATCCTGACCGACATCTACGGCGCCACGCCGTCCAATATGGCGATCAAGCTGCTCGAACCGGGGCGCATCGAAGGCATCGCCGGGGTCAACCTGCCGATGCTGCTGCGCGCCCTGACCTACCGCGACAAGGACATGGACACCCTGGTCACCCGCGCCATCGCCGGCGGTCGCGACGGCGTGCTCAACATGCTCAAACACTGATGCCGCGCGCCGAAGCCGAAATCCTCAACAAGCTGGGCCTGCATGCGCGTGCCTCGGCCAAGCTGACCCAGCTCGCCGGCTCGTTTCCGTGCGAGGTCTGGATGGAGCGCGGCAGCCGCCGCATCAATGCCAAGAGCATCATGGGGGTGATGATGCTGGCCGCCGGCAAGGGCTCCACGGTGACCATCGACACCGACGGCGAGCGCGCCGAGGAAGCCTTGCAGGCCATGCTCAAGCTGATCGCCAGCAAGTTCGGCGAAAGCGAATGACCTGCGACTGGCGCCGGGCCGCCCCAAGCCAGTCGCATTCAATGACCCGGATGGCGGCCGTCGGCCGGCTGAACCGCAGTCACCGCCGCCCTTGGGGCGGGGGGTGGGGGGTGGGCTCTTAATGACCTTCAGCCTGCACGGCCAGGCCGTCTCCGGCGGCATCGCAATCGGGCGTGCGCACCTGGTTTCGCATGCGATTCTGGAAGTCGCCCAGTACCAGCTGCGCGAGCGCGACGTGGCGGCCGAGCTGCTGCGCTTCGACCAGGCCGTGGCCGCCGCCGGCGCCGAGCTCCACGGCCTGCGCGCCGAAGCCTGCGTGCCGGGCGCGCCGGCCGAGCTGTCCGCCTTCGTCGACCTGCATTCCATGATCCTCGCCGATCCGACGCTGACCGACGGCGTGCGCGAACTGATCCGCGAGCGCCGCTGCAATGCCGAGTGGGCCATGGTGCAGCAGATGCAGCTGGTGGTCGACCAGTTCGACGAATTCGAGGACGCCTACCTGCGCGAGCGCAAGCAGGACATCGTGCAAGTGGTCGAGCGCGTGCTGCGCGTGCTGCTGGGCAAGTCGCGCAAGCTGGGCAAGCGCAAGACCACCACCGACGACGACCTGATCGTGGTCGCCAACGATCTTTCGCCGGCCGACACCATCCAGTTTAAGAGCCTGCGCATCGGCGGCTTCGTCACCGATCTCGGCGGTTCCACCTCGCATACCGCGATCGTCGCGCGCAGCCTGGCCATTCCGGCGGTGGTCGGCATGCAGCATGCGCGCCCGCTGATCCAGGACGACGACCTGCTGATCGTCGACGGCACGCGCGGTGTGCTGATCGTCGATCCCGACATCGGCGTGCTGCAGGAATACCGGCTGCGCAAGTCCGAGCTGGAACTCGAACGTTCCAAGCTCAAGCGCCTGGTCAGCGGCCGTTCGCGCACGCTGGATGGCGAAGATGTCGAGCTGCATGCCAACATCGAATTGCCGCAGGATGCCGAGCGCGCCAGGGAAGTCGGCGCCGACGGCGTCGGCCTGTTCCGCACCGAGTACCTGTTCATGAATCGCGACGAACTGCCCGACGAAGACGAGCAGTTCGAGGCCTACCGCAGCGTCGCGCGGGCGCTGGCCGGCCGGCCGGTCACCATCCGCAGCCTCGACATCGGCGCCGACAAGGAAGCCCGCGCCCTGCGCAATCGCGCCGGCAATCACAGCGCCACCAATCCGGCGCTGGGCCTGCGCGCGATCCGCTTCTGCCTGGCCGAGCCGCAACTGTTCCTGGTGCAGTTGCGGGCGATCCTGCGCGCCTCGCATTACGGCAAGATTCGCCTGCTGATCCCGATGCTGGCGCAGGCCCAGGAGATCGTGCAGACCCTGGCCCTGATCGACCTGGCGAAAATTCAGTTGCGCGAATCGCGGCACAAGTTCGACGACGGCATGGAAGTCGGCGGCATGATCGAGATCCCTGCCGCGGCGCTGTCGCTCGGGCCCTTCCTGCGCCGCCTGGATTTCCTCTCGATCGGCACCAACGACCTGATCCAGTACACCCTGGCCATCGACCGCACCGACGGCACCGTCGCCCATCTCTACGATCCGCTGCACCCGGCCGTGCTCAAGCTGATCGCGCAGACCATCCAGAGCGCCCAGCGCGTGGCCATGCCGGTCGCGGTCTGCGGCGAAATGGCCGGCGACCCGAAGCTGACCAAGCTGCTGCTGGGCATGGGCCTGCGCCAGTTCTCGATGCATCCGGCGCAACTGCTCGAAGTCAAGCAGCAGGTCATGATGGCCGACGCCGCGCAACTCTCGCTGCGTGTCGCGCGCTTGCTGAAATTCGACGAACCCGAGAAAATCAGCGAACTACTGGAAAAGCTCTGATGGCAGGCATCGGCATCGTCACCGCGCAATGCGCGCAATTCACCCAGCCCCTGAAGCTCAAGGGCGGCGGCCTGCTGCCCGCCTTCGACCTGGTGTATGAGACCTACGGCACGCTCAACGCCGCGAAGTCCAACGCCATCCTGGTCTGCCACGCGTTGTCCGGCCATCACCACGTCGCCGGCCGCACAGCCGACGAATTTGGTAAACCCACGGCCAACCTCGGCTGGTGGGACAACATCGTCGGCCCCGGCCGGCCGCTCGACACCGAACGCTTCTTCATCGTCGGCCTGAACAACCTCGGCGGCTGCCATGGCTCCACCGGCCCGGCCAGCATCAATCCGGCCACGGCCAAGCCCTGGGGCGCCGATTTCCCGGTGGTCACGGTCGAGGACTGGGTCGATTCGCAGGCGCGCTTGGCCGACCATCTCGGCATCGAGGCCTGGGCCGCGGTGATGGGCGGCTCCCTGGGCGGCATGCAGGCGCTGCAATGGACGCTGTCCTACCCCGAACGCGTGCGTCATGCGCTCGTCATCGCCGCGGCGCCCAAATTGTCGGCGGAGAACATCGCCTTCAACGACGTCGCCCGCCAGGCCATCCTGACCGATCCGGATTTCCACGGCGGGCACTTCTACGAGCACGGCGTGCGTCCGCTGCGCGGCCTGCGCCTGGCGCGCATGCTGGGCCACATCACCTATCTGTCGGACGACCAGATGGCCGAGAAATTCGGCCGCCGGCTGCGCGTCGGCGCCGGCAGCTACGGCTTCGACGTCGAATTCGAGATCGAGTCCTACCTGCGCTACCAGGGCGACAAGTTCGCCGGCGTGTTCGACGCCAACACCTATTTGCGCATGACCAAGGCGCTCGACTATTTCGACCCGGCGCTGGATTTCGACGACGACCTGGCGCGCGCCCTGGCCCGCGCCCGCGCCGGCTTCCTGGTGGTCGCCTTCACCACCGACTGGCGCTTCTCGCCCGAGCGCTCGCGCGAGATCGTCCATGCCATGGTGCACAACGGCCAGGATGTCGCCTACGCCGAAATCGACAGCGCCCACGGCCACGACTCCTTCCTCATGGACGAGCCGCACTACCATGCCGTGGTGACCAACTACCTGAAGCGAATCAAGCCATGAACCAGGCCATCGAGCGTGCCGATTTCGACCTGATCGCGAGTTGGGTGCAGCCCGGCGAGCGCGTGCTCGATCTCGGCTGCGGCGACGGTTCGCTGTTGAAGCGCCTGATCGCGGAGCGCGGCGCCAAGGGCTACGGCGTCGAGCTCGAGGGCGCCGCCGTGCTCGCCGCCATCGGCAACGGCATCAACGTGATCCAGGGCAATCTGGAACAGGGCCTGGCCGGTTTCGACGACCAGACCTTCAACCACGTCGTGCTCTCGCGCACCTTGCAGACCGTGCGCCACACCGAGCGCATCCTGAGCGAAATGCTGCGCGTCGGGCGCGAGGCGGTGGTCAGCTTCCCCAACTTCGCCTACTGGAAGAACCGCATGGCGGTGATGGCCGGGCGCATGCCGGTGTCGGAAGACCTGCCCTACGAATGGTTCGACACGCCCAACCTGCGCTTCTTCACCCTGCTGGATTTCGAGGCGCTGTGCGCCAAGATGAGCCTGGTCATCCGCGAGCGGCAGGTGCTCGACGAGGCCGGCCGCCTGGTCCTCGAAGAACCGAACTTCCTCGGCAGCCTGGCGGTATACCGGCTCGCACGCTGAGGCCGGCGCGCGCGGCGCCGGCAGCGGCAAGCTCAGGGAACCGGCTTGACCTCGGTCGCCGGGGGCGGCGGCGCCGGATCGGGGGCTTCCGATCCGTCCGGATTTGCAGTGGTGCCCGCCTTGCGCAGGCGTTTTTCCTCTTTCTTGGCCTTCTTGGCGAGGTCTCTCTGGCGCTTCTCGAACGAATAATTGGGTTTTGCCATCGCTTGCCTCTGTCAGGAATTGGGTAACGGGAATGCCCCGATTGTACGGCAGTCCACCGGCAATTCTGCAGCGCGGCTGCGCCGCTCCCGCGGTTGCGCCGCTCCTCAGGCGTCGTAGGCCAGCAGGACCACGTCCGCCGCCTGCTGGCGCAGCGGCACCAGGGCCTGATAGGCCGCCGACGCATGCCAGCCGGCGACGGCCTGCTGATCGGGGAACTGGATCACCACCACATCCGGATGCGTGTGCTCACCCGCCAGGAGCGCCGCCCGCGCGCCGCGGAACACCAGTTCGCCGCCCCACGGCGCCAGCGTGGCGGGAACCCGGCTGCGGTACTCGTCCCACTTGCCCGCGTCCCTGATGGTGATGTGCCCGATTACGTAAGCCTTGCCCATTCGATTGCCCCGGCCTTGTTCAAATCGTGTTCAGCGCGCCCGCCCGCCGCGCCCAGGCCATGGCCCGACGCCATGGTACCGAAAGTTGGCGCTGGCGACACGGCGCCATCAGGTGATCGAGATGAACGCGCATCGTAGCCTCCTGCAAGGGCCTATGTGCGCTGGCGTACATACCGCGCAAGGGATTCGCGCTAAAAGCATAGCGCTACGGACAGCGAGTCGGCGGGCGCGTTCCGGCAGTCGGGCAAGGGGCCTGAATGGCCTCACCGCCTGCCGATCTAGGGCAGCGGCCTGGGGGAACGGTGCGGCCATTGCTATGGTCTATAGGCAAGCAAGCGTTGGGCGCATGCGGCGCGGCGCCTGGCCCGGCCGGAAAACCAGCGGAGGCAAGACACTATGTGGCGACTATTCTGCGTGACCCTGCCGCTGATGCTGGCCGGCGCGGCACAGGCACAGGAACTGACCCTGTTCGCCGGCGGGCTCGAAGAGTCGGGGACGCGGCAACGAACCTCCGCGTGGGCCTTCGAATATCAGCATCCCCTCGGCGAAAACCTTGCCGCCAGTTTCTCCTGGCTGAACGAAGGCCATGTGCCCGGCCATCATCGCGACGGGCAGGGCATACAGATCTGGGGCCGCAGCAATCTGTTCGACCGCCGGCTGTCGCTGGCCGCCGGCATCGGCCCCTACCGCTATTTCGACACCACGCCGTCGTCTGCCGCCAACGGTTATGCCAACGTCCACGGCTGGGGAACCATCGGCAGCCTGGCGGCGACCTACTACACCGAGAGCCGCTGGCTGTACCAGATGCGCTTCAACCGCATCGTCACGCCCAACAGCATCGACACCAGCGCGCTGATGCTCGGCATCGGCTATCTGCTGGAGCCGGTGTCCGATCGCGGGCCGCATGCTGCCGCGCCGCGCCAGGCCAGCCCCACGACGAGCGACGAAATCACGCTGTACCTCGGCAAGACGATCGTCAACAGCTACGAATCGGAACTCGGCACCGCGCGCGCGCTCGAATACCGTCGCGGCCTGACGCGCCACATCGACTTCACGCTGGGCCTGCTGAACGAAGGCGATGCCCGGCTGATCCGGCGCACCGGCGTCACCGCGCAGCTATGGGGCGTGCGCGAGGTGCTCGCCAGCGACCGCCTGGCTCTGGGCATCGGCTTCGGCCCCTACCTCGCTGTCGACAGCTACCGCGCCGCCGCGCCGGGCGAAGGCGGCGACAGCAAATTCTCCTGGATCTTCACCGCCACCGCCGCCTACCGGCTCAGCCCGCAGTGGGCCGCGCGTTTTTCCTGGAATCGCGTCAATACCAACCACCACCGCGACACCGACGTGATCCTGTTCGGCGCCGGCTATCGCTATTGACGCAAGTTGGCGCTGGCGCCACGGCGAGGCGAGAAATTCCGGACGTCAAATGACATTCGCGCAAAGCGCATCGCGCCATTCGGATGGGATTTGTGACTCGAAAGGGGTTTACAGTTTCAACGTAGAAATCACCGGCGCTGCGCGGCTTCATCGCGCAACGTCCCCCTGCACCGCAGGGTTGGGCGTCGGCGCCACAGCGAACATTCAACTGCCAGACGTAGCGCGGCGTTTTGCCACGGGGCGACTAGATTGCTTGGTAGCGCGCGGCTCGGCCAGACGGCCCGTAACGTACTTGTGGAGAACGCTGGCGATGAGCGTTTGATACGGCACACCTTCTTCAAGTGCCTTAACTCGAATGTCGCTCAAATCGCCAGAGGACAGGCGGATGTTGACCCGGCGATCCTTAATGGACGTAGCGCGCGCTGCTGCCTTGAATTTCGCAAGCTCGGCCTTCGTCGCAACGGACTTCAGTTGGCCTTTTTCAAAGGCGGTGAGGACTTCATGTTCGTAGGCATCAATTTTCGGCATCTGTTTCACCTTGATTCAAATAGTCCCTCGTTGCCTTGCGGCTCGGGATTACGGTCTTGAGAAAGAAATAGTCTTCTTCTTCGACAAACGGCACCAAATAGGCGTAGTTGTCACACGCGACTACGAGAACGCGCAGCCTGGGGTACTTCGCCTGGTTCGGGTGAGCCAAGATGTCCAGCAACCCACCGGATTCGATTGAGACAACAATGTTCTCAAACGAAATCCCCCGATCTGCTTTGACGGTCTCGTTCTTCTCCGGACTCCAGCGAAATGGTTTCATAAGGGCAGTTTACGCCGCTGTGTGCCTTTTGTCACCACACCATGCTGACTTCACGACGCCCAACGTAGAGCTAACCGGCGCTGCGCGGCTTTATCGCGCAGCGTCCAGCGAACGAAGGGAACGAGGTCGACCGCCATGTTAGAGCCCAATGCGCACACTAGTACGAGCCCCTACTTTCCCAGCACTGATCTGGAGAGCTAAGGTACTGCCAAGACGTAACGTTCATGGATTTGTTTTCAACAACGAACTCGATGACGCAACCATACGTGTTTTTTTGAATGTAGCGAGTGCTATTCGCCCCAGCCACTTTTTCAACATTGGGGTTTGATTGTAGGTACGTGCCTTGAACAGATCGCCCAACAAAGTGATTGAGTTTTTCCTCTCCAATTGTGCGGCCAGCATTCGCGCAACCGCCAATGCACAGCCCGAGCGCACACACGACCACAAGAGATGGTTGTCGAGCGTAGAACGTGGCGAGAGATGACATGCAGGTGGGCTCTAATCGGGATAGGGGAAAGCCTCACGGCCTCCCCCTCCCACACCACCGGACGTACGGGTCACGTATCCGGCGGTTCGGCAGATTAAGTCGTTTGGCATGGTGCAAAGCATACCACCACGCCATTCAACCGGAGCTTCATCTC
>JAXMJU010000274.1:0-24087 GCA_034376265.1 Sulfuritalea sp.
GCGCCGTCGGCCGCGTCGGCAACCAGATCGTGCAGATTGTGCGTAAGTCCGCCCGAGGCGAGGATCAGCACGCCATGGCGGGTCAGCACCTGCAGCGCCATGCCCAGTCGGTAGTGGGCTTCGGCATCGGCCTGCGGCATCACCGCGAGCTGGATCACCGGAACGTCGGCGGCCGGATACATGAAGCGCAGCGGCGACCAGGCGCCATGGTCGAGCCCGCGCTGGCGGTCCACCTCGATGCCGGGCAGCAGTTCGACGACCATCGCGGCGAGATCGGCCGCACCCGGTGCCGGGTAATCGAGTTCGTAGAGCGCTTGCGGAAAGCCGTAAAAATCGTGAATCGTCGCCGGCTGCGTGGCGGCGCTGACGGCCGGCGCCGGCCGTGTCCAGTGTGCCGAGACGGCCAGAATCGCCCGCGGTCGCGGCAGTTGCTGCGCCAGCGCCCGCCACGCCGGGCCGGCGCGACCCGGCTCCAGCAGCAGCAGCGGCGAGCCGTGGGAAATGAAGATCGGGGGAATGTGGGTCATGGCCGCAGTCTAGCCCTGGCCGGTACCGCGGTCAGCGACGGGCGGCAGAACAGAATGTTCCGCGCGGCGCAACAGGCGGCCAGCCGCGGCGGCGCGTTTGGCTATACTCAGCGCGCATCGAACAGCGGAGCCCAGCATGACCACCACCATTTTTACCCGCATCATCGCCGGGGAACTGCCCTGCGCCAAAGTCTACGAGGACGAGCTGACCTGGCCGCGCAAGGAGCCGGGGCTGGACAAACTGAAGGAACTCGCGGCGATGATCCGCCTGTGACGGCGGCCGCTTAAGGCTTCTTCTCGATCAGTTCGATCTTGTAGCCGTCGGGGTCCTCGACGAAGGCGATTACGCTGCTGCCGCCCTTCATCGGACCGGCCTCGCGCGTGACCTTGCCGCCGCGCTGGCGGATCGCGTCGCAGGCCGCGTAGGCGTCTTCGACGGCGAGTGCGATGTGGCCGTAGCCGGTGCCGATGTCGTAACGATCGACGCCCCAGTTGTGGGTCAGTTCGATCACCGCGCCGTCCCTCTCGTCCTGGTAGCCGACGAAGGCCAGGGTGAATTTTCCTTCCGGGTAGTCGTGACGGCGCAACAGGCGCATGCCCAGGACTTCGGTGTAGAAGGCCAGCGATTTGTCGAGATCGCCGACGCGCAGCATGGTGTGCAGGATACGCATGGTGGGCTCCTTCAAAGTCAAAGTATAGGCAGCGAGGCGGCGCGCTGCTTGAGTTCCGTGCGCGCGGCCTTCCACTCCGGGTAGAGCGAATTGACCACGCGCCAGAAGCGTTCGCTGTGATTCATTTCCAGCAAGTGGGCAACTTCGTGGGCGACCACGTAATCCCCGAGCGGTGCCGGCAGGTGGATCAGCCGCCAATTGATGCGGATGCCGCCGTGCGTGCTGCAACTGCCCCAGCGCGTGTGGGCCGACGACAGGCTCAGTTTGGGCACGGACAGGTCGAGACACCCGGTGAAGTGGGCCAGACGTTCGCCGAAATGGGTGAGCGCCCGCTTCTGCAGCGCGCGCACAGCCAGTTGGCCCAGGTCTGCTTCGGGGCGCGCTTCGAGGACCAGCAGTTCGCCGACCCAGCGCACCCGGTTGGCGCCGGGCAGGACCCGCACTTCGGCCTCGCTGTCGAGCAGTGGCAGGCGCGCGCCGTCCTTGACCGTGAGGTGGCGCGGTTGCGTGGCGTGTGCAAGTTCGCCGAGTTTTCTCAGCACCCAGTCGCCATGGCCCTGCACGAAAGCCTCGATCTCGGTGAGCGGGACGCGATGCGGTGCACCGATGCGCAGGCCGCGCTCGTCGATGGTCATCGACAGGCGCTTGGCGCCGCTCTTCAAGCGGTAGTCGATGATGCGGCCGCCGATCAGCAGGTGGCGCGTCTTCGCCTCGGGCGGCGGCGAGGGCAGGCGGAATAGTTTGAGCTGTTCGAGAAACATCGGGCTGCTTTGATGTAAAAGTCGCGTCAGCGACTCTCGAAGCTCCCCTCTCCCCTTGCGGGAGAGGGGTTGGGGGAGAGGGAAAACGGCGCGCCGAAGAGATCGAAGCCCTGGTCTTCCGGTGGCAGGGCGGCGATGGCGCGGGCAATCGCCTGCTCGATGACGGCGGACGGCTGTTCGATCAGGCGCCAGTTGCAGCGCAGCGTTGCGCCGTCCTGCACCTCGACCCAGTTGCCGCGCGCGGCGAAGGACAGCGCCAGACGCGGTGCGCGCCGTGCCGCCAGCGCCGGCGCGCTGCGTCCGTCCAGGAACTTCTGTTCGATGATCTGCTGCAGGCGCTGCTTGGCCTCGGCGCGCAGCCAGGCTTCGGCGCGGTCCTGGATCTGGCGTGGGGTGGCCTGCGGCGGCAGCGGCAGGGCCAGCGCCGCGCCTTCGCAGACGGCTTCCTTGTGCGTGGTGTCGAGCACCAGACGCAGGCTGCCGCCGAGAAACGCCATTTCGGCGCCGTCGTGCCAGCGGCTGGCGGGCGCAGCTGCGCCGGCGTCGAGCTTGAGTTTGAGTTGCGGATTGCGGCTGCCGGCGCTCATGATGACGCTCCATAAAGATGCGGGCTGATGCGGCGCATTTCGGCCTCGATCCAGGCTTCGGCGCGGGCCAGCACTTCGTTCGCCGTCAGGCCGGCGGGATCGATGGTCGGGCCGACGCTGACGGTGGCCGTGCCGCTGCGCTTGAACAGGGCGTTGCGGCCCCAGAACTCGCCCGAGTTGAGCGCCACGGGAACCACCGGCGCGCCGGTCTCGACCGCGAGCAGCGCGCCGCCGCCCTTGTAGCGGTTCTTCGATCCCGGCAGCGAGCGGGTGCCTTCCGGGAAGATGATCACGGTATAGCCGTTGGCGAGTCGATCACGGCCCTGATCGACCAGGCGCTTGAGGCTGGACTTGGTGGCGCTGCGATCGGTCTCGATCATCGGTATCGAGGCCAGCGCCCAGCCGAAGAAGGGCAGGTACTTGATCTCCTTGCGCCAGACGAAGACGGTGTCCTTGAACACCTCCTGCAGCATGAAGGTCTCCCAGGCCGACTGGTGCTTGCACAGCACCACCGCGGGTCGCGCCGGAATGTTTTCGGCGCCGACCAGTCGGTAGGGAATGCCCAGCACATGCTTGATCAGCCAGATCGTGAAATTCACCCAGGGCACCACGGTCCGGCGCCGCATGTGCTGCGGCAACGGACGGCAGAGGATCACGCCCAGCGTGTAGGGCGGCGTCACCACCAGCAGGATCAACAGGAACAGCAGGGAACGGAATACGGCCATCAGTGCGCGATATGGGCGGCGGCCGCAGCCAGATCGGGAAATACCAGCGTATCGGGCGGCAGTGCGGGATCATCGACGGTCTTGCGGCCCTTGCCGGTCAGCACCAGCATCGGCTGCGCGCCGACGGCGGCGGCGGCCTGCAGGTCGCGCAAGCTGTCGCCGACGGCAGGCACGCCGGTCAGGTCGGCGTTGAAGCGCGCGGCGATCTCGCGCAGCATGCCGGGCTTGGGTTTGCGGCAGTCGCAGTTGTCGGCGTTGGTGTGCGGGCAGAAGAATATCGCATCGATGCGGCCGCCGACCTGGGCCAGCGCCTTCAGCATCTTGTCGTGGATGGCGATCAGGGTATCGGTCTCGAACAGGCCGCGGCCGACGCCCGACTGGTTGGTCGCCACCACCACGCGGTAGCCGGCCTGGTTCAGCCGCGCGATGGCGGCCAGGCTGCCGGGAATCGGCTTCCATTCCTCCGGCGACTTGATGTACTGGTCGGAGTCGTGGTTGATCACGCCGTCGCGATCGAGGATGACAAGTTTCATGAGCCGATTGTCGCCGTGCCGCCAGCGCCAACTTTGCCGAACACCGCAGCAAAAACCTTGTTTATCGCCATCGTTCAGGCCGACAGGCGGGACAGGTCGGCAACGCGGTTCATCGCCTGGTGCAGCGTGGCGAGCAGGCCGAGGCGGTTGGCGCGAAGCGCGGCATCCTCGGCATTCACCATCACGGCGTCGAAGAAGGCGTCTACCGGAACCCGCAGGGCCGCCAGCGATTGCAGCGAGGTCGTGTAGTCGCCGCGCTCGAAGGCGGCGTCGGCTTGCGCCCTGACCGTGCCGAGCGCCTGGTTCAGCGCGATTTCCGCAGGCTCCTTGAGCAGCGCGGCATCGACCGCAGCCGTCACCGCGCCTTCCGCCTTCTTGATGATGTTGCCGACGCGCTTGTTGGCGGCGGCGAGGCTGGCTGCTTCGGGAAGCGCCGCGAAAGTGCGTACGGCGGCCAGGCGCTTGGGGATGTCGCCGAGTCGTTGCGGGCGCAGGCCGACCACGGCATCGACTTCCAGCGCCGAATAGCCCTGCTCGCGCAGGCTGCCGGCGAGGCGCTCGTAGATGAAGTCGCTGAGTTGTTCGATCACCTTCCCGTCGATGAGTCTGGCGGCATGGAACAGCCAGCCGAGATTCAGCGGCAGATCGCGCTCGATCAGCATGCGCAGCATGCCGAGCGCATGGCGGCGTAGCGCGAAGGGGTCCTTGTCGCCGGTGGGCAACTGGCCGATGCTGAACATGTCGGCCAGGGTCTGCAGCTTGTCGGCCAGCGCGACGCACAAGCCCACGTTGCCGCGCGGCAGCTCGTCGCCGGCGAAGCGCGGCTTGTAGTGGTCTTCGATCGCATCGGCGATGTCAGTGTGCAAGCCGTCATGCAGTGCGTAGTAGCGGCCCATAATGCCCTGCAGTTCCGGAAACTCGCCGACCATATCGGTCAGCAGGTCTGCCTTGGACAACCGAGCTGCCTCCGCAACGCTGCCTACTAGTTCATCATCGTCTGGCGAAAGCTTGAGCGCAATTGCCGACGCGCTACTTGCAACACGGACCATACGGTCCAATTGCGTACCTAGCTTGTTGTGATAAACAACCTTTGCCAGCCCCGACACCCGGTCACCAAGTGATTTCTTGCGGTCCTGGTCGAAGAAAAACTTGGCATCGGCCAGGCGCGGGCGCACCACGCGTTCGTTGCCGCCGATCACGGCCGAGGCGTCGGCGGGGCGGATGTTGCTGACGACGAGAAACTTGTTGGTGAGCCTGCCGTCCTTGAGCAGCGGGAAATATTTCTGGTTGGCCTTCATGGTCAGGATCAGGCATTCCTGCGGCACGTCGAGGAATTCCTTTTCGAACTGGCAGATCAGCACGTTCGGCCGTTCCACCAGTCCGGTCACTTCGTCGAGCAGCGCATCGTCCTCGATCGGCTGCAGGCCTTCCGTCGCGGCGGCGGCCTTCAGCTGTTTTTCGATCTCGGCACGGCGCGCGGCGAAGCCAGGAATCACCGCGCCTTCGCCTTCCATCTGCTCGGCATAGCTGTCGGCATCGCGGATCGTGACCACCGGGTTCGCCGCCTCGAAACGGTGACCTTGGGTTTCGCGCCCAGCCTGGAGGCCAAGCACATCGACATCAACGACATCACCGCCATGCAACGCCAACAATTTGTGCGCCGGACGCACGAAATTCACGCTGCTCCATCCATCAGCTAGCTGATAGGTCATCACCTTAGGGATGGGCAACTGCGCAATAGCTGCGCGCAAGGCGTGCTGCAAGGCGCCCGCCAACCCCCAGCCCTGCTCTTCGAATGCGGCAAAGACATATTCGGCGTCGCCCTCTGAGTGCCGCACCAGGTCGCGTTCCGTCAGACTATCTTTTTCCATGCGCTTCCTGAGCGCCGCCGAAGGTCTCCCGTCCGCCTCGTAGGCCACTTTAGCGGGCATGAGCTTCTTACGTATGTTCTTGTCCGGCCCCTTCTCGCGTACTCGGGAAATGTGCGCCGCCAAGCGTCTTGGGGAGGCAAAGGGAGTGGTTACGCTTCCCTCCTCAAGCAATCCTTCCTCGCGAAGTTCGGTCCCTAGCGTCGACGCGAAGGACTCGCCGAGCTTCCTCAGCGCCTTCGGCGGCAGTTCCTCGACAAAGAGTTCGACGAGAAGATTCTTGGTGCTCATGTCAGTTGTCCTGTGGTGCCATTTGTATCCGCGACGGATGAAAAGTCGTTTGGCGGAGGTCTGCGGGCGCCAAGGCTGCCGAGTGTCCCACTCCGTCCATGTCCCCCGTCGCGAGCTACGCCCGCTCCTCCTCCTTTACTTCCCGGAGTGGGACACCCGCCAACCGTGGCGGGATGCGCTTTTGCCTTGCTGCGGAAAAACTGCAAGCGCGTCACCTGATCGGGAGGGCGGGGCGTTCTGCGCAGCGAAGTAAAGAAGGAGGAGGGGCCCGCAGGGCGCCGACGGATGACATGAGCGAAGCAGAATGCCCCGCCCTCCCGATCACGCTCCAGACTCAATACCGGGATGGGTTTCATCGTCATGCCGCCTTCTTTGCAAGTTGCGCCAGCACTTCCTCGGCCCAGGCTTTCGGCGCCATCGGGAAGCCGAGCCGCGCGCGGCTGTCGAGATAGCTCTGCGCCACGCTGCGCGCGAGGTTGCGGATGCGGCCGATGTAGGCGGCGCGCTCGGTGACCGAGATGGCGCCGCGCGCGTCGAGCAGGTTGAAGGTGTGCGCGGCCTTCAGCACCTGTTCGTAGGCGGGCAGCGCGAGCTGCTGCTCCATCAGGTGCTTCGCATTGCCTTCGTGCGCGCCGAAGGCCGTAAGCAGGAACTCGACGTTGCTGTGCTCGAAGTTGTAGGCGCTCTGCTCGACTTCATTCTGGTGGAAGACGTCGCCGTATTTCAGGCCTGGCGCATAGACCAGATCGAAGACGTTCTCGACGCCCTGCAGGTACATCGCCAGGCGCTCCAGGCCGTAGGTGATTTCGCCGGTGATCGGTTTGCAGTCGATGCCGCCGACCTGCTGGAAATAGGTGAACTGCGTCACTTCCATGCCGTTGAGCCAGACTTCCCAACCGAGGCCCCAGGCGCCGAGCGTCGGGTTTTCCCAGTCGTCCTCGACGAAGCGCACGTCGTTTTGCTTCAGGTCGAAGCCCAGCGCCTCGAGCGAGCCGAGGTAGAGCTCGAGGATGTTTTCCGGCGCGGGCTTGAGCACCACCTGGTACTGGTAGTAGTGCTGCATGCGATTGGGATTCTCGCCATAGCGGCCGTCCTTGGGGCGGCGCGAAGGCTGCACGTAGCCGGCCTTCCACGGCTCGGGACCGAGGGCGCGGAGGAAGGTGGCGGTGTGGCTGGTGCCGGCGCCGACTTCCATGTCATAGGGTTGCAGCAAAGCGCAGCCCTGCTGGTTCCAGAACTGCTGCAGGCGCAGGATGATTTCCTGGAACGTCGGTTTTTGGTTCATCGGGAATCCCCGCAAATTCGCAAAAGGGGCGATTTTACAGGGTTTCCATGGCTGGCTTGAAGCCGCCGGCTCAGGCGCGGCAGCTTCCGGTATCATCCGCGCAGTGCAACCAAAGCCCAAAGGAGTAGTACCGTGGATCATCAAGTCAGCGTGGTGTTGAAGAACGGCGAGCGTTACGATTTCCCTCTCGGTGCCGAGGATCTTGCTGCCTTCGACCCTGCCAGTGCGCGGCACTGGATTGCCGCGGCATTTCTCGAAGCGGGACTGGAAACGCCGAACCCGATGGGCAAAATGCTGCTGGTCGACCAGATCCTGCTGCTGGCGATGAACTTCAAGCCCTCCGACTACAAACCGCTGACGTCGGACGCGCGTCGCTTCCTCTGCGCTGCCCTGCAGGCCATGGGGCGGCCCAGCCTCACCATCGACCTCGCCGCCTACAAGGTTTAATTCCTGCGGCGACGTAACGCAGTCAGGCAGGCGCCGATAGCCAGCAGCAAGGCCAGCAGGTTGCCCCAGCGGGCATAGGGTGTCAGGCCGCTACGGCCCTGGGCCTGCACCACCAGCGCGGCGGTGACGAAGGGCGGCAGGGCGGCGGCGATGACGCCATTCGCCGCGACCATCGCGGTCATCCCGGTATTGGTGGCGCGCAACATCACGCGGCCGGTTTCGATGGCACGCAACTGGGCGATCTGCAGGTGTTGCGGCTGCGCCAGCGAGTCGCCGAACCACGCGGTGTTCGACAGGTTCACCAGCAGCGTCGCGGCGGGCAGGGCGCCGAGCAGTTCCTCGCCGAACAGATCCTCGTAGCAGATGTTGGGCGCGATGCGTTGCCCGGCCACGGCCAGCGCTTCCTGGCGCGGCGGGCCGGCGGTGAAATTCGACATGGGGATGTGCGCAAAGCGGAAGAACCACGCAAAGCCCGGCGGCGGATATTCGCCGAAGGGCACCAGGTGGCGCTTGGCATAGGCCTTCGCGACCAGATCCGGGGTCAGCGTCACGGCGCCATTGGTGTAGCCGCCAGCGGTGGTAGCGACGGCGACGCCGAACAAGGCGTCACCGTGACGAGTCAGGCCGCGCAGGACATCGCGCGGGACCTCGTTGAAATACAGCGGCAGGGCGGTTTCAGGCAGCACGGTGAGCGTAGCCGGATGCTCGCTGGCCAGACGCAGATAGGTGTCCACCGACAGCGGCAGGCGCTTCGGATCCCACTTGAGACTTTGCGGCACGTTGCCCTGCAGCAGGCTGACGGTGATCGGGCTACCGGCTGGCTGGGTCCAGTCCATGCGTCGCAGCAGGCCGCCGGCACCCAGCAGCAGCAGGATCGCGGCCCATGCCGCCGGCTTGCGCCAGCCGGCAGCCAGCAATGCGCCGGCCAGCGCCACGATGAAGCCGACGCCATACACGCCCAGCACCGAGGCCCAGCCCGCCAGCGGGCTCGGCGGGCTTTGCGAATAGCCGATGGCAAGCCAGGGAAAGCCGGTGAATAGCGATCCGCGCAGCCATTCGGCGAGGGTCCATAGTCCGGCGAAGAGCAAGGCGTCGCGCCGGGTGTTGCCGCGCCAGCGCTGGAACAGGCCACCGGCCAGTGCCGGAAACAGCGCGAGATACAGGCAGAACAGCAGCGTTGCGGCGGCGGCGGCGGGCGGCGCCATGCCGCCGAACTCGGAGAGGCTGACATAGACCCAGGACACGCCGAACAGGAAGCAGCCCGCTCCCCAGGCCAGGCCCAGCAGCAGCGCCTGGCGCGTCGTCGCCGCGCCGCGCCAGAGCAGGAACAGGCCGCCCAGGGCAAGAGTTGGCGCTGGCCATACGGTGAGATAGCTGTCGAAGGGCGCAAAACCGAGGACGCAGAAGGCGCCCAGCGCGAACGCGGCAAGCAGCGCAACTGCCGGCCGCCGCTGCGTCATTCGTCTACGGCGAGGGGCACTGCGAGCGGCAGATCCTTCTGCGGATCGACCAGCAGGGTATGCACGCGGCGACTGTCGGCGCGCAGGATCTGCAGGCACAGGCCGTCGATGGCGACCACTTCGTTGCGCTTGGGCAGGCGGCCCAGGTGATGGATCACGAGGCCGCCCACGGTGTCGAAATGCTCGTCGGAAAATTCGGTGGCGAAGGCGGCATTGAAGTCGGCAATTTCGGTCACGGCCTTGACCCGATAACGGCCGGTATTGTCCTTGACGATGTTGTCGGCGGTTTCGTCGAAGTCATATTCGTCCTCGATGTCGCCGACGATCTGCTCCAGCACGTCTTCGATGGTCACCAGGCCGGCGACGCCGCCGTATTCGTCGACCACGATCGCCATGTGGTTGCGCGATGCCCTGAACTCGCGCAACAGCACGTTGAGTCGCTTCGATTCGGGAATGAAGATCGCCGGGCGCAGGGTGTCGCGCAGATCGAATTCCTTGCCGGCGAAATAGCGCAGCAAGTCCTTCGCCAGCAGGATGCCGAGCACGTCGTCCTTGCTCTCGCCGATCGCGGGAAAGCGCGAGTGCGCGGTTTCGAGCACGACCTCGACGACCTGTTCCGGGGAATCGTTGATATTCACCACGTCCATCTGCGCGCGCGGCACCATGATGTCGCGCACTGCCATGTCGGCGACGGACAGCGCGCCTTCGATGATGGACAGCGCATCGGCGTCCATCAAGTGGCGCTCGAAGGCGCCGTGCAGCAGTTCAAGGAGTTGTTCGCGGTCTTCGGGTTCGCGCAGCAGCAGCGCGGAAAGACGTTCGATCAGACTGGGTCGACTGGATGGGTCCATGCTTAAGCGTAAGGATCGGGGTAACCGAGAGCATCCAGGATTTCGCGTTCAAGCGCTTCCATGTGTTCGGCATCATCGCTGCCGGCTTCGTGGTCATAGCCCTGTAGGTGCAGCATACCATGCACGACCAGGTGCGCGTAATGGGCTTCGCGCGACTTGCCCTGTTGCTCCGCTTCGCGTGACACCACCGGCAGGCAGAGCACCAGATCGCCGCAGATCCGGTCGCCCGATTCGTAAGGGAAGGACAGCACATTGGTGGCGTAATCCTTGCCGCGGTAGTCGCGGTTGAGATTGCGTCCTTCTTCGTCGCCGACGAAACGCAGCGTCACCTCGGCAGGCAGCGCACAGGCCGCGCGCACCCAGCGGCGAAGCTGCGGACGAGTCGGCGCCTGCTCCTTGCCGCCCGGGTACTGCACCGACAGCCGCAGTTCAGGCAGTCGGTGTCGGGTGCGGGCTGTCATGTGTTTAGTTATGGCCGCTACGCTTAACGCCGATGACGCCGGCGTTAGCCTCCGCTGAAACTGCTTTTTCATAGGCATCGACGATGCGTGCCACCAGCGGGTGGCGCACCACGTCGGAGGCGTCGAAATCGGTGAAGGCGAGTCCGCGCACCTCGGCCAGGATGCGGCGCGCCTCGACCAGGCCGGACTTCTGGCCGCGCGGCAGATCGATCTGCGTCACGTCGCCGGTGACCACCGCCTTGGCGCCGATGCCGATGCGAGTGAGGAACATCTTCATCTGCTCCGGCGTGGTGTTCTGCGCCTCGTCGAGAATGATGAAGGCATGATTCAGGGTGCGGCCGCGCATGTAGGCCAGCGGCGCAATCTCGATGCTCTGCTTCTCGAACAGCTTGGATACCTTCTCGAAGCCCATCAGGTCGTAGAGCGCGTCGTAGAGCGGGCGCAGATAGGGATCGATTTTCTGCGCCAGGTCGCCGGGCAGGAAGCCCAGCCGCTCGCCGGCTTCGACCGCCGGCCGGGTCAGGACGATGCGGCTGACCTGGTCGCGCTCGAAGGCATCGATCGCCGAGGCGACCGCAAGATAGGTCTTGCCGGTGCCGGCCGGGCCGATGCCGAAGGTGATGTCGTGGTCCTGGATGTCGCTCAGATACTTGGCCTGGTTCGGCGTGCGCCCGTGCAGATCGGTCTTGCGGGTCAGCAATCCGGCATTCGGTTGCGCCGGGGACCGCACATTGCGGTTGCGTGTGATTTCGATGAGGCCGAGCTGCAGTTCGTCGATCGACAGCGGTTCGCTTGCCTGTTCGTAGAAATGCTGCAGGGCCGTGGCGGCCAGACGCGATTGCGGCAGCTCGCCGTTGATGCGGCAATGTTGGCCGCGCCGGCTGATGGTGACGTCGAAGGCGGCCTCGATCTGGCGCAGGTTCTCGTCCAGCGCGCCGCACAGATTCTGCAGCCGCGCGTTGTCGAGCGGCTGCAGGACAAGACTCAGGGCACGGGGGGCGATCATGCGATTGGGCGGAATGCGCGTCTAGGCCCGCGTCACGACTTCGCCGCGCAGGCTGTGCGGCAGGGCGGTGGTAATGGTGACGTCGATGAAACGGCCGATCAGGCGTTCGTTGCCGGCGAAGTTGACCACGCGATTGTTGTCGGTGCGCCCGGCCAGTTCGCTGGCGTCCTTGCGCGCGTGGCCTTCGACCAGGACGCGCTGCGTCGTGCCGACCATCGCCTCGCTGATCCGCAGCGCCTGAGCCTCGATGGTTTTCTGCAAGCGCATCAGGCGTTTAATCTTGAGTTCCTGCGGCGTGTCGTCGGCCATGTCGGCGGCCGGCGTGCCGGGGCGCGGGCTGTAGACGAAGGAGAAGCTGTTGTCGAAGTCGAGTTCCGCGACCAGGCGCATGGTCTTCTCGAAGTCCTCCTCGGTTTCGCCGGGGAAGCCGATGATGAAGTCGGACGAAAGCGAAAGATCGGGCCGGACCGCCCTGAGCTTTCTCACCAGCGACTTGAATTCGAGCACCGAATAGCCACGCTTCATGGCGGCCAGAATCCGGTCGGAACCGGATTGCACCGGCAGATGCAGGTGCGAAACGAGCTTCGGCGTGCTGCGGTACACGTCGATCAGCCTTTGCGTCATCTCGCGGGGATGCGAGGTCGTATAGCGGATGCGTTCGATGCCCTCCATCGCTGCCAGGGCTTCGATCAGGAAAGCCAGATCGGCCGGCTCGTCGTCGTCCATGTCGCCGCCGAACTTTCCCCGATAGGCGTTGACGTTCTGGCCCAGCAAAGTGACTTCGCGCACGCCGCGCGCAACCAGTGCGGCAATCTCGGCCAGCACGTCGGGCAGCGGGCGCGAGACTTCCTCACCGCGCGTGTAGGGCACGACGCAGAAACTGCAGTACTTGGAACAACCCTCCATGATCGAGACGAAGGCCGAGGTTCCGGTGACGGTGGCGGGCGGCAGGGCATCGAACTTCTCGATTTCCGGGAAGGAGATGTCGACCTGCGCGCGCCCGCTTTCGCGCCGCGCGGCGATCATCTGCGGCAGGCGGTGCAGGGTCTGTGGGCCGAAGACGAGGTCGACGTAGGGCGCGCGGGCGACGATCGCCGCACCTTCCTGGCTGGCGACGCAGCCGCCGACGCCGATCACCAGATTCGGATTGAGTTGCTTGAGGTGCCTGATCCGGCCCAGATCGTGGAACACCTTCTCCTGCGCCTTCTCGCGCACCGAGCAGGTATTGAACAGGATGATGTCGGCTTCTTCGGGATTGTCCGTCTTGACCGCGCCGTCGCTGCCGGCCAGCACGTCGGCCATCTTGTCGGAGTCGTATTCGTTCATCTGGCAGCCGAAGGTGCGGATGAACACTTTCTTTGCCATCGTGGGTTGCGTGAAATGGATGAAGAAGGCCGGCAATTATAGAACAGCCGCAGTCACCGTCCGTTTGCTACCATCGCCGCCATGAAAACCAAGTTCCAGGGCGGGCCGAAGTCCGCCACACCGGCGTCAAGCGCAGCGATCGCAACAAAACCCGCAGTGGTCCTGCTTTCCGGCGGCCTCGATTCCGCCACGGTGCTGGCCCTGGCGCGTGAGCAAGGCTTTGCCTGCCATTGTCTGTCGCTCGATTACGGGCAACGGCATGGTGCCGAACTGCAGGCGGCGGCGCGCGTTGCCGAGGCTCTCGGGGCGACGGCGCATCGCGTGCTGAAGCTCGATCTCGGCCAGTTGGGCGGCTCGGCGCTGACCGACAGCTCGATCGCCGTGCCGGTTGCCGGCGTGCAGCCGGGCATCCCGGTCACCTATGTGCCGGCACGCAACACCATCATGCTGTCGCTGGCCCTGGCCTGGGCCGAGGTGCTCGGGGCGCAGGACATCTTTGTCGGCGTCAATGCCGTGGATTATTCGGGTTATCCGGATTGCCGGCCCGAATTCATCCGCGCTTTCGAGCAACTCGCCAATCTGGCGACCAAGGCGGCAGTCGAAGGCCGGCCGCTCAAGCTGCACGCGCCGCTGATCGCCATGAGCAAGGCGCAGATCATCGCCAGCGGCGCCCTGCTGGGCGTCGACTACGGCATCACCGTTTCGTGCTACCAGGCCGATGCACAGGGCCGCGCCTGCGGGGTGTGCGACTCCTGCCGCCTGCGCAGCGAAGGCTTTGCCGCCGCCGGTGTGATCGACCCGACCCGCTACGCGGATGGCAATTGATTGCCATTATTCGGGGTCAAAGAAGACTGATTCCAAGCTCCGGTCGATATCCTAGAATGATTTGCTATTTGTAAAAGAATCAAGCCACGACGATGGCTTCTGGGGGGAGTATGGAATTCACTATTCATTTGCAGATCCTGGGCATTGTGCTCGTCACCGGCATGGTCATGGGCGCGGTGGCCAACAAGACCAACTTCTGCACCATGGGCGCCGTTTCGGACTGGGTGAACATGGGCGACACGGGGCGTCTGCGCGCCTGGTTGCTGGCGATTGCCGTGGCTACGCTCGGCGTCGTGGTGCTTGAAGTCTCGGGCAAGGCCGTTATCGATACCAGCACTTTCCCGCCTTACCGGACGCCCAATCTGGCCTGGCTGCGCTATGTGCTGGGCGGGCTCATGTTCGGCATCGGCATGACCCTGGCTTCAGGTTGCGGCAACAAGACCCTGGTGCGCATCGGCGGCGGCAACATGAAATCCCTGGTGGTTCTGGCGATCGCGTCGGCCTGCGCCTACGCCATGCTGTGGACCAACTTCTACGACACGATGTTCGGCAGCTGGATGTCGGCGACCACGATCAATCTGGCGGCCGCCGGCAAGAGCAGCCAGGCGTTGGGCGAGTTAACCGGGCTCGGCAATGCAGCCTTCGGTGTGGCGCTGGCCTTGGCGCTGTTTGGCTTTGCTTTTTCCTCGCGCGATTTCCGCGGCAATTTCGACCACATCCTGGGCGGTGTGGTGATCGGCCTTGCGGTCATCGTCGGCTGGTATATCACCGGTGGATCGATGGGGGCAGCCTGGAAGGAGTTCGCCGATTTTGCCGACGTCAAGCCCTTGCGGGTCGAGACGCAGTCCTTCACGTTCATCAGTCCGATGGGCGACATGGCGCGTTACGTGATGAACCCGGCCGATACCTCGTTGATCAATTTCGGCATCATGGCGCTGGTCGGCGTGATCGTCGGCTCCCTGCTTTATGCCTTGATCAGCCGCAGTTTTCGCGTCGAGTGGTTCGTCAATCTCGGCGACTTCGCGAACCACGCGGTAGGTGCCGTGCTGATGGGCATTGGTGGCGTGCTGTCGATGGGGTGCACGGTCGGGCAGGCGATTACCGGCGTCTCGACGCTGGCTCTGGGATCGGTACTGGCCCTGGTATCGATCGTGGCTGGCGCTGCCGGCATGATGAAGTTTCAATACTGGCGAATGATGCAGGAAGCCTGAAGGGGCTTTGATGAATCTGGCATGTTGCGTCGGGGCAGTTGCGGCGCCCTGCCGCGGCCCTGACTTGCGCACCGGGCCGCTGCCTCCGCGCTGCATCGCCAAGGCCGCGGCTTCCCTTGAGCAACTTCCCCTCTTTACCGGGACTCCCATCAGGGGGTAGCGGGATTACGCACGAATTCTCGATTTTCGCCAGCTTGAGAACGGTTCGCAGCAAGGTATAGAAGGAAAAAAACAAGAATCCGAAATAGGCAGCCTCGGCGCATCGCCGAGAGGGGGAGGGGAAATGACTGATGTGTCCGTAGCTACCATCGGGATTGAAGATAAGGATCTCATGGTGCTGAAGTCCTTGTTGCCGCTGGTTGCCAGAACGCAGGGCCTGACTTGGCAGTTGGTCGAGGATCCGGCAGGCGCGCAGATCGCCTTTCTGGGGCGCTTGCCGCCGGAGCGGGTGGCGGAACTGGTGAGTCGACTTGGCGCCGGGCTGCTGCTTATTTACTGCTGTTCGCGTGGCGAGGAGGCACCGCCGGGGGTCCGTGTCCTCGGCCATTGCCCGCCACGAGCCAACGAGATCGCCGAGGTCCTGGCCGAGGCGGCGCAGTTGGCCGCAGCCTCGGCTGCCACGGCGCAGCGCGCAACCGAGTCGGCCGTTGCCGCGCGCGCGATGCGCAAGCTATTCCTGCCGGAGCGCAGCCTGATCGGCGCGATTCAAGCGATTATCCCCAAACTGCTCATCGACCAGCCGCTGGCCGTGAGTGTTCCCGGCGCCCCGGATCTGCTCGTCGATGTCAACGCCGGGGTGCGTTCCGCCCGCGCTGATCCCACATGGTTCTCCGGCCACGATTTCTGGCGCGCCGATCCCGCCGCATGCCAGATCAAGATCACCAATGACGCAAGGCTCCTGGGCGAATGCCGGCGTTTTTCCGCGCGGCCCTACCAGGCCTTGCGCTTCTGGGGCGTGATGAGTGCCTCCCAGGGCCAGCCGTTGGCGGAAATTGCACGGGCAACCCGGGTTGGCCTGAAAAAAATGCCGGATTTCAAATTGTTGCCGCACCTGGAGTGGCAGCCGCGGCTGGCCGAAGGTCTGGTGGGAAAACTTTCGGCGCCCGAGCAAGTGGTGGCCAGCGCTGCCAGGCCGATCGAGGAAATCATCGATTTTCTCAACGCGGCTGCGGTGCTTGGTCTGGTCAGGACCGAATGAAACGTGCGGTCCGGAAGCAGGGTGAGAACAATTCCGCTGCGCAAGGCTATCGGCCTTGATCATGTGGGCTACTGCAGATAGGCCGCAGTCGCTGGGCTTTTAGCAATTCCCATTTGACAGGCGCTTCGTCTATTGGTTAGAATGCTCGGCTTTCCGAGAAGCGCATGGGCGGATTCCATCCCTTGCTGCGCGGGCCGGGTTATCGATGCAAGCAAGGAACACGAGAATGAAAACATTTTCCGCCAAGCCACATGAGGTCCAGCACGACTGGGTTGTCGTCGATGCCACGGACAAGGTGCTGGGTCGCCTGGCTGCCGTGATCGCACACCGGCTGCGTGGCAAGCACAAGGCCATCTTCACGCCGCACGTCGATACCGGCGATTACATCGTCGTGGTGAATGTCGAAAAGCTGCGTGTCACCGGCAACAAGGCCGAAGACAAGAAATACTATCGCCACACCGGCTATCCGGGTGGTATCAACGAAACCAACTTCATCAAACTGCAGCAGCGTTTTCCCGGACGCATCCTGGAAAAGGCCGTGAAGGGCATGCTGCCCAAAGGCCCGCTGGGCTACGCGATGCTGAAGAAGATGAAGTGCTACGCCGGCGCCGCGCATCCGCATAGCGCCCAGCAGCCGAAGACGCTGGAAATCTAAGGAGTTCTCATGGCAGTCACCCAATATTATGGTACCGGCCGCCGCAAGACGGCTATTGCCCGCGTGTTTCTGCGCACCGGCAGCGGCAAGTTTGTGGTCAACGACAAGCCGGTCGACGAGTTCTTCTCGCGCGAAACCGGCCGCATGGTGGTGCGTCAGCCGCTTGAGCTGACCCAGCACACGACCACCTTCGATATTCTGGTGAATGTCGAAGGCGGCGGCGAGTCTGGTCAGGCCGGTGCCGTTCGTCACGGCATCACCCGCGCCCTGATCGAATACGACGCGACCTTGAAACCGGCTCTTTCGAGCGCCGGATTCGTTACCCGCGATGCGCGCGAAGTCGAGCGCAAGAAGGTCGGCTTCCGCAAGGCGCGCCGGCGCAAGCAGTTCTCAAAGCGCTAAGCTTCAGCGGCGACATCGCTGTTGCGCAAAAAGCCGCCTTCGGGCGGCTTTTTAGTTGCATTCTCAGCATCTGGTTGGAGACGGTATCCACCGGATGCCGCCGCCGCGCCTGACGCCGATGGAGCCGGCATCGGCCGCTCTTTGAAACTCCGTTTTCGTTTGTATCCCGTTACGGGTTAACATCTTCTCTTCGCAGCAAGGAGCGTGGCATGATCAAGGCAGGTATCGTCGGCGGTACGGGCTACACGGGAGTGGAACTCTTGCGCTTGTTGGCGCAGCATTCCGGCGTCGAGCTGACTGCAATCACCTCGCGGGGCGAGGCCGGCACCAAGGTTGCCGACATGTTTCCCAGCCTGCGCGGTGCCGTGAGCCTGAATTTCAGCGATCCCAAGGACGCGCCGCTAAGCGATTGCGACGTGGTGTTTTTCGCCACGCCCAATGGCATCGCCATGCAGCAGGTGGCGCAGTTGCTGGATGCCGGAGTCAAGGTCATCGACCTGGCGGCCGATTTTCGCATCAAGGACATCGCTCTGTGGGAGCGGTGGTATGGCATGAGCCACGCCAGCCCGGAACTGGTTGCCGAGGCCGTGTATGGCTTGCCCGAAGTGAATCGCGAGCAAATCCGTACTGCCCGCCTGGTGGCTAACCCCGGTTGTTATCCGACGGCGACGCAACTGGGTTTCCTGCCGTTGGTGGAAGCGGGCTGCGTCGATCTCGAGCACTTGATTGCCGACGCCAAGTCAGGTGTTTCCGGCGCCGGTCGTAAGGCGGAGATAGGGATTCTATTTTCCGAGGCAGCGGACAACTTCAAGGCCTATGGTGTTCCGGGCCACCGCCACCTGCCCGAGATTCGGCAGGGCCTCGCGCGCGCGGCGGGCAAGGCCGAGCAGCAGATCGGCCTGACCTTTGTGCCGCACCTGACGCCGATGATTCGCGGCATCCATGCCACGCTCTATGCCCGCATTACGCGCGAAGCGGATTTTCAGGCCTTGTTCGAGCAGCGTTATGCCGCCGAGCCTTTCGTCGATGTGCTGCCGCCGAAATCGCATCCCGAGACGCGTTCGGTGCGCGCGGCAAATACCTGCCGGATTGCAGTGCATAGACCGCAGGGCGGCGATATGCTGGTGGTCCTCTCGGTGATCGACAATCTGGTGAAGGGGGCCGCAGGGCAGGCGGTACAGAACATGAACCTGATGTTTGGTCTGGACGAATGTTCGGGTCTTTCGCAAGTTCCCGTTTTGCCCTGACGCTGAGGCGGCTGCGCAGCCGCTTCGGCATTTCTGCGCCGCGAGTTGCAATCCGGACGCATCTGCCATGGTATTGGCGGGCGCTGTCCGTGGTCCTGCTGGCGGGCGCGTCATTGGCTTTGGCCGGCTGGATTTATGACGCGGGGCAGCGCATTGCGGGTTTTCATCAAGGCGCGAGCGAACATGAGATCACCGAAATGCGGGAACGCATTGCGCAGCTGGAATCCGACTTGGAAAGCGCCCGCAAGGTGGCAAATGCCAGCGAAAGCCGCTTGCGCATCGAGAGCACCTCGCAGGAGCAACTGACCGCCCAAATACGGACCTTGGAAGAGGAAAATACTCACCTCAAGTCCGACCTGGCAACGTTTGAAAGCCTTGCAGGTGGGCAGGTTGGGAATTCCGGACTGGCGATCAGTCGGCTACAGATTCTTCCGGCAGGTGACGGCGAATATCGCTACCGCCTCCTGCTGGCGCAAACAGGGGAAAAAAAGGATAAGGAATTCAACGGCATGATCCAGTTGATGGCCACCGTGCAGCGAGGCACAGAGACTGCTATGATGCAGTTTCCCGCCGCCGGGGATCCCGCCGCCAGTCAGTACCATGTCAATTTTCGTTACTTCCGGCGTCTGGAAGGCACATTCCGGGTGGGAACCGATGTGCGGATTCAACGCGTCGAGGCGCGCTTGATACAGGACGGCGCAGTGAAAGCCAGTCAGAGCGTGACTCTCTAAGCGTCACGGTATTAACACTTTAGGCAGGTGAGGAGATCCCAGTCATGTTTGGCAAGAAAACCACCAAGCCCCAGGGCCGCATCGACAGCCTGATCGGTGCCGGCACTTCACTGGAAGGCGATGTGACTTTTACCGGCGGCCTTCGTGTCGATGGCGAAATCAAGGGGAATGTTCGCGGTAGCGAAGGACAACCGGCAACGCTGGTGATCAGCGAGCATGCGCGGATCGAGGGCGAGATCTCGGTTTCCCACCTGGTTATCAACGGAACCGTGATCGGCGCGGTGCATTCGAGCGATTTCCTGGAACTTCAGACGCGCGCCCGGGTCACGGGTGATGTCGAGTACAGTACGATCGAAATGCATCTCGGGGCGGTAGTGCAAGGCCGTTTGGTGCACGAGGGTGCGCCGTCGAAGGCGGTGGAATTGAAACTGGCTGCCAGTAATTGACGCCTGATGCTATTGAAACCATAATTTCCGGACATACTTATTAATCCATTGCGGAGAACCCACAGGAGAACACCATGAATGCACCCACCGAAATGCCGGCACCGCTCAATTTCACCGATAACGCGGCATCCAAGGTCAAGGAACTCATTGCCGAAGAAGGCAACCCCGAACTCAAACTGCGGGTGTTCGTGACTGGCGGCGGCTGTTCCGGGTTTCAGTACGGCTTCACTTTTGACGAAGTGACCAACGACGACGACACCGTGATGGAAAAGAATGGTGTATCGCTGCTGATCGACCCAATGAGCTATCAGTACCTGGTCGGTGCCGAGATCGATTACTCGGAGGGGCTCGAAGGTTCGCAATTCGTGATCAAGAATCCGAATGCGCAATCGACCTGCGGCTGCGGGTCGTCTTTCTCCGCCTGATTCGGGTTGCATAGGCAAGAAAAGGCGTGGGGCCGTGGGCCCCGCGCCTTTTGTCGTTATCGCCCGCCGTCACGCACGGAATCAGTGCCGATAGATGGCGCCCAGGATACGTGGCCCGCGGGCGCCCGTGACTTCCGGTAGATTGCCCGTTTCGCCGTTCAGGGTGCGCCACGCTAACCAGGCAAAGGCCAGCGCTTCTACCCAGTCGGCCGCTTGACCGAGAGAGTTGGTGCTAGCGACACGGCAATTCGTCAGATGATGCTGCAGTCGAGCCATCAGAGCCTGATTGTGCGCGCCGCCGCCGCAGACGAAGAGTTCGGCGGGATTGCCGCACCAGCGATCGATAGCCCGAATCGCAGACACAGCGCTGAGTTCAAGCAGGGTCGCCTGGACGTCCTTCGGCCGTTCGCTGCCGGCAAGATGGCGCTCGATCCACGCCAGATTGAACTCGTCGCGGCCGCAGCTCTTGGGCGGGCTTGCGGCGAAAAAGCTGTCGGCTAGGAAGCTGTGCAGCAGTTCGGGAAGCACCTGCCCTTGCTTGGCCCACTGCCCGCCTTTGTCGTAGCGCAGTCCCTTGTGGCGTTCTATCCAGGCGTCCATCAGCAGATTCCCAGGCCCGCAGTCGAAGCCGCGCACCGCCTGCCCGGGGTTGAGGTCGGTCAGATTGGCGATGCCGCCGATGTTCAGGATGACCCGATGCCGCGAGGCATCGCCGAATATCGCTGCATGAAAGGCCGGCACCAGCGGGGCTCCCTGGCCGCCCGCGGCAATGTCGCGGCTGCGAAAATCGGCTACGACAGTGATTCCGGTCAATTCGGCCAGCAGCGCCGGATTGTTCAACTGCACGGTGTAGCCGGCAGCGGGTTGATGCCGGATGGTCTGTCCGTGGCAGCCTATGGCCGCAACTTGCTCGGCGCTGACCGCGGCTTTGGTCAGGAGATGCCCGACGGCCTCGGCGTAGCAACGCGTTAGTTCGTTGGCGAACAGCGCGGCGGAGTGGATTTCGTTGCGTTGCGCGGTCTGTAGCCGTAGGGCCTGCTGGCGGATGGCGTCGGAATACGGCTGCCAGAATGTGGCAAGCGTGCGCGGTTGGCTGCGGGAGAAGTCGACCAGGGCGGCATCGACGCCATCGAGGCTGGTTCCCGACATCAAGCCCACGACCAGCGGCACAGCCGATGCCATGTCAGTCGTCTTGGGCGAGGTCGAATCCGCGAATCAGGTCAATACGGGCGAGATGGGCCGCGGTTTGTTCCCGGAACAGGCCGAGTTGTTGTGGCATCAAGGGTGGCGCGCTGGGCAAGGCCATCGCCAGCGGATTCTGATGCACTTCATTGACGCGGAACTCGTAATGCAGGTGCGGGCCGCTGGCCAGCCCTGTGGCGCCGACGAAGCCGATTACGTCGCCTTGGCCGACGCGATTGCCTTTGCGCAGGCCCGACGCGAAGCCCGAGAGGTGCCCGTAAAGCGTCGTATAGCGATTCTGATGACGCAGGATAACGACTTTGCCATACCCGCCCTTCACGCCGACATACTCGACCACGCCGTCGCCGGTGGCTTTGACCCGGGTGCCGGTCGGGGCACCATAATCGACGCCCTTGTGTGCGCGCCATTTTTTCAGTACGGGATGGAAACGCGCCGCAGTGAAGCCGGACGTAATACGTGAGAATTCCAGGGGCGAGCGCAGGAAGGTCTTGCGGATGTTCTTGCCATCGGCGGTGTAGTAGCCGCCGCTGCCAGCGTTACCGGCAGGATCGGCGAACCAGGCGGCGCGGAAAGTCTTGCCATCGTTGACGAACTCTGCGGCGAGGATGCGCCCGCTGCGCACGGCACGCCCGAGATAGGTCGCGGATTCGTAGATGACGGCAAAGCGATCGCCCTTGCGCAGGTCGCGATGAAAATCGATGTCGCCGCCAAAGATGTCGGCCAGTAGCGTCGCGATCGCGTCGGGAATCCCTGCCGCGTCGGAAGCGCCGAACAGGGAATAGCTAATCTCGGCAGTTTTCATGACCACTTGGGTTTCCAGTGGCAGGGGCTGCTCCGACGCGGTGAATTGGTCGCCATCCGGTGCGGCCCGGCGTTCGATCACCAGGGCCTGATCCTTGCCGCCGTTGAGCGGGAAGACCAAGGTCTGCAGTTCGCCTTGAGGCCCGGTTCGCACCGTCAGGTTCTTGCCCGGACTGAGCTGGCGGAACAGGCTTTGGGCAGTAGTGTTGTTTCTCAGAAAACCCACCGCGGCCGGATCGTCGATTCCGAGCCGCTGCAGCAAGTCCATTACCGTATCGCCGCGCTGCACGCGGTCTTCGCGCAGGAAGCTTTGATCGGCGTCGGATGCTGCCGTCAGAGGCGGCAGCGCCAATTGCTCAACCACTTGCTGGCGAGGGATTTCCACCACTCGGGTGTCGTTCACGGTGCCAAAAGCGGCGACCATGCTGAAGAGCGAAACTCCCAGCACGCCAGCACCAACCCAGAAATGCCCGGGTCGTTCGACTCGATAGTCAAGGAGTTGCGCTAAAATTCCGCTCTTGTTTTTTTGCAATTGGATGGGTGAATAACTGAAAACGCAGTTTCAGGGAAGGCTAATGCAAGCGTCAGCCGGAACTAAAAGTCGCGTGAGTGTAGCAAATATCCCCCTTCCGTCAAACCGGGTTACCTCACTATGGTCGATATCGACTCGCAACTGGCACTGATCAAGCGTGGCGCGGACGAACTGCTGATCGAATCCGAACTCATCGAAAAACTGAAATCGGGACGTCCCCTTCGCGTCAAGGCGGGCTTCGATCCCACGGCGCCGGATCTGCATCTCGGGCACACCGTACTGATCAACAAGTTGCGGCATTTTCAGGACCTCGGCCATCACGTCATGTTCCTGATCGGCGATTTCACGGGAATGATCGGTGATCCGAGCGGCAAGAATACGACCCGGCCGCCGCTGTCGCGCGAGCAGATTCTGGAGAACGCCGACACTTATCGCGAGCAGGTGTTCAAGATTCTCGATCCGCAGAAGACCGAGGTTTGTTTCAACTCGACCTGGTTCGAGCCGCTCGGTGCCGCCGGCATGATCAAGCTCGCTGCGCGCCACACCGTGGCGCGCATGCTGGAGCGCGACGACTTCTCCAAGCGCTACACCGGCGGCCAGCCGATCGCGATCCATGAATTCCTCTATCCCCTGTGTCAGGGCTACGATTCGGTGGCCATGAAGGCGGATGTCGAACTCGGCGGCACCGACCAGAAGTTCAATCTGCTGGTCGGCCGCGAGTTGCAGAAGCACTATGGCCAGGCACCACAGTGCGTCTTGATGATGCCTCTGCTGGAAGGCCTGGACGGCGTCAACAAGATGTCGAAATCTCTCGGCAATTACATCGGCATCGCGGAATCGCCGACCGAAATTTTCGGCAAGCTGATGTCGGTGTCTGACGAACTGATGTGGCGCTACTACGAACTGCTTTCGTTTCGCGCCAACGACGAGATCGCCGAATTCAAGCGCGAAGTGGCCGACGGACGTAACCCGCGCGACATCAAGGTATTGCTGGCGCAGGAGATCGTGACCCGGTTCCATTCTGCCAAGGATGCCGAGGCTGCCCTCGCGGAGTTCGAGGCGCGTTTTCAGCGCGGCGTGCTGCCCGAGGATATGCCCGAGATCAGCGTCGTTGCGGGATCGCTGGCGCAGGTATTGAAGGCCGCTGGACTGACGTCCAGCACATCGGATGCCCTGCGCATGATCGATGGCGGCGGAGTAAGGATTGATGGCGAGAAAGTCGGCAATCGCAATGCGGCGCTGAGTGCAGGCGGATGCGTTGTATTACAGGTGGGTAAGCGAAAATTCGCTCGCGTGACCCTTATTTGAGATTCATCGAAATTTTTTTGCGTAATCTATTGACCAACTAAAAACGGTCCGTATAATGCGCCCCTCTCTGCTGCATGCGGAGCCGCTGAAGGAAGTGATTGAGGGCGGAGTTCTTTAAAAACCAAACAACCGATAGGTGTAGGTGCTTGCTGTGCTGGAGGTGGTGGCGGGTAGTCATTCCGAAATCGAAGGGATGGCTGCTGACCCGAGTTGAAAGACGAGGGTTAAGTTCTGAGCGGAGTGCGAAAGCGTGACGTGAAGGATC